>CBFIBN010000259.1:0-1168 GCA_965660775.1 Arenicellales bacterium | reverse complement strand
TCAATGGCGGTATCGTGGCCCTGCATCTCGGTTTTCGTTACTGAAGCGTTGCCCGCACGAGTGATGAATTCTTTACAGCACCGACTCGAAGCCGTTCTTAATCGCGTGATCAGTGATTCCGCCGCATTGCCCCAGTTGCGACCCCTGGAAGGTCGTGTGGTCGCGGTATTAGTTAAAGGGCTTGTACGCGCCATGTATTTCTCAGTTCACGATGCTAAGGTGCAACTCGCCTTGGCACCCGCGGGGCAAGCTGATGTCAGCATATCCGGGACACCTGGCGCTTTCACCCGGGTTATTCGCACCGGTTTCGATCCTTCGGTTTTTCGCGATGGCAGCCTGACACTCGAAGGGGACCCCGAAACGGTTGCCGATCTCAAGACTCTGCTGGGCGCTTTGAACCTGGACGCAGAGGAGGCTCTGGCCCAAGTGCTTGGCGATACCCTGGCGCATAAAGCGGCCAACGGGGCGCGAATGTTTGGCCACTGGGCGGCCGACGCGACAGATTCGGGCACAGCCAACGTGGCAGAGTTTCTCGTCGAGGAGACCCGGCTGCTGGCCAGTCGGCCACGAGTAGAGCGTTTTATTGCCGGCGTGGATCAGTTGCGTGACGATGCCGAACGACTACGTCAGCGAATAGAGCGTTTGGCGAATTCCCACAAGGCCAGGTAGGGCGAGTGCTAAACAGTTCCTGGCGAATGTTACGGATCGTCCGTGTGCTGGTACGGCACGGGCTCGACCAGTTCGTGTTTACTTTGCATCTGTTTCGCCCGTATCGCTTTTTGTTGTTCTTGTTTCCAGGGTACTGGTTTCGTGACCGCAATGTACCTCGCGGCCAACGCCTGCGCGAAGCCCTGGAAGAACTGGGGCCGGTTTTTGTCAAGTTTGGTCAGGTGGTCTCGACCCGCCCGGATCTAATTCCTGCCGACATTGCTGTGGAACTCACACGATTGCAGGACGATGTGCTGCCGTTTCCCGGTGACGAGGCCCGCGAGGTGATCGAACGCGCCTTAGACGCGCCATTGAGTGAGCATTTCGCCAGTTTTGATGTTCAGCCCCTGGCGTCGGCATCGGTGGCGCAGGTACATGGGGCAACCCTGCAAGACAGCACCGAGGTGGTAGTTAAAGTGCTGCGGCCCGGGATCGAGAAGGTGATTGAGCAGGATCTTCA
>CBFIBN010000258.1:0-1207 GCA_965660775.1 Arenicellales bacterium | reverse complement strand
CTGGTAGACCTTAAGGGCATTATCTGCTGGGATGTGCAGTTCAAATCCCAGTTCGCCCACATAGGTCAGGCGCAATATGGTGACAGGACTATCGTCTACCTGCAGCTGACGTACCCTGGCAAAGGGGAAAGCTTCGTTGTCGACAGGGTCAGTTGTGACGCGGCTTAGTACTTCCCTGGCTTGGGGGCCCATCAGTGACAACACGCTCAAGGAATCAGTCTCATCGGTGATACTGGCATCCAGATGAGTTGGAATGTTGCGTCGGATCCAGTGGTAATCGTGGGTGACGAAACCAGTTCCGGTCACCATATAGAAACGATCGCTGGCGATTCGCGCTACGGTCAGATCGCTTTCGATTCCGCCGCGGCTGTTAAGCAATTGGGTGTAGATGACAGAGCCGACCGGGCGATCGATACGGTTGGCGCAGATCCACTCAAGGGCGGCACAGGCATCGGCACCGGTAACCATGAACTTGCCAAAAGAGGTTTGATCAAAGACGGCAACCCGTTCTCTGGCAGCTTCGTGCTCAAGGGCCGAGTAGGGTAGCCAGTTCTGATGGTTAAAAGAGTATTCATCTTCAGCTTCTACACCTTCGGGCGCAAACCAGTTAGGTCGCTCCCAGCCCAGTTTTTCGCCAAAGCAGGCACCCTGCGCTCGCAGTGATTCGTAAAGTGGTGATCGTCGGAAAGGTCGTCCGGAATCGTGCTCCTCAAACGGCCAGGCAATGGTGTAGTGTTTTCCATACATTTCGTAGGTGCGATTGCGCACCCAGCCTATATCGTGGTGCGGCTTGCCAAAGCGCCGGATATCCACTGGCCACAGGTCATAGGGTGGTTCACCGCCGATAATCCACTGCGCAAGTGCTTGTCCGGCACCACCGCCAGCGGCGATGCCAAAGGCGTTAAAACCTGCCGCAACAAAATAGCCAGCGAGTTCCGGTGCTTCGCCGAGAATAAAATTGCCATCGGGGGTAAAACTTTCGGGGCCGTTCAGCAGCTCCTTGATACCTGTGTGCTGTAGCGCTGGCACGCGCGGCAAGGCAAGCGTCATAAGCTCTTCAAAGTGATTCCAGTCGGAGTCAAGCAGCGAGAAGGCGAATTGATCGGGAAAGCCCTGTTGTGCCCAGCCGATTGGGTTCGGTTCGTACCCACCCATAACCAGTCCGCCTACTTCTTCCTTGTAGTAGGTCAGCCGATCAGGATCTCTT
>CBFIBN010000257.1:0-1210 GCA_965660775.1 Arenicellales bacterium | reverse complement strand
TGCGCCTTCTTCATAGTTGACCACGAACTGCAGCGCAATCTGCGCACCACCTGGCCAATCAGCCTGGGGCGGGGTGCGGCCGTAACCGATCAGATCGCGTGGATAAGTCGACTGCCCTTTCATGCGGTGTTCTGGTGGATCATCTTGTGCTCAACATCTGTAGTGGTCGGAATATTAACTGAGACTTTGAAGAAGATTTCACGTTATTATCAAATTTATATTGAAAGTGTTTAAGGCAAGCTGATACTGACGATAGCGACCCTCTATGTGACACTGCATCGTGCCACACGGCACACACGGCGGGGGTCCTGAGCCGCTATTCTTCGCCCCAACCGCCACCGAAGGAGGAGCCCATGGGCAAACTCACCACCCATGTTCTGGATACGGCCACCGGCCAACCTGCCGCCGGCATGCACTGGATACTTTATCGTATTGACGATTCACTCACCGAGATTTGTCGGGGGTGTACCAACGCCGATGGGCGCAACGACGGGCCCGTGCTGGAAGGTGCAGCCTTTAACTGCGCGATCTACGAATTCCATTTTGACGCGGGGGAATATTTCCGCAATCTTGGTGTTGAACTGGCGGATCCGGCTTTTCTGGATACGGTCGTCATCCGCTTTGGCATTGCTCAAGCGCAGGCCAACTACCATGTGCCGCTACTGGTTTCCCCTTACGGCTACAGCACCTACCGCGGCAGCTGACGGACCCGCCCAAACGGCCTATGACAACCGCACGATCTGCATTCCGCTGCCTGCTTGGCGACCAGGAAATTGCACTGGATGCCTTCGATGGGCAGCAAACACTGCTGGATTTCCTGCGTCTCAACCAGGGTCTGACCGGTACCAAAGAAGGCTGCGCCGAAGGAGACTGCGGCGCCTGCACGGTATTGCTGGGTCGCACGGAAAATAACCAGCTGCGTTACCAGCCGGTTAACGCCTGCATTATTCCGCTCGGTACAGTCGATAGCACCCAGGTACTTACCGTCGAGCACTTAGCTGATCCACAACCTCACCCGGTTCAGATCGAGATGGCCAAAGCTCATGGCTCTCAATGCGGCTTTTGCACCCCGGGTATCGTGATGAGTCTGGCCGCGCTGCATTATGCTCGTGATTCCAATGAATTTACGGTTGATCGCGAAACCCTGAACGATGCTCTTGCGGGCAACCTGTGTCGATGCACTGGATACGGCCCGATCATCACCGCGGCG
>CBFIBN010000256.1:0-1277 GCA_965660775.1 Arenicellales bacterium | reverse complement strand
GGTTTTGAGCCAGCGACCCATGGTGAGATTTACCTGGGCGATCAGCCCATCAACGCTGTGCCCCCGCACAAACGTGGGATTGGCATGGTGTTCCAGAACTATGCTCTCTTCCCGCATATGACGGTTAATGAGAACCTGGCCTTTCCGCTTGAGGTCCGTAGACTCAACAAATCCGAGATTGAGTCACGAACCAAGCGTGCACTCGACATGGTTCAACTCGGTGCATTTGGCAGCCGTCGTCCAGCCCAGCTCTCCGGTGGTCAACAGCAACGGGTGGCCGTTGCCCGGGCCCTGGTGTTTGATCCTGATCTGGTGCTGATGGACGAACCACTCGGAGCGCTCGACAAGCAACTGCGTGAGCAGATGCAGTATGAGATTAAACATATACACGAAAGCCTTGGAGTAACGGTCGTCTACGTCACCCACGACCAGTCCGAGGCACTGACTATGTCGAACCGTATCGCCGTCTTCGATGATGGCGTCATCCAGCAACTAGCGGCTCCGAACGACCTGTATGAGCGACCCGAGAACGCATTTGTCGCGCAGTTTATCGGCGAAAACAACCGGCTGATGGGAGTCGTACGCAGCATCGAGGGAAATCAATGCCAGGTCGAACTCAATAGCGGCGAGCAAATTCAAGCATTTAAAGTCAACATCGGTGCCGTAGGCGCCCAGACCACACTGTCGCTGCGTCCAGAGCGGGTCGAGGTAAATCCCGAACCTGGTAAATTCCCAAACCTATTTGAGGCCAAGGTAGAAGAATTGATCTACCTGGGCGATCATATCCGCACCCGCGCGTCGATCTGCGGACATAGTGATTTTATTGTTAAAATCCCCAATGCGTCGCACCATGCGGCGCTAAACGAGGGAGACATGGTCAAGTTCGGCTGGTCAATGGAGGACTGCCGGGCACTTGACGTCACCGAGGGTGCCAACTGATTGTGACCCTGGGAACGTGTTTTCTAACGTCATACTTGATGACGATAACTAACCGATAGTGGAGGAATGAGAATGAGTAAGCATCTCTTAGCAACCAGTCTGACCTCGGCGGTAATTGCGGCGGCTCTAGCCGTACCCGCACATGCTGACGTCACAATCGCCTCTTGGGGTGGCGCTTATACGATGAGCCAGCAGAAGGCCTATGCAGATACCTGGTCTGGCGGCACGGCTAACTTTGTGAACTATAACGGCGGTCTTGGTGAAGTACGCACCCAGGTCGAATCTGGCAATGTTACGTGGGACATCGTTGATGTCCTGCCACACGAAGCTCGGGTTGG
>CBFIBN010000255.1:0-1284 GCA_965660775.1 Arenicellales bacterium | reverse complement strand
CCACCAGCATTGCAAAGTCGGTATCGCCAAAGGCCTGGTCCGGATCATCCGAGGTTTGCACCCTGTGCAGCAGTGGAAAAGCGCAGTCCTCCAACTCCATGACTACGCCGCGCAAGGCATCCATGGCTGGGGGGATCTCAAGCAGTTGTAGAATCACTGGCTGGTCTGGACCCAGCATATCTCCGGCTGCAATCCGAAACAGCATGGCATAACTGATCTGCCCCGCGGCACCAGTGATCGAGACCCGAACGGGGTTTTTCATCAACTACTCTCCTTTGTTAAATACATAGTGAGGAAACTACGGCTCTAGTGCGTCGATTACTTCCACGATGCGCAGGCGAATTGTACTTTTAAAGCCGGGACGACCCAAGGGTTCGCCCAACAGCACCGGCCAATCGAAACCAGGCTTTGATCAATGGCACATAATGACCGGGCAGGTGGCATGGTTGAAAATTTCGCTGGTAGCGCCGCCAAAAACGAGTTGACGTAGGCGGCTATGGGTAAAGGCCCCTTTGACAATAAGGTCTGCCCCAAAGTCCTGCGCTTCAGAGACAATAACCTGACCCACAGTCGTGCCACTGCTATCGCGGGTTTTCGCCTGCGCCTTGAAGCCACTGGCGCGCAGGTGGGCCGTGATGATTTCAACATCAGGCCCGGATACCAATCCCCCCTCAACGGCCAGTACCTGCACAGCTTCGCAGGTGGCCAACAACGGCCTCGCGGCGCTCAAGGCCCGCGCAGTCTCGGTGCTGCCGTTCCAGGCAACGAGAATGCGCCGACCAATCGTTTCGGGAATCTCATTACTGACTAGCAATAGTGGCCGACCACTTTCAAACAGTAGGGCCTCGGCAGTGCTTTTCCAGTCCACATTACCGCCGGACAGGTCTCTCGAAAGTACACTAATGCCAAAAGCGCGAGCGTATTCCCCAATACCTTCAGGACCCGTACCCATCATTTCGGTCCAGCCGGCCCGAATCCCCTCGCCCTCCAGTGAACCCATCGGAATACCCCGTGCGCCAATCAGTGATTCAAAGGTTTCGCGAGCGAGTGTTGCCTGCTGCTTGCCTTCTTCCTCAAACTCGGCCAGATAATCGCCTGGCAGGGTAATGCCTTCGCCGGCGATAATCGGGAGTACCTGACGGCAATACGCACCTTCGATATAGGCTCCTGAGCCCTCCGAAATCAGGCGTGCGGCATCAATAGCGGCAGCCGTGGGTTGAGTATTGTTAAATGGAACCAGTATCGTGCGTAATCCAGGCATTTGGTCGACCTCCATCAAAACAG
>CBFIBN010000254.1:0-1292 GCA_965660775.1 Arenicellales bacterium | reverse complement strand
TGGACGATGCAGCGACTCTGTTGGAATCGGCTAATGGGGTCAGCGGAATCCGACTCCAGCTGAAAGACCTCTACCAGGCCCGTCAAATTGGAGGAGCTCTCGGCCGCAAACTTGGCCCAGGCCTGAGGCTCAACGACTGGACACGAGAACACGCCAACTTTTTCACCGCTTTGAAAATTGAACGGCGGGTAATGTTTATAATCTTGTTGCTTATTATTACCGTAGCCGCATTTAATATCGTCTCGACTCTGGTGATGGTTGTGACAGATAAGCAGGCCGATGTGGCAATACTGCGAACGCTTGGGTTGCCCCCATTTCAGGTCATGGGTATTTTCGTCGTCCAGGGGGTAGTGATAGGGCTCGTCGGGACTCTGGTCGGCGCGGTGTGTGGCGTGCTGACTGCCTTGAATATTGAAAGCCTGGTTCCCTGGATAGAGGAATTGTTCAATATTGAGTTTTTTCCTGCCAGCGTCTATGTTATCAGTGACTTCCCAGCCGAGTTGCGTTGGCCGGATGTTGCGACGATAACGGCAGTATCGTTTTTTATCAGCTTGGTGGCCACTATTTACCCGGCCTGGCGAGCTGCCCGCACTGAGCCTGCCCAGGCATTACGTTATGAATAAATCCGTTGCCATCTTGAGCTGTACGGATGTTCGGGTGACATTTACTGAAGCGGGTTTGCCGGTCGAGGTTCTCAACGGTATTGACCTCGAGGTCAACAAAGGCCGAAGTGTGGCGATTACCGGGGCTTCCGGTAGCGGCAAAAGCACCTTGCTTCAAGCCTTGGGTAGCCTCCTTAAGCCTACCGCTGGCGATATCGCATTCGCTGGGCGCGGTATTGATCGCCTCGGCGCAAAGCAACTTGGCACTCTTCGGAACCGGCACCTTGGATTCGTATATCAATTTCATCACCTATTGACCGAATTCACTGCACTTGAAAATGTCGCGATGCCGCTACTGGTGCGGGGCGATTCCATCAACAGTGCTCGGAAAAATGCAAAGTCTATGTTGTCTCGGGTAGGCCTTGAGCATCGGGTTAATCACAAGCCCCCAGAACTATCTGGTGGTGAACGTCAGCGCGCCGCGGTCGCGCGAGCTTTGGTGGGCGAACCAGATTGTGTGCTGGCGGATGAGCCTACTGGCAATCTCGATCAAAAAACAGCGCAAGGTGTTCAAACGTTGATGCTGGAGTTGGTTAATAAAAGCGGTAAAGCGTTAGTCGTAGCCACCCATGATCTTGCTTTGGCTGAACTTTTAGATATCCACTATGAGTTGTCCGGCGGAAAACTAGA
>CBFIBN010000253.1:0-1297 GCA_965660775.1 Arenicellales bacterium | reverse complement strand
TCATTGATGAAGCCGGCGCCCAGGCGCGCCTCGCGCCTGCCTCCAAGCGCAAAAAAACGGTCGGCGTGTCTGATATCGAACGCGTGGTCTCAAAGATGGCGCGGATTCCGCCAAAGACCGTGAGCGCCACCGATAAAGATGTGTTGCGAACTCTGGAGGGTGATCTTAAGCGCGTGGTTTTTGGCCAGGATACTGCCATTGGTGCGTTGGTCAGCGCGATCAAACTGTCACGCTCGGGTCTGGGTAATCCGGACCGACCCATTTCATCTTTTTTGTTCTCAGGGCCGACGGGCGTGGGCAAGACCGAGGTGACCCGCCAGCTCGCACTCACCCTGGGTATTGAGCTGGTCCGCTTTGACATGTCTGAGTATATGGAGCGCCATACCGTCTCGCGTTTAATCGGCGCACCGCCAGGCTACGTGGGTTTTGATCAGGGCGGGCTGTTGACCGAGGCGATCACCCAGAATCCACATGCGGTGTTGCTGCTTGATGAGGTCGAAAAAGCCCACCCCGATGTTTTCAACCTGTTATTACAGGTTATGGACTACGGCGCCCTGACTGATAACAACGGCCGCAAAGCAGATTTTCGCAACGTGATTATTGTAATGACGACTAATGCCGGCGCTACCCAGATGGCGCGCGGCTCGGTAGGCTTTGTCACCCAGGATCACAGTGCCGATGACACCGAAGTGATCAACAAATTGTTTACACCGGAATTTCGTAACCGGCTTGATTCGATTATCCGCTTTGGCGCTCTTGATAAGCAGACCATTGCGCACGTTGTCGACAAGTTTATCCTTCAGCTGGAGAGTCAACTGGCCGACAAACATGTAGCACTGCAGTTTGATAGCAGCGCCCGTCAGTGGCTGGCGCGCCATGGCCACGATGTCACGATGGGAGCTCGACCCATGGCGCGGTTAATCCGAGAACGTATTAACCAGGCATTGGCAGAGGAACTACTGTTTGGAGAGCTTGCGTCGGGCGGCAGCGTACGTGTCTACGAGAAAGACGATGACCTGGCTTTCGAGATAGATCCTCCCGTTCGTCACTGAGGCAGCCTCGCTGCAGGCGCGTGCAGTTCACCTTTATGATTGTTGTTTGGGTCAACGACGTCGCTAGGGCAGTTGTATGATCCGCAGAATTCAACCAAGATCGGTGCCCCACTCGGGCGCACCCTTTAGCCAAGTTGTCATTGACGATCGTTACGCATACCTCGCGGGACTGGTCGCTGCCGATTTTCCAGCGGGAAGAGTCGTTCTAGGGGATCCAGCGCTTGAAACCGAGGCTGTCATGCAGA
>CBFIBN010000252.1:0-1378 GCA_965660775.1 Arenicellales bacterium | reverse complement strand
CACCCCCAACGACGAGTCCCATCAGCGCACTCACCAGAAGAAAAGCGCCCTGTGCTGTAACCGCGAGCAATGAAGCACTCTCAGTTTTACCGATATAGCGTGTCATTGTGGTAAACCCCGCGTAACAAAAGGCAGCGGCCAACGGCCAAAGATACGCCAACTCGATATGCCCTGAAAATGGTTGCACTACGAGGATCATACCCACCAGCCCGACCAACACCGCTACCCAGCGGAATGGTCCGAACTGCTCTTTCAGAATCCAAAACGAAAATACGGTGATGATGACAGGGGCAAAAAACACCAAAGCAGAAGCCTGGGCTAGCGGCAAACTGGCAAGGCCGGTGAAAAACGTCATGTTAGCCATGACCAGTAACAATCCACGCAAGATATGTGCGCCAGGACGGCGGGTGTGCATCGCCATAATGCCATGGCGAAACAAGATAGGCAGCAAGATCACCAGGCTAATGGTAGCGCGGATGAATACCAACTGGTGCAGGGCATAACCGCCGCTCAGCATCTTGATCATGGTGTCCATGATCGAGATGCAAAACATAGCCAGCAGCAGATTAGTGACTGCTTTTAAATACATAAACTCTCATTTTCTCGATCATCTCACTCAAGAATGCGGGTCGGCCCCCAAAGGATATTCAGGGAATGCATGGTACAACAGAAGCTTCCTGCCAAAGCCATGAGTATGGCTCCGATACTTGCTTAAAATCGGAGGTGCCGTGTTAACACCATAGCCTTACAATCTATGGGTGTACGATCCCCAAGGGGTTAAATAAAATCCAAGCGGCCATGAATATTCTTTTTATCATGTGTGATCAATTGCGGGCAGATTACCTGTCGTGCTTCGGTCACCCGTATCTGGATACCCCCCACATCGATGCCCTGGCAAGCCGTGGGGTACGATTTCCTAATGCCTTTTGCCAGGCGCCGCTCTGTGGGCCATCGCGGGCGAGTTTCTACACCGGCCGCTATGTCGCTTCCCATGGAGTGATGTCCAACGAAGATCCTTTGAAACTTGGTGAATTGACCTTGGGCGACTACCTGGGCGACGCCGGCATGCAAGCCGTTGTGGTCGGAAAATCTGAGGGGCATTTCAATGCGCGGGCAACATCGCGCTTCAATGTATCCCCTGGCTCAACTCAGGAGCAACGCCTTAGCAACAACGGGTTTTTGCCATACGAGCTTTTTGCCGGGCTCTATCCAGACCCGATTCTGCCGGCCGATCTTGGCTACAGTGATTACCTGCGCAGTCATGGTTTTGGTGGAGACAACCCCTGGGAGACATGGGCAAATAGTGCAATCGATAACGATGGCAAGATCGTCAGCGGCTGGCAGATGCGCAACGCCGCCCTGGCGGCCCGGGTGCCTG
>CBFIBN010000251.1:0-1402 GCA_965660775.1 Arenicellales bacterium | reverse complement strand
AATGCAGCGCATCGCCGGCGACAAAGGCCTGAAACAGGCCTGACCCCAGCCGGCCAGCGCCGGGTAGATAGCCATCAGCCCGGCGAAAATCACCACCGCGACTGCCGCCAATGGCGCGGGCATGTTGCCGTATTGGTGCAAACTGACGTAGACCCAGGAGATACCAACCGCAAAGGTTGCCAGGCCAAAAACAAAGCCCAGCACCCCGGCCTCACGCGCCGATGCACAGCGCCACACAAAAAAAAGACCGGCCAATGACAAGGGCGCCAGGGGCGCCAGATTCAAAGGCGCAAAACTAAGCGGGTAGAGCGCCCCGGCCACCAGCGCCAACGAGAATCGAAACCGGACACCCCAAAAGCGCATCACCGTTACGGGTGGACAGGCTTAATCGCCAGAGGGTAAGTCGGTAATACGCAGCAGGCGCGGCCGACGACTATCGGCACTTAACACCTCGGCCGTAATGCCCTCCACCTTGATGATCTCACCGCGGCGCGGCACATGACCTAACGCTCCGGTCACCAACCCACCCATGGTGTCGTATTCCAGCGGATCCAGATCGAGTCCGAACAGATGATTGAAACTGTCGATCGGCAGCATCGCCTTGATGACGCAAGAATCTGAGCCACGGCGCAGCACCATGCCAACGGCACCATCGACATCGTGCTCGTCTTCAATATTACCGACGATCTGCTCAAGCACATCCTCAATAGTAATCAAGCCAACCACCCCGCCATATTCGTCAACTACGATCGCCATATGGTTACGGCTGTCACGAAATTCCTGCAGCAGTACATTGAGACGCTTGCTTTCGGGAATAAAAACCGCGGGGCGCAGCAATGTCGCCCAGGGCAGTGCATCTCCACCGTTGCTTTGTAGCTGGTGCAGCAGATCCTTGGCCAGCAAAATGCCTATCACGCCATCCTTGTCGCCATCGGTTACCGGAAAACGTGAATGTGCGGATTCGGTAATCACCGGCAGCACGTCGTCAAGGGTCTGCCGGGAATCGACAGTCACCATCTGCCCGCGCGATACCATGACCTGCTCAACCTGCAGGTCTGATACTTCGACCACCCGGCGCATCATCTGCAGGGTATCGTCATCCAGCAGATTACGCTGCCGGGCTTCACGCAGCGTGGTGAACAGCTGGCCTCGAGTAAAGGGGATGCCGCGCAACAGATGCCCAAGGCGTTGCAACACGTTGCCGCGAGCGGCTTCGCCAGGGGGTTTGATCTCAATAGGCATAAAAACTCAAGTCCCCTGGTAGGGGTCGCTAAAGCCCAGGCCGGCAAGGATCGTTTTTTCAAGTGTTTCCATCTGGTGTGCTTCGCGCTCTTCCTGGTGATCGTGCCCACGCAGATGCAGTACACCATGAACCACCAGATGCGCAAAATGCGCCTCGACA
>CBFIBN010000250.1:0-1412 GCA_965660775.1 Arenicellales bacterium | reverse complement strand
GGAAGGCGCTGACTGCTGAGGGCGCGTAGGCATAGGCATTGGGTAACCACAGATGAAGTGGGAACAATGCGATCTTCAGGCCCAGACCCACCGTCAGAAAAGCAAACCCGGCGCGCGCTGTGCGACTGTCGGCGACGGCAATCAAGCGCTGCGCCATGTCGAGCATATTTAGTGTGCCGGTCAGCATGTACAAAAGGCCGATCCCAATAAGAATAAAAGTTGCACCGATCGTTCCCATGATCAGGTACTGGTAGGCCGCGGTCAGCGCTTTGCGATCGTTCCCCATCGCAATGAGTACGTAACTCGACAGCGAGGAAATCTCGAGAAAGACAAAAAGGTTGAATGCATCCCCGGTTATTGTGATGCCCAGCAGTCCAGTCAGACAGAGCAGCCAGGCGGTGTAAAAAAGTCCCTGACTGTGCGCCTCGATTTCACTGGCGACACTGCGCTTGGCAAAGATGGACACCACTGTGCTGATCGCTGTGACGATCAACAGCACATAAGCGTTGGCGAAGTCGATGTGGTAGGCGATACCAAACGGTGCCGCCCAGCCACCAAAGGTATAGTCGATGACACCCTGTTCCAGTATTTGCCCGAGCAGAGCAACTGAAACCAGAAGCGAGATGCCGCTGACGACGAATGTCAGTAGCCACGCTGCAAAGGGTCGATGCAAGATCAGACACAGTGGCGCAGCCAGCAACGGCACAACCACCTGTAGCGCCGGCAGTTGCGCACTAATCACAAGGACTCGTCCTGGCGGTGAATATCGTTTTCTTCGACTGAGCCGTAGGCTTCACGAATTCGCACCACGAGTGCGAGACCTAAGGCAGTGGTGGCTACCCCGACCACGATCGCAGTCAGGATGAGCACATGGGGTAGAGGGTTAGAGTAAGTCGTGACGCCTTCACGCAATATGGGTACGGCGCCGTTCATGACTTTACCCATGCTGATATAAAGAATGAAAACCGAAGCCTGGAATAGGTTCAATCCGATGATTTTCTTGACCAGATTGCCACTGGAGATCACCACGTAGAAACCCGTCATCATCAGCAGGATGACAATCCAATAGTTGTACAGTCCAGCGACGTTCACGGATCATTGCGCCCGGCAAAGGCCAGGAAGATGGTGACTATCACTGCACTCACAGTGATGCCAACCCCAAGTTCGACCAGGAAGATTCCCAGGTGTTGGCCCTCTATTAGATTATCCGCGAGCGCGCCGTAAGCGAGGTAATCTGAGCCCAGCAGCATTGTGGTTGCGCCAACCCCGGCATACAAGACCAGCCCGAGTGCCATAACAAACCGTAACAGCCCGGGCGGTATGGCGTTGCGCAGAGCTTCGGTGCCGAACACCAAACCGTAAAGAATAAATCCAGCAGCGAAGATGGCCCCGGCCTGAAAACCACCCCCCGG
>CBFIBN010000249.1:0-1427 GCA_965660775.1 Arenicellales bacterium | reverse complement strand
CGGATGGGGTTTTGCCTTCATGGCGATGGCTGCCGGCTCGTTGACCGCCATAGTCGGATTACGTTGGCTGCTTGCCGGTAAGATTGGTTGATGTTGGCAGGATCAATATCTGTGTTTACACGAAATCCGGTTTGGATGCTTAGGGTTTTGGTGTTTGGCGGTAGCGCCCGTTGAGGCAAATGGATATCGCAGTGATCGGAGGCGGGCTGCTGGGTTCGGCCTTTGCTTATGGGTTAAGCAAGCTCAGCGGCAGTGTTGGTCTGATCGATGAGGGTGACAATGCCATCCGCACCGCCCGTGGCAATTTTGGTTTAGTCTGGGTTCAGGGAAAAGGCCAAGGTATGCCCGAATATGCACGCTGGTCGCGCAAATCTGCCAATGACTGGCTTGCATTCAGTGACGAACTTAACGACAGGACTGGGACCACAACGGGCTATCACCGGCCTGGCGGATTCTCTATTGCGGTGGACGAGGCGGAATTCATAGCCAACCTTAAAGTATTGGAGCAGTTGCGGCACGAGGCCGGCAACGATGGTTATGACTACGAGGTGGTCGAGAACCCGACACTCGCTGAGTCGCTGCCTGGAATCGGGCCCGAGGTGCCAGGTGCTACCTATTGTCCGCACGATGGCCACGTCAATCCCTTACGGTTGTTGCGTGCGTTACAGGAGGGCTTCGATCTTAATGGTGGAACCTATCTGCCGCGATCGCACATCGACCGTATTCGTCCACTGGACTCAGGGGGCTTCGAGCTTTTCAGTGGCGACCGACTTGTCGTTGGTTGCGAAAGGCTGGTGATTGCCGCGGGACATGGTTCGAGTGATCTGGGAGCGCAGCTGGAGCTCTCGGTGCCTGTATTTCCGGTGCAGGGACAGATCGTCGTGACCCAAAGGAGCCCGCAGTTGCTGGACTACCCAACAAACTATGTCCGTCAAACGGACGAGGGAAATTTCATGTTGGGCCCGTCAGCACGGGATGCGGGTTTTGATCTGGATACCCAAACATCAACGCTTCAGGATATTGCCCGCCAATGCACTCGCGCGTTTCCTTATTTGCGGGATTTGCGCATCCAGCGCACTTGGGCTGCGTTACGGATCATGACGCCCGATGGCTTTCCTGTTTATACGCAATCCTCGGAGTTTCCCGGTGCGTTTTCTTTTTCCTGTCATAGTGGCGTTACTCTGGCGGCGGTACATGCGCACGAAGTCCCCCAGTGGGTGCTCGATGGTGAGATACCGGCCGCTTATCAATGCTTTGGTTTAGAGCGTTTTGATGTTTCATCGTCGCCATAACATCGCTAACCCAGTGAGCTTTTGGTTCGAGGACCGTGAGGTGCTCGCCAACCGGGGGGACAGCGTTGCCGGCGCTCTGTTGGCAGTCGGCATATCCCAACTCAGGCGCGCGCCGGTGAGTGGTTTGGCACGAGC
>CBFIBN010000248.1:0-1429 GCA_965660775.1 Arenicellales bacterium | reverse complement strand
ACCGGCGAGGTGTGCGCTCGCCAATACAGCGGGGCTGATCTCGCCACCGGGTGTGGGCACAACCATGATGAGTTCCCCAACGCCGGCAACCTGCGCCGGGATCGCATTCATCAACACCGAGGAGGGATAAGCCGCTTTACCACCAGGCACGTACAAACCCACTCGATCCAGCGCGGTGATCTGCTGACCCAGTCGTGTACCGTCGGCTTGTTCAAACTGCCATGACGATTCGCGCTGATGGGTATGAAACTCCCGGATTCTTTCAGCCGCGGTTTCCAGGGCGGCTCGCAATTCAGGATCCAGCGACTCACTGGCCAAGCGCCACTGATCCGAAGGTATTTCAAGCTGCTCGGCGCGATCCAGTTTCAGCGCATCGAAACGCTCGGTCAGGGTCAGTAGTGCCTGATCACCCCGGTCGCGCACAGCAGCGATTATGTCGCGAACCGTCTCATCCACCGAGGCATCAAAGGGTTGAGCACGACTCAGTAGAACCTCAAGTGCCGCATCAAAATCGGGTGCGTTAGCGTCTAGTATCTTCATGCTCATGAAGGCACAGACCTTGTGATGAGCAGCTGTATAGCGGATGCTGGCATAACGAAATGGCTGTCGACTGCGCTACTGAACCGCGCTGACCCGGTGCGAGCGTAAATCGGACACCCTTTGGATATCGGCACCACACTGCAGAAGCTTCTCCTCAATGCAGTCATAACCTCGATCAATGTGATAAATCCGGTCGATCGTGGTTTGCCCTTTTGCGACCAGGCCAGCCAGCACCAGGCAGGCCGATGCCCGCAGGTCCGTGGCCATTACCTGCGCACCTCCCAGCTCATTCATACCGTGCACTATCGCCGTGTTGCCGCGCAGTTCAATATCCGCACCCATGCGCTGCAGCTCTTGCACGTGCATAAAACGGTTCTCAAAAATACGCTCGGTGACGCTAGCCGTCCCTTCGGCGATGCAATTCAGAAGGACGAACTGGGCCTGCATATCGGTCGGAAAACCCGGGTATGGGGCAGTCTGCAAGGCCACAGCCCGGGGTCGGCGACCCGACATATCCAGCGTTAATTCATCTTCTCCCACTGAAATTTCGGCTCCTGCCTCGCACAGCTTCGCCGTCACTGCATCCAGATGCGAGGGATTGACACCGCGCAGACTGATTCGACCGCCCGTGGCCGCACCGGCCACCAGGAAGGTGCCCGCTTCAACGCGATCCGGTATCACGCGATGCTTCGCTGGGCCCAGACTGTCTATGCCTTGAATCTCAATGATGTCGCTGCCAGCGCCATCAATACGGGCACCCATGCTGATCAGGCAACGGGCGAGATCCACCACCTCAGGTTCACGCGCGGCGTTCTCCAGTACGGTGGTACCCCGCGCCAGGGTGGCCGCCATCATCAGGTTCTCAGTGCCAGTTACTGTGACAGTATCA
>CBFIBN010000247.1:0-1451 GCA_965660775.1 Arenicellales bacterium | reverse complement strand
GTAGGAGCTTTGTTACTCTATCTTCACCAGAGTATCCGAACTCCGTCCGATGCGACCCGGCAATTCCTTGTGGTCGAGCCTGGCACAGGCCTTTACGAGTTCGCGGGTTTATTGGTTAATCAAAAGCTCGCCCGGGCAGAATGGCCCATTGTTGCGTGGGCGATCTTAAGCGGGACGGCTAATTCTCTAAAATCCGGGGAGTATCAAATCGAGCCCCACGAATCGCCCGCCCGTATTCTTGGGAAAGTCAGCCGTGGGGACATTTACCAGCACAAGATCACCCTCTTGGAGGGTTGGAACTATCAGGATCTAACCGGCAAACTTAGGCAGCAGACTAAGCTGTCCCAGCAATTGGCCACACTCACGCCAGAGCAGTTTCGTGAGAATCTCTCTTTGACAGCGCTCTCACCGGAGGGGCTTTTTTTCCCTGATACCTATTTTTTCGTCATGGGCGAGTCGGATTTGGATATTCTTGATCGGGCCGCACGCAAAATGGAACGAAATCTAAAGGAGGTGTGGGCCTCGCGGACTCCAGATATCACGCTAGACACCCCATACCAGGCTCTAATCCTTGCATCTATCATCCAAAAGGAAGCTATGCGGGCATCAGAGATGCCAAGGATCAGCGCGGTCTTTCATAATCGCCTTAAGCGAAAGATGCGCCTGCAGGCAGACCCGACCGTCATTTACGGCCTGGGCGACTCCCTCAAAGGCTCTTTGAAACGTAGCCACTTGAGGCGGGACACCCCGTACAATACCTATACCAGGGCAGGGCTTACGCCAGGGCCGATTTCCATGCCAGGTCGGGCTGCGCTGGCAGCTGCCGTAAGACCGTTAACAACCCAGGAGCTTTATTTTGTCGCCAGAGGTGATGGTACCCACCAGTTTTCTAATACCCTTGAAGAGCATAATGCTGCCGTTCGTCGGTTTCGGAACTAGGCAAGATATCAACGCTGTGCTTCTACGCCATTGACGGGAAAGTTCATCAGTTTCGAAGGGGGAGACGGGGCAGGGAAGAGCACCCAATTATCTCTTTTGTCGGGGGATCTTGAAGCGCTGGACAGGCGTGTGGTGTTAACTCGAGAACCCGGGGGCACCAGACTCTCAGAACAGATTCGAAGTTGGGTGTTGCATGAATCTGATGCGCTCTGCAAACAGGCTGAATTACTACTTATCTTCGCTGCAAGGGCCCAACATATCAGTGAAGTCATTAACCCTGCACTCCTTCGCGGCGACTGGGTGCTTTGTGATCGTTTCACCGATGCCAGTTACGCCTACCAGGGAGGAGGGAGGGGTATACCTGTGGAATTTATTCAGCAGATAGAGGCTGTGTCTACAGAGGGCATGCGGCCCGACCTTACTTTGTTGCTGGATCTTCCTGTTATAGAAGGCATAGAACGAAGTGTTGGTCGCGGACAAGGCAGTGATAGATTTGAAGAGCAGGATCTTGA
>CBFIBN010000246.1:0-1534 GCA_965660775.1 Arenicellales bacterium | reverse complement strand
TGACAATATGACATTGCACCTGGATGGTGGTGATTCAACCCAGGGGATTGATCTTCCTTCGGTATTAAAAGATCCCTCACCCAAAGAGCATGTTTACGTGTGCGGCCCACCGGGCCTGGTGGCAAGCGTGCGTGCGCAAGCTTCACATTGGCCGCCTGGGTCAGTGCACTGGGAACAATTTTCGGCTTCACCAGTTTCCAAGACCAAAAGCAATGAGGCATTTACGGTGTTGCTCTCACGCCAGCAGGTCCGCTTGGAGGTGCCGCCTGACCAAAGCATTCTGGATGTCGTGCGTGGTGCGGGAATCGAGGTGGAGTCTTCTTGCGAGGATGGTTTGTGCGGCTGTTGCCGAACCCGACTGCTGGGTGGGGTCCCGGAGCACCGCGATGTGGTGTTGACAGATAGCGAGAAAGCTATCGGCGCTGAAATGATGATCTGCATCTCACGGGGCAAAGCGGGCGAGACCTTGGTGCTTGATCTTTAGCGGCCTGAATTTTGGCTATGCCACAAACCCATTGGCCGTTAAGGTGTGGCGCATGTATCGTTTAGGAGACTAACTGGATTAAGGTTGCGATTGCGCCAGTATCTGCGGAATATAACTTTCCCAGCCAATAGCCATCAGGTGTACACCGGGACTGACAGAGCGTAGTTCGCGGATAGTCTTCGCGGCAATCTCAACGCTCACGTCTGCAACCCGGTTTTTATCGTCACCCGCGTCAGCAATCTGCTGGATCAAGGCATCTGGAATATCGACTCCAGGGATGCGTTCGTTCATATAGGTTGCCATCTTTACCGATTTGATCGGGATGATGCCGGCCAGCATCGGCCTGGGGGAGCGGGCTTTGTCAAGAAACGCCGCATAGGGCTGGACATCATAAACTGCCTGAGTCTGAAAGAATTGCGCTCCGGCATCGATCTTGCGGTGCAGATTGTCGATCTCCGCATTAAGATCACTTGCACCGGGATTTGCCACAGCGCCGGCGAAAAGTTGCGGCTTGCCGCTCAGTTCGTTACCCGTCAGATCAGTTCCATTGTTCAGGGTATGTGCCGCTTCCAGCAACTGGGAGGCAAAAAGATCGAATACCGGCTTGGCATCGGGGTGATCACCGTTCTTCGGCGGGTCGCCACCCATGAAAACAATATTCGAAATACCCAGAGCCGCAGCACCGAGGATACTGGCCTGGATCGCAAGGCGGTTTTTGTCGCGCGCCGTCATCTGCACAATCGGTTCGACCCCGTGATCCAGCAGCAGATGGCCTACCGCAACCGGATCCATGGCCATACGGGCGGCGTGGGATTCAGTCAGGTTAATGGCGGAAACATGCGGCTTAAGCAGAGCTGCCTTTTCCAGAAGAGAATCCAGGTTCACCCCCTTGGGCGGTGTCAGTTCGCTGGTGATTGCAAAATCGGATGATGCCAATGCCTGGGAAAGGTGGCTCATGCTGGTTTCTCCAATGAAAGCGCGTGGTGGGCTAAAAACTCAGCCGGCGTACGTTGCATCATAGGGTCTGGACCCCATCCGTCAACTATCTGG
>CBFIBN010000245.1:0-1554 GCA_965660775.1 Arenicellales bacterium | reverse complement strand
CTGAGCCACTTGGATGATGCTGCGAAATCTTTGGCCCGGGCTCTGGAAGTTAACCCCAAACTTAGCCAGCGTTTTCTCGAGGATACCTATCCGGGGGCGCTCATGCGGTACAAGGAGTGCCTCAAGATAGCGGGCCTGGTTGAATAACAGGCCGGCTTGCTCTTGGGTTTAAAAAAATGGCGGAATCACACACTTCACTTATGCTGCTCCAACCGCGTACCCAGGAGCAAAAATTCGGTTGTGAGGTTTAAGCCCCTGATGTCGCTTTGGGGTAAAAGCCCCCGCCCACACAAGAGTAGATTGGCCTGATATCTTCATCTGATGTTTCGTGTAACAGCGCGCTTTAACCCCGATGGGGTCAAAGACATGGCCAGTTACCCCGAGGAGAATTCTCATGGCTCGCCGAGCTCGCACCGCACGCGATCGATCAAAGCGTAGCGCTAACTCCAGCCTTTCTGGTCATATCCGCAGAAGCCTGCCGTTTTTCGATGTACTCGAAGAAGAGCAGATCGTGCGTCTCGAAACGCAGGTCGACTGGATCATGCAGGATGTGGGGATCGCCTTTCGAGATGATCCTGAAGCCCTGCAACTGTGGCAGCAGCACGGCGCCCGGATCGAGGGTGATATCGTTCGTGCACCTGCCGACTGGGTTCGCGATCTTTGCGGTAAAGCGCCAAGCCAATTTACTCAGCTTGCGCGCAACCCAGCGCGCTCAGTCACGATCGGCGGCAAACACCAGGTTTTTGCTCCAATCTATGGAGCACCTTTTGTACGTGACCTTGAGGGGGGTCGGCGTTACGGCGACATCGCGTCGTTTGAAAACCTGGTGAAACTGACTTACCTGTTGCCCTCTTTGCATCACGGTGGCTTTGTCACCTGCGAGCCCTGCGATGTCCCAGTCAGTAAGCGCCACCTCGACATGCTGCTGGCGCACATGACACTGTCGGACAAGCCGCATCTGGGTGCCATTACCGAGATGAGCCGAGCACAGGACAGTGTCGATATGGCCGAGATCGTGTTTGGCCGCAAGACGATGGAGGATCATTGCGTCATCATGGGTAACGTCAATACCAATTCACCTTTGCTAGTGGATAAAGTGGTCACGCAAGCGATCCGCGTTTACTGTGGGTGCGGCCAGGGTATTGTGGTGGTGCCTTTTATTCTCTCTGGCGCAATGGGTCCGGTGTCGACCGCAGCCAGTGTTGCCCAGGCTATGGCTGAGGCAATGATGGTCTGCGCTTACGCGCAATTGGTGCTTCCCGGCGCGCCTTTCGTGCTGGGCAATTTCCTTTCTTCCATGTCATTGAAATCAGGTGCCCCCACTTTTGGGATGCCCGAGCCGGTGATGTCCAACTACGCCATTGGACAGTTGGCGCGACGTGTAGGATTACCGCTTCGCTGCGGTGGCTCATTGACGGCCTCTAAGATCGAGGATGCACAGGCGGCTTACGAGTCTGCTGATTCAATGCACTCGACAGTATTGGCTGGAGCGAATTTCGTACTGCATGCCGCCGGATGGCTGGAAGGCGGTCTATGTACTGGGTTCGAAAAACT
>CBFIBN010000244.1:0-1562 GCA_965660775.1 Arenicellales bacterium | reverse complement strand
CAGGACGGCTTGCGGAGACGTTGTTCACGCTCGGTCGGCGCAAACTTGACTGGCACCCGCGCAACTTTCTGCGCTGCGTTATCTTCGCCATATTTACTCACGCTACAGACTGCTCTTGGCCGTAGTGCTCGATCGGTGGGCAGGTGCACACCAGCGCTTTATCTCCATATACGTTATCGATCCGGCCAACAGGGGGCCAGTATTTTTCGCGGCGGGTAGCTGGAGAGGGAAAGAATGCGGCATCAAGGCTGTAGGGTAAGACCCAGTCTCCTTGAGTCAGCAGACGCATTGAGTGTGGCGCGTTTTTTAGCAGATTGTTGTCGCGGTCCTGTTTGCCAGACTCGACGTCGCCAATTTCGGCTCGGATCAAAATCAGAGCATCACAGAAACGGTCAATTTCTTCGCGTGATTCACTCTCGGTCGGTTCGATCATGAAGGTATCGGGCACAGGCCAGGACATCGTTGGCGCATGAAACCCGTAATCGACCAGTCGTTTGGCCACATCCTCAACGCTGATTCCACTGGTTGCTTTTATCTCCGAAAGGTCAACGATGCACTCATGCGCCACCAGGCCGCCAGTGCCGGTATACACCACCGGATAATGAGGATTAAGTCGGTGCGCAATATAGTTCGCGTTCAAAATCGCAACCTCGGTAGCCCGCCGCAGCCCCGAGGCTCCCAGGAGCGCAATATAGGCCCATGAAATTGGCAGAATGCTGGCTGAACCCCAAGGCGCAGCCGATACCGAGCCGATCGTGGCACGCCCGCCGGAGGCAGGATTAACGCCATCGACCAGCACATGGTCTGGGAGGAAAGGTGCAAGATGTGAGAGCACCCCGATCGGCCCCATACCAGGACCGCCACCGCCATGGGGAATAGCAAAGGTCTTGTGCAAGTTGATGTGCGCCACATCGGCGCCGATTTCAGCCGGCCGACACAAGCCGACCAACGCATTGAGATTGGCTCCATCCATATAGACCTGGCCGCCGTGGTGGTGAATGACCTGGCAGATGTCACGAACCTTTTCTTCAAAGACCCCATGTGTCGAGGGGTAGGTAATCATCAGAGCCGCTAGCTGCGCCTGGTGTGTTGCGGCTTTGTCCCGCAGATCATCCAGATCAACATTGCCATTGTCATCACAGGCCACAATCACCACTTTCATGCCCGCCATGACGGCGCTGGCTGGGTTGGTGCCGTGGGCAGAAGATGGAATCAGGCATATATGTCGATGCCCTTGCCCTTGCGCTTCATGAAACGCACGGATACATAAAAGGCCCGTGTATTCTCCCTGCGACCCGGCATTGGGTTGTAGTGAGATTGCATGAAAACCTGTGATCTCGCACAACATATCTTCCAGTTCTTCAAAAAGCTGCTGGTAGCCTTGAGTCTGCTCAAGCGGCGCAAAGGGGTGCAGATTGGTAAAGTCGCGGATAGAGATCGGAAGCAATTCCGATGTGGCGTTGAGTTTCATCGTGCATGACCCCAGCGGGATCATCGACCGCCCCAGGCTGATGTCCTTGCTGGCAGTACGACGCATGTAACGCATCATTTCCGTTTCGGAG
>CBFIBN010000243.1:0-1584 GCA_965660775.1 Arenicellales bacterium | reverse complement strand
ACTCGTGCACGACCACATCACGACCGATACAGGTGAAACCGTGGCGGTTGCTAAGTGCCCGAATAATTGCGGCATGATCAAGTCACCTCTGTGCTGCGGCACAGACATGAGTTGCAACCTCTGAGCGCAACTGGACGATGATCCAATGAATCGTTTACTGCATTGTAGAAAGTCCGCAGACTCCATCCGGTGAGCAGTGATGAACTGAGTGGTCTCTTTGCGACGGAGCTTAGCGCGCGCCTGCGCTCCGGGGCTTTATCACCCCTTGAAGTCATGGATGCCACAATATCGCGCATCGAGGCAGTCAACCCGAAGGTCAACGCCTTGCCGACTCTGTGCCTTGGCCGTGCTCGTGAACAGGCGCGGGCAATGACCGAACAGCGAGTATCCACCGAACTCAAAGGCCCGCTCTGGGGTTTACCACTCGCAGTTAAGGATTACAACGACCTCGGCGGCGTGGCCACAACCTACGGCTCGCCACTCTTTGCGGACAATATTGCCCACAAATCGGATGCGACGGTAGCCAAACTGCAGGCTTCGGGCGCTATCGCTGTCGGCAAATCCAATGTACCCGAATGGGCCGGAGCGCATACCTTTAATCCGGTCTTTGGTCATACACTCAACCCTTGGAACAACGCCGTCAGCGCCGGCGGCTCCTCCGGCGGCTCAGGGGTCGCACTGGCTACCGGAATGGTACCCCTGGCAACGGGCAATGACCTCGGCGGCAGCCTGCGGGTCCCGGCCAGCTTCAATGGTGTTGTGGGCTTGCGTCCTGGACCGGGTCGCGTGCCCCGGGGAGCACGCCTACCCGCTTTTGATACGCTCTGGGTCGAAGGGCCGATGGGACGCTGCGTTGCGGATGTGGCACTAATGCTCGACGGTGCTGTCGGGTACGACCCGGCTGACCCGCTGTCATTTGAGCCTACCGGTGAAGGTTTTCTGGATGCGCTGCAACACACTGACATGCCACGGCGAGTCGGATTTAGTCCTGACCTTGGTGTGGTACCCATGGAGCCGGAAATCGCACAGGTCTGTGAGGCGGCGGCAGAACGTTTCAGCGAAATCGGGGCACAGGTGGATCAGGGTTCACCGGATTTCTCTGGCGCGATCGAGGCCTTTCAGACCCTGCGCGGTGTGCTGATCGCACAGATGATGGAATCGATTCTGAAAAAACATCGCGATCAGATTGCGCCGGAGATTATCTGGAATATAGAAAAAGGCCTGGCAGTCACCAATGACCAATTGCTGGACGCCGAACGGGTTCGATCCGGGTTGTACCAGCGCATCACCACCTTCTTTGAAAAATATGACCTGCTGCTATGTCCCACCGTATCAGTGCCACCTTTTCCTAAAGAGCAACGCTATGTTGAAACCATCGACGGGCAGCCCACTCAAACCTATATTGACTGGATCGCAATCACTTTTGCGATCACCATGACCTCATGCCCGGCACTCAGCCTGCCAGCTGGCTTCACCAAAACAGGCTTGCCGGTAGGTCTTCAGGTTATCGGCCCACCACGTGGTGAAGCTGCCTTGCTGCGCGCCTGTCATCGTATGGAAGAAGTTCTGAATCTGGCCGGTCAG
>CBFIBN010000242.1:0-1612 GCA_965660775.1 Arenicellales bacterium | reverse complement strand
GCTGGTTTTGGGTAATCTCGAATTTGACCACGCCGACATCTTCGATTCGATCAACGATATCGAAAAGCAGTTCGAAGATCTGCTGCGTACCGTACCTGCCCAGGGCACCATCGTAGTCAATGCCGATCACCCGGTGCTGGAGACTCTTCTGGAGCGCGGTCACTGGTCACGGGTTGTGCGCTACAGCATCTGCGGAGCCGAAACAGCCCAGTGGCAAGCGACGCCCCGCCAGCCCGATTGTCGTCACTTCGATGTCACCCACCATGGTCAACATCTGGCAACGGTCAAGTGGGGTATTATTGGCAGACACAACATGGCCAACGCGCTGGCCGCCATTGCTGCCAGCGATGCCGCGGGTGCCGATCCCGTGCAGGCCTGCGCCGCCCTGGCAGAGTTCCGTTTACCTCAACGCCGGCTTGAGCGAGTCAACCCAGGTGACGCTATCGCACTGTTCGATGATTTTGCTCATCACCCAACGGCGGTGCGCGAAACCCTGCAGGCGCTGCGCTCGAAGAACTCGCCCGGACAACTGATCGCCGTGCTGGAACTACGTTCCAACACTATGAAACGCGGAGTTCATCGTGATGCTCTGGGAAAAGCCCTGGCATTGGCCGACATCGCCATGATCCAACGGCGGGCCGATCTTGACTGGGATCCGGCCGAACTTGCACTTGATCCGGATCGGACTACACTTATGGTATGCGATACCCTCACCCAAATCGTTGATACCATCAGCGACAGAGCAAAACCCGGTGATCAGATCGTGATGATGAGCAACGGCAACTTCGATGGCCTGAAGGAAATGCTTCAGGCCCAACTGAATTGATTGGCGATATGCGTTTTCGAGGACTCCATTGATGACAAAAGTAATAAGCACCCTGGCACTACTGCTGACTTTCGCGTTACCGGTTACAGGACAGGAATACGAGCAGGGAATCAATTATTTCCCTCTGAAAACCCCGCAACCCATTCATACCGGGGACAAAGTTGAGGTGCTGGAACTCTTCTGGTACCGATGCCCACACTGTTTCGAATTGGAGCCTTATCTGAACAAGTGGCTAAAAAGCAAACCTGACTTTATCGAATATGTCCGGCTACCTGCAGTCCTGAACCGTTCCTGGGCCTTTGATGCGCGTGTGTTCTATACCTTCGTGGCTCTTGGGCTGGTTGACTCACTTCACGAGGCCTACTTTGGCGCCATACACACGGACCGCAAGCGGATTGTGACTGTCGAACAACTGGCGGACTGGGTGGCCGATCAGGGCCAGGACCCGCAGCAGATTCTGGATACTTTTAATTCCTTCGGGGTCGATTCAATGGTTGCCCACGCGACCGATATGTCGGGCCGTTACGAAACCGACGGCGTGCCAACCATCATCGTCGATGGCAAGTACCGCACCAAGGTCTCGCTCGCAGGTGGACACAACGAATTGATCGACCTGATGAACTACCTTGCCTTGCGAGCACAAAGCGAGCGCAGTAACTAGGGCTGCATCCGGTCAGCCCGCCTATCGTGGCCCGCAACCACAGCGAATACCAAGTCTATTTTCACGTTGGACTCGGTAAAGCCGCTTCGACTTATCTACAGCATCGGGTCTTCCCAATACTGCAG
>CBFIBN010000241.1:0-1734 GCA_965660775.1 Arenicellales bacterium | reverse complement strand
ATCATCGGGATAGTCGATTCGGGATCGGGTAACGCCTGGGCAAACACGGCTACCACACCGCACAACAGATAAAAGACGATAAACCGACCGTGGCCCATGGCGTCTTCTATATTATTGCCAAAGATCCACAGGTACAGCATGTTGCCACCCAGATGCATAAAGCCCCCATGCAGAAACATCGAGGTAAACGGGGTCAGTACCGGGTCTATCCAGGCCAACTGCGGCGCCAACTGCGCCTTGTCGAATATTACGGCTGGAATCACGCCCAGCGCATACATCGCTGCCTCCTGGCTCGGGCCCAGCGACAATTGCCAGAGAAATGCCATCACGCAAAGTCCAATCAGTGCGATCGTCACGATCGGCGTGTTTCGTGTGGGATTGTCGTCGTGCAGGGGAATCATGTGGGGCACCTTCCAGCACAACCATTGTAATCCCCTTCGCCGCCATCCGGCGCGGGTACTGTGGTCTACCCAAGGCCTGGCACGGCTTAAGCTCCTCCAACATCAGGCACTCCTTTGCCATCGCCATGTGACTGGGGCAAAATGGCCTGCAGCAAACGGGATTCAAGGCCTGCATGAACATACCTGAAGATATCAGCGAAGAAGTCAGCAGCGAACTGTCGGTGACACTGCAATACGTCATCAACACCGCCGAGGATGATCTGCCGGTCACTTTGCTGATGGTACAGGCGATGATGGAAACCGACCTGCTGGAACAGATGAGTGATGCCGGTCTGATTGACCCGGCTGACCACGACTCTGTGAGTGACGAGCTCGACGCCCTGGTGGAGAGTTTTGGCGATGCTGCGGCTGACGGTTTTGTACGCCCCCGGGCCAGTGAAACCCTTTCCAACGTCATTGAGAACTGTATCGACCACGACAGCGATATCGGGCCGCCCACGCTTGGGCAAGTACGCCGGACCCTGCATGACGGGCTGGTTGCCGAACTCATTGGCATCGGTGAAATCGAAGACGATGAAGAACAGACGTTATACGATGAGATCGACCGGCTGATCGATCTGCACGGCGACAGCGCACCCGCCGAAGAGTTCCTCGCCTACCCCTGAAACCACACGATACACCTTGATATCCCTGCCCCGTAATGATGCCAGCCGCTAAGCCAGGCTGATCCGTGGGAGATCTAACCGCTAGTGGGGCCCAAGCCTTATCCGCGTGGATCGTCGTTGATGGTGAACTTTATTGCCCCTCGGCAGTAACTGAGATAAGGCCAATCTGCATAAAGACAGTCATGGAGTGAAGTGATGGATACAGTGATGGCATTAACCGGAAAGTTGCTCGGTATAGACGATCCAGCAGGGCTGGTGGTTCTGCTGCTGGTTGTCGGCTTTGTCTTTATGGCCAAGGGCGGGCGCTACGCGATAGCTGCCTTTGCCATCCTGGTGGTGGTGATGTTTGTAGCTAATATGGTCTAGAGGCTATCGGAAAATACCCTCAAAAGCCGAGCCGCACGAAACAGATGTACGCACCGGACTAGCCTGGCTCATTAATCCATTGTTGAATCATCAGTTACATTACCTAGAACACCAATAAGGCTAGAACTTTCCAATGGGATACCTGTAAATACTCGCCCCACATTTTTGGAGAAAAATATGAAGATCACTTATTGGAAACTGACATTATCCATTGCGCCTGGCATTGTCCTGGCGACCATACTGGAGAACGCTCTAGCCCCATTTTTAAAGCGATAGTTAAAGCGATAGCTGAAACAATGGTT
>CBFIBN010000240.1:0-1756 GCA_965660775.1 Arenicellales bacterium | reverse complement strand
CAGCGTGACGGGCAGCTGATTATCCGTGCCGGGAGTGACAATGCCGAGCAGCTTGCCCGCGATTTACAACACCGCACCCGCCAGCGCGATGGTCTGATGCTGGGCGGTGGGTTGCTGCTGGGCGCAATCGTCTTGTTTCTGGGGTCCGAGGTTTTGGCTCTGGGGGTGCTGGCCACTGCAGGCGCTATGGTGCTGACGGCTTGTGGGGCGTTGCTGATTGGGATTTTCAGCCTGGGTCGCTAGAAGAACAACTTTAAGTTTCGCATAGCCACGTTGCCACCGGCGCGATTGATGACGGCCGCTGAATCGGCTAATCCCTAGTTTTGTACTTGGTTTTTGTCAGCAAAATCCCTATAATGCTACTCAGGAATTAAAGCGTTGTAATCAGCCAAAAAACCAGTTGTTTGGCACTTCTTGCCATAACAGGTCAAAACGCCTCCCGAAAAAAGGCAAAAGGAGATAATAGATATGCGCCTGACTACCAAGGGCCGTTACGCGGTCACTGCCATGTTGGATCTGGCACTGCAAGAGGGTAAGCGGCCCGTTACGCTCCAGGATATTGCTGTGAACCAGGAGATATCACTGTCTTACCTGGAGCAGCTTTTCGCTCGTTTGCGCCGTAATGGATTGGTCCGTGGCACCCGGGGCCCGGGTGGCGGCTATCGCCTGGCCAAGGAGTTGGATTTGATCTCTATCGCCTCGATTATCTCGGCGGTCGATGAGAAAGCCGATATGACCCGTTGTGGCGGCAAAGCCAATTGCCAGGATGGCGAGAAATGTCTGACCCACGAGTTGTGGGCCGAGCTCAGTGAGAAAATATTCGATTTCCTGGATGGTATTTCACTGGGTGATCTGGTGCGACGACCAGAAGTGCTCGAGGTTGCCGAGCGCCAAGAAGTGGTGCGCCAGGGCCTGCGTTCAGGTCGCTTGAAGACTGTGGTGGTCGAGGCCAATTCGTTGACCAGTAGCCATTGAATTAACCTCAACGTTTAATCAAGGAAACGCAATGAATACGGCAGTGACAGACCTGGGTGAACTGGTTGGTCGTGAGTACAAGGAAGGCTTTGTTACGGACATCGAAGCCGATACCTTGCCGCCTGGTCTGGATGAAGGCGTCATCCGCTTTCTTTCCGCCAAGAAAAACGAGCCCGACTTCGTTCTTGAGTGGCGACTGGACGCTTTTCGCCGCTGGCAGAGCATGAAGCAGCCCAACTGGGCCCAGGTTCGCCACGCCCCCATAGACTTCCAGGCAATCAGTTATTACTCAGCACCCAAGAGCGATGCGGATCGACCCAAGAGTCTCGATGAAGTGGATCCCAAACTGCTGGAGACTTACGACAAGCTGGGTATTCCGCTGGAGGAGCAAAAGGCTCTGGCCGGAATTGCGGTGGATGCGGTGTTCGACAGTGTCTCGGTCGCGACCACCTTTAAGGATAAGCTGGCCGAAGTTGGCGTTATTTTCTGCCCGCTGTCTGAGGCGTTGGCAAATCACCCAGATCTGGTTCGCCAGTATCTGGGCTCAGTGGTCCCCGCGACAGACAATTTCTATGCCGCTTTGAACTCGGCGGTTTTCACCGAAGGCTCATTCGTTTACATACCCAAGGGTGTGCGCTGCCCAATGGAACTATCCACGTATTTTCGGATCAATGCGTTAAATACGGGTCAGTTCGAGCGCACCCTGATTATCGCGGACGAGGGCAGCTACGTCAGCTACCTTGAAGGCTGCACAGCACCGATGCGCGATGAAAACCAGTTG
>CBFIBN010000239.1:0-1757 GCA_965660775.1 Arenicellales bacterium | reverse complement strand
CCCCTGGATAATAAAGCTGCGAAAGCGTTGCAATCCGATCTAGACCGGACCACCCTTTGATCTGGTAATTTGATCGGCTTGGTTCAACATTGCGTACCCAGAAGGACTCGAGCAGATTGGTAAATTACTGAATCGTCAGCGCAAGTTTCGTAGCTCTCCGGTATTGCCATCTAAAGTGCTGGGCTTGGCTGGACCTGAGTCTATCCAGGCAAATTATAGAAGACGGTGTTGGCCAAATCGCGTCAGGATAGCCCACCCGGGCAGGGAGATTCATCGATGTACGATCTGGTTTTAAAACAGGCACGCGTGATCGATCCTCAGGCAGGCCTAGACAAGGTCTGCGATATTGCTTTCAAGGGGAGTTCTGTTGCCATTATTCAGGATACTATTCCTGCCAGCGAGGCGCTGGAGAGTCATGACCTGACTGGTTGCCTGGTTGTCCCAGGACTGATTGATCTGCACACGCATGTTTATTGGGGTGGTGCAGCAATCGGTATAGAGCCCGATAGATATGCAAAGGCATCCGGTTTAAGTACATTGATCGATGCGGGAACTGCCGGTCCGGGGAACTTCACTGGTTTTTTAAAGCATGTTATCGAGCCTGCCGAAACGAGGATTCTTGCATTTCTCAATATTTCATTCCCGGGAATATTTGCGTTCAGTAAGGAGGTCATGGTTGGAGAGTGCGGCGACCTACGACTGTTGAATCCTGCCGCCTGTCTAAAAATTGCGTCGCTTTATCCCGACGACATCGTAGGAATAAAAGTTCGGGTGGGTATGACGGCAAGCGACGGACAAGGTCCGGCGCCGCTGGATCTGGCATTGGAGGTGGCAGATGAGTTGGGCCTGCCTGTGATGTGCCATCTCGACAACCCACCTCCCAGCCGTTTGGAAGTGGTCTCCCGCTTGCGTAAAGGCGATATTCTGACTCATTGTTTTCGTCCGTTTCCTAACGCGCCTGCCAGAATGCGAGACGGTGCTGTTCGGGAAGAAATCATTGCAGCAAGGGAGCGGGGCGTGATATTTGATATCGGACACGGACAGGGTTCGTTCGGATTTGTCACGGCAGAAGCAATGATCAGCGCTGGTTTTTTGCCCGAGTGCATTTCAAGTGACGTGCATGTGTTGAGCATAGACGGCAGTGCACAGAGTCAGCTCAACACACTATCAAAGTTTCTAGCACTTGGTGTTTCTTTGAACGATGTCATCGCAGCCAGCACCAGTGGCCCGGCAACGGCCATCGGTCGACCCGAGTTAGGGTCTTTAACGCCGGGTAGTCCGGGCGATGCGACCGTTTTGCATCTGGATGAGGGCAGCTTCGAGTTCACCGATGTGGAAGGTCTCACCCGGTCAGGCAATACGCGGCTAACCGGTTATGCAAGGGTGCTTGGCGGGCGCTGGCACAATCCATGAATTTTGTGCTGCAGTGCTATTAGACGACACCCTCTATGGTGGATCGCAATTTCTTATTTAATAAGCACCTTGTACAGTGGGACGGGGATGCGACTCCCAGCATCAAGGGCCACCGGTTAGGCAAAAGTAGCCCAAGCACAGCTTAGGCACTTAATTAAGGCAAAGCGGTACGAAGTACTGGAGAAAACGTGATGATTACTAAAGGCATTAAAGCATTGTGCGCCGAAGCCGAGAAAGAAGTGGAAACCTGGTCTCTTGATCAAGTGCATTCTCATCTGGAAGACGATGATGTCGTCCTCGTCGATATTCGTGATATTCGTGAGCTGTGGCGTGACGGGGCCATA
>CBFIBN010000238.1:0-1769 GCA_965660775.1 Arenicellales bacterium | reverse complement strand
TTGTTGAAAAGCACGTCAATACGGCCAAATCGGCCGACTGTTGCATCGAACAGACTGTCGACATCTTCCTCACAGCCCACATCCGTCTTCTGGCACAGCGTGCTTTGCGAATCGGCGCCAGCCTCTGACACCGCGCTATGCAGCAATGCTTCGCGTCGCCCGGCAAGTGCCACACAATAGCCGTGCTGCAAAAAAATTTGTGCAACCGCTTTACCTACCCCGGTACCCGCACCAGTCACGACAGCAACCTTCTGGCCTTCTTTCATTTTAATACCCTTAGAACGTTTTCGACGAGCCAAACCGACAAGTCAGATAGTTAACTGAATCTGCACCCCAAGTCCCATGCGGCGAATCCAACACGCGCCTTCTGACAGTACAGGCGCAACACCCAACCGGGCAAGGTACATCATTAAATCGATCCACGCCTGCGAACTTTAACTGAGCCATAACCCGCTCGCTATCGAACAACGTTTTTGCGCCTGGCGCCAGCCATGCGTATAAACCAAACCCTGCACAGGCCTGACAAGCTTAGACGTTTGCAGATGGGTGGTTCACTGCTCGGCGCCCATCGACAACCCTTGAAACTTCAGTCATCAAGCAAAGAATCTTCAAGCGGAAAATGCGACATCAGTTCATAGCCGTTTTCAGTGACCAGTACCTGCTGTTCAAGTTTAACGCCGTTATTCTCTCCAGAAGCACCCATAGAACTCTCGACACAACTGACCATGTCTTTTTCGATGATGCCGTCATAGGGATTGGGGCCACGGAAATGTGGTTTAACCTGTGGATACTCGTCGGACATGCCCACACCATGAATAACACAGGGGTAGGCGTTAGGTTGGAATTCCTCGGCGGGTACGTAGGCACGCTGCTGAAAATCCTTCAAAGTTATGCCCGGACGGATCAGTTCCAGGTTGTGACTGATCTCCTCCAACGCCAACTGATAAAGTTCCCGCTGCCGCGCTGTGGGTCGCGCCGGGCCGCAGTGGAACGTGCGTGATATATCAGCAAAATAACCTCTCGGCCCCACCATATCGGTATCAAGACCGACCAGATCACCTGATTCCACGCTCCGGGAAGAGGCTTCTTGCAGCCAGGGATTGATACGTGGGCCTGAGGCCAGCATACGGCCTTCGTGCCAATCACCGTTATTGGCTAGATTGGTGTAATTCAGCAGACCCCATAACTGCAATTCACTAACCCCGGGTTTTATCGCAGTCTTCAGTCGGGCAACACCGTGCTCGGCAACCGCAACAGCCCAGCGGATACAGTTGATCTCATCTTGGGACTTGATTGCCCGGGCCGGCTCGCTCACCAGAACACCATCAATCACATCAAGGTCCCGCCCCTGCAAAGCTCGGGTAATGCTGGGGTTCACATATTCAATCGCGACCCGGCGGTTATCAGTACCGATCTGGGACAGGTAATCTACAACATCGCCAGCCAGTTGATTCGCGTACTCACTGAGAACATCAGCACCGTCAAAAAAAGAAATCGGCCGGCCCGGCCGGGTTTCATCGGCCCAGGCCGCGCCTGCCATCGCGCTGTGGAGGACTGTAGGACCCTCAGCCGAAAGAAAGACATAAGCCTGGGGCATGTGTGACTGGAAGAGCGGGTAATCACGATAGTCGACCGCATAGCGCAGGCTGATCGGGCTAACCAGCATGCACATTGCGGCATCGTTCTCCCGGAGTTTTTCCCGCAGGCGGGATAATCGCCAGGCGTGCAGACGTTCATCATCAACAGGTTTGGGCTGTTGAAACTTCGAA
>CBFIBN010000237.1:0-1791 GCA_965660775.1 Arenicellales bacterium | reverse complement strand
CCCCAAGGCCCTTTGAAAGACAGGTTGAGACCGAATCGAAATTTCGGGTAATTGTCGATACATCCACTTTGCACCCGACCGCTGCATTAAAAACTCGCGCACCGTCCAGGTGTGATCGTAGCTTATGGTGATCGGCGAGAGCCTGAGCGCCGCTTAGGTAATCCAACGGCAAAGGGACACCAGCAAAGGTATTCTCCAGGCAAAAAAGGCGGGTGATGGCTCGATGAAAATCATCGGGTTTAATCGCAGCCGAGACCCTATCGAGATCGAGAGTACCATCCACTTCATTGTCAATCGGCTGCGGTTGAACGCTGGCAAGGACGGCGCCGCCCCCGGCTTCGTCGAGATAGGCGTGAGAGCGGGAGCCGGCGATATATTCTTCACCGCGCTGGCAATGGGTCAGGATTGCCAGAAGGTTTCCTTGAGTTCCACTGCTGACAAACAATCCGGCCTCGTGGCCGAACATATCGGCCATTTGCGATTCGAGACGATTGACCGAGGGATCCTCTCCATAGACGTCGTCGCCAACTGGCGCGTCAGACATCGCCCGGCGCATGCCTTGGGTAGGGCGTGTGACGGTATCACTGCGAAGATCGATAGTTTGGTCCATTGCGTCTCCAGTAACAGTGTTGCTTGGTACGGGTTTCGGCGATAATGCCGACTCGTATGGTTGATTGTGTCATAACTTAAGGCAGTATCAGAAAACGGGGTTTAATGATGTCGTTAGTTCAGGGATTTGCGTTGGCGTGATTTTGGTTACCCGCCGTTCAACCGTTGTTTGCCTGCCTGTTGAGGAGTCAACGCGGTGACAGTTGAGAAGCGACTTAAAGTCGGAGTGATAGGAGCTGGATACCTCGGTTCTATTCATGCGCGAATCTATGGCCGCATGAAAGATGTAGATCTGGTTGGGATCGCAGACATTGATCGCAAGGCCGGCGAGCAGGTTGCGAAAAAATGCGATTGCGACTACTTCGAAGATGCTCATTCCATGCTGGGTCGAGTTGATGCTGTCAGTATTGTGGTGCCAACTTCGGCTCATCGTGAGGTGGCTGAGCCGTTTCTGAATGCCAGAATCCCCGTATTAGTTGAAAAGCCGATAGCGCACACCTTAGTCGACGCACAGCGAGTCGTAGAATTGGCGAGGGCTACCGGCACTTTGCTGCAGATCGGACATCTGGAGCGGTTTAACGCCGGTGTTGTACGGCTCTACCAGGAACTCGATCGGCCGCGTTTTATCGAGGTACATCGCCTGGGAGAGTTCGTCGAACGGGCGACAGATGTGGATGTGGTTACGGATTTGATGATTCACGATATCGATATTGTATTGTCACTGGTTCCATCTGATCTGCGATATATATCCGCGGTCGGAGCCAAGGTGGTTACTGAGCATGTCGATATTGCCAACGCGCGGCTCGAATTCGAGGATGGGGCGATTGCAAACGTGACTGCGAGTCGGATTTCTGCCAAAAAGTTTCGGCGTATTCGTATTTTCGCCGAGGCGTGTTATTTAGGACTTAATTTCGAGGATCAACAGATCGATATCGCTCGTCCCGGCCCCAAACCGACCCCCGGGGCTTTTGCGCCAATTGTGACGGATTCGATTCAAGTGACACCCCGACCACCACTGGACGCCGAATTGGAAGATTTCGTTGAGTGTGTCCGTTCGGGTCGCGCCCCGGTTGTCGGCGGTGAAGAAGGTCTCCGGGCTTTGCGTGTTGCCCATGAGGTGCGTCAGCGGATCGACGAGTCGTTGCATACTCTGGACTGATGCCCCGGTTATGGGCGTTTGGA
>CBFIBN010000236.1:0-1791 GCA_965660775.1 Arenicellales bacterium | reverse complement strand
CTTCAGTAGGGGCTTCAACATGTGAGACCGTGGAGCACTGAAAAGTTGGCTGGTGAACAATCGTTTCAAAACCCTGTGGGATTTAGAGATACGGTAACAATTGTTGATACGGCCTAACAGGGTGGCTTGTACCGTGCTCTATCTCCTATGCTGTCCGACGTCATCGCCCCTGGGACATATTGAGGGGTTTTCATAAGGGAGGATTTCTGGCTCATCGTAGTGACCGAAGGGAACGAAGATGAGGCAGAAATCAATGAGTAAGAAAGACCCGGCCGAGAAAGCGATCCGGGATATCCGTCGCAAGACGCGCCGACATTATTCGTCGGAAGAGAAGATCCGCATCGTGCTTGAAGGCCTGCGTGGCGAGGAAAGCATTGCCACGCTGTGTCGCCGCGAGGGCATTGCCGAGAGCCTGTATTACAGTTGGTCGAAGGAATTCCTGGAAGCCGGCAAGAAGCGGCTGGCCGGCGACACGGCACGCCAGGCGACCAGCAATGAGGTGAAGGCACTGCGTGGCGAGGCACGAGATCTCAAGGAAGCCCTGGCCGAGCAGATGCTGGAGAACCGGCTGCTCAAAAAAAGCATGACCGGGCATGGGGACGAGCAAGAATGAGGTATCCTGCATCCGAAAAACTAGAAATCATCCGACTGGTAGAGCATTCCCATCAGGGTGTCAGGTGGACCCTGGACAAGCTGGGAATCCCGAAGACGACATTTTACCGCTGGTACGACCGTTATCTGGCTTTTGGCGAGGCCGGCCTCAAGGATCGCAACAGCAACCCTGGCCGGGTGTGGAACCGGATCCCGGATGCTGTCCGCCAGAAGATCATCAAACTTGCCCTGGAAGAGACCGACCTCTCGCCCCGGGAACTGGCCGTCAGGTTCACGGACATCAAGGGTTATTTCGTCTCGGAAGCCTCGGTTTATCGGCTTCTCAAGGCCCAGGATCTGATTACAAGCCCAGCCTTTGTGGTCATCAAGGCGGCTGACGAGTTTGCCGACAAGACGACGGCACCGAACCAGCTTTGGCAGACCGACTTCACCTACCTCAAGGTTATCGGCTGGGGCTGGTTCTATCTGTCGACCATTCTGGACGATTACTCCCGATACATCATTGCCTGGAAGCTCTGCACCACCATGAAGGCCGACGATGTGACGGACACGCTCAAGCTGGCGTTGGAAGCCTCAGGTTGCGACAGCGCCAACGTCATCCACAAGCCGAGGCTGCTCAGCGATAACGGCTCGTCCTACATCTCCGGCGATCTGGCCGATTGGCTGGAAGACCAGAAAATGGACCATGTCCGTGGCGCGCCATACCACCCGCAGACACAGGGTAAGATCGAACGCTGGCACCAAACGCTGAAGAACCGGATCCTGCTGGAGAACTACTACCTGCCGGGCGATCTCGAAAACCAGATCGGCGCCTTCGTCGATCATTACAACAACCAGCGTTACCATGAGAGCATTGGCAACGTCACACCCGCCGACGCCTACTTCGGGCGCCACACCGCGATCATCGAAAGGAGAGAAAAGATCAAGAAACAGACCATCCAAAACCGCCGCTTGAACCATCAACGACAAGCGGCATAACATCAAACCTAGATGAGCCAGATCCTCCCATTGGAAACACGATCACATGTCCCAAATCATTTGACGACGGACATGAGGTGTAGATTTGCATCATTCGAAGTTGAAAGATCCAAATTTCTATTTTAATAAAACATTGATAATATTATATATTTTGGAATCGTAGGTATGCGTTTTCAACGCACTCTAACTTCCAAAACACTT
>CBFIBN010000235.1:0-1826 GCA_965660775.1 Arenicellales bacterium | reverse complement strand
AATCCCGGATTTCTTTTGCAAAACTGCTCGCCAGTCTCGGTCAAAAAGTCACGCTGGTCGGTCTCGCCTGCGGCCTCATGCTTGGATTATCTTCGGTCTTGTTTCGCGGTGCCGTGCTTTCCCTGGATGAAGGCGGTCTGCTAATTCGCTCCGCTTACACCCTGGCTGTCGCAATTACAATACAGAGCCTAATAGTGCTGGGTTGTCTACGCCTCTTTCAGCCTGGGCAAATCACCCTGACACTAGCGCATTGGCGAATCTGCATTGGTGTGGGCTTCGCTGGATGGGCTGCCTCAGTCTGCTGGTTCGCAGCCTTTACACTAACCCACGCAGCTTACGTCCGTGCGTTAGGCCAGATCGAACTGATCTTTACCTTCCTGGTTTCGGTGCTGGTATTTCGGGAAAAAGTCAGCCGAATCGAAATTACCGGAGTAGTTCTGCTTAGCGGCGCGATCGTGCTGCTGGTGCTGGAAAAAGCGTCTTGACCACTGCCTCGACTCACTCTCAGACTGCTCGTCTGAACACTTCACACATAGATGTAGCGACCAACTCCAAGCACTGATTCGTCAGACGTTTAATACAGTCGAATCTGTCGTTCCAGGCTTGGCGACCAGAAAGCACCGATCGAGAAAGTGATCCAGCCACTGACGCGCGCCCTGTGCATGACTCGCATGGTAGGCCAATTGTTCGATATGCGATTGAGCACCGGGCAAGATCAGTTTGGGTTCACCTCGTTCGGAGGTGCACCAACGGTCGACCATTTCCCGAGTGATTTCAGGATGAAACTCAATACCAAATACGTGATCACCAAAAGAGAATGCTTGCCCGTCAAAGGCATCATTTCTCGCAAGGTGAACCGCATCCGGGGGTATCTCGAAAGTCTCTGAATGCCATTGGTAAAACACGGTTGGTCTTAAAAGAAACGGTTTTCCATCTTTGGTCGGGGACACTTCCCAATATCCTATCTCGACTAACCCATCGCCACGAGGACCTACTTTTGCTCCAAGAACCCGGGCGAGTTCCTGAGCACCAAGGCATATTCCCAGAGTTGGGACATCGCTGGGAATAACCACAGACTCCAGCCAGTCTAACTCGGCCCGAATGCCCGGATCGCCATCATCTGTCGCGCTTTGTGGCCCACCGAATACAACTACCGCATCATAATCAGCAAGATCCTGAGGCAAGGGGTCCCCAATGCACGGGCAACACCGATCGAGATCAAAGCCGCGCGCCATTAGCGCTTTGCCAAGTAGACCCGGGGTCGACGCCTGCTGGTGAACCACAGTGAGAATCTTATTCAACACAATTAAAATTACAAAGGAGGGGCAACTGAGTTTATCGGATCAGCATGCAAATCCAAAATGGTTCAAAACATGGGACAAGAAAGCTGATTTCGGGTGAACACCCACGCTATCGAGGTTTAACTCCTCGCAAAGACCGCAGTCTGACCGGGAAACCACCCAGGATAAGGCTAGACAATTTAAAAAAAGAACTGTATATAATTACAGTATATGAGAAATCTCTTGCTAAATCAGGTGCTGCTATGAACCAGCCACTCACTGCCCGACAGTTACAGGTACTTGAATGCATACAGGCTTTTGTCGATGCCACGGGCATGCCTCCTACCCGAGCCGAGATTGCGAAACAACTGGGTTTTCGCTCGGCCAATGCAGCCGAAGAACACCTGCGAACGCTGGCACGCAAGGGCGCTATCGAGTTGCGATCGGGCGCTTCACGCGGCATCCGGGTGCTGGCGCCGTCTGGGGTACCCGTGATCGGCGAAGTTGCCGCTGGCAATCCAATCCTGGCAACCGAACATATTGAGG
>CBFIBN010000234.1:0-1843 GCA_965660775.1 Arenicellales bacterium | reverse complement strand
AAAACATCAGGGTCAGTATTAATAACCTGCTGCAACCGCTGTTCAACCTCATCCGGATGGGCCGCCATAAATTCATCGGTAAACCACCGGTTGGTCAATGTTGGCAGCACCTTAGCAATACCATCTTTTTCCATAGCGCTGACCACTGCCCCAACCTTGGCACTATCGTCTTCGGTGCGAAAAGCAGCAGTCGATAATAGCCCAACCGAAAGTACATGCTGCGGGTACTTGAGCGCGTAGGCCGGGCCGATCATCCCGCCCAGCGAATGGCCGGCAAAATGGGCCTGCTCAAAACCACTTCGCTGGCGGACTTTCTCCAGATCCTCAACCAGATCATCCAATACAAAATCGCCATCTGGCAAAGGCGACTCGCCATGGCCCCGCAGGTCGTAAGTCACCACTGTGAAATGTGCAGCCAGTGATGGCAAAGCCTTATGCCAGGTCTGGTGCGACGCGCCGATGCCATGGATCAAAAACAGCGCAGGCCCCTGCCCTGTCATACTGAAACTGCAGGCGATACTGTCAACCATCCGATCGCTAACCACCCAATGCCTTGTCAGAAAAGAGCTCGCCTCCCTGGGCCCAGTCGCTTTTCTCTACGTCAGTCAGGATTACGTCAACAGCATCGGGTGTACTACCAGCGGCCTGTACAAAAGCATCGGTCAGGGCGCGCACCAGACTACGTTTTTGCTCGGGTGTGCGGCCGGCGAACATCTGTACTTGAATCAGGGGCATAGGGCTACCTCCTAGCTGTTATGGAATGTTTGAGTCAGGCAGTCTGTGTTCGCCCCTTTCACCAAGGCAGCGAATAGGTCTTCACCGTGGTATAGCTTTTCATGGCTTCGATCACGCCCTCCTTGTAACCGAGGCCAGAATCCTTGACTCCACCGAAGGGCGACATCTCGATGCGATAACCCGGCACTTCCCAGATATTCACTGTGCCAGTCTTGAGCTCAGAGACAAAACGGGTTATGTAATCCCAGCGATTGGTGCATACGCCCGTCGATAAACCGAATGCTGTGCCGTTATCGACGGCGATGGCATCATCGATATCGCGTACGCGGATAATCGGTATTGGCGGCCCAAATGTTTCTTCAACCACCAGTTCGGCATCCCGCGGTACCCGGTCAAGCACGGTCGGAGAATAAAGCGCGCCCTGGCGATCGTTCCCATAAATCAGGTCGGCGCCCATGCTCACAGCCTCATTGACGCGCTTCTCAAAAGATTCGGCCGAGGACTCGTTGATCACCGTGCCCATGTCGGTATCAAGCGACATCGGGTCGCCATAACGGATCTTGCACGCCTGTTCTGCGACTAACGGCACAAACTCATCGGCAACGCTATCGACACACAGTACCCGCTTTACCGCGGTGCAACGCTGGCCCGAATTCTTGGTAGCCCCCTGCACGGCCATGATCGCCGCCTTTTCCAGATCGGCATCTTCCATGATGATAAAAGACGAGTTTCCGCCCAACTCGAGCACTGTACGACGATAACCTGCGTGGTTGGCGATATGCTTGCCCACCGAAACTCCACCGGTGAACGTGATCAGTTCCGCGTTGGGATTGGTAATCATCTCCCCGCCAATCTCCCCTGGCAACCCAGTCACCACGGAGAACATCTCGGGAGGCAACCCTGCCTCATAAAGGATATCGGCCAACAGTAGCGCTGTCAGTGGTGTCAGTTCGGTGGGCTTACAGACCATACAGTTGTTAGTCGCAATAGCCGGAGCCACCTTGTGCGCTACCATATTCAAAGGATGATTAAACGGCGTAATAGCCGAAATCGCTTTGAGCGGGTCTCGCTGCGTATAAATACGCCGCTGCTTACCGTGTGGCGTCAG
>CBFIBN010000233.1:1617-1848 GCA_965660775.1 Arenicellales bacterium | reverse complement strand
TATTTAAGTTACCAGTGGGAGCCGTCGACGCGCATTGTCACGTATTTGGCCCTGCGGCTTTATTTCCCTATGCTCACTCGCGTAAGTACACGCCGTGTGATGCGGGCAAAGAAAAGCTTTTTGCATTACGCGACCATCTTGGTTTCACTCGCAACGTTATTGTTCAGGCAACTTGTCATGGGAGCGATAATACAGCTCTGCTGGATGCACTTGCCACAGCTGGTGAGCAGG
>CBFIBN010000233.1:0-1607 GCA_965660775.1 Arenicellales bacterium | reverse complement strand
AGGCCCGTGGGGTGGCATCAGTTCATCACGACATTGGAATGAGCGAGTTACGGGCGATGGATCAGGCAGGTGTCCGAGGAGTACGGTTTAACTTTGTAAAACGGCTGGTGGATTCCACGCCAAGGGCGTCGTTCCTCAAGATTGCAAGAAAGATTGCGACCCTGGGATGGCACAGTGTTGTGTACTTTGAGGCGCAGGATCTTGAAGAGTTGGCTCCTTTTATTACACAGCTGCCAACACCGGTGGTGGTTGATCATATGGGCCGCCCGGATGTTTCCAAGGGTTCGGACCATCACGACTTTCAGCGATTCCTGACCTTGCTCGAAGATAATGATCATATCTGGACCAAGGTGAGCTGCCCTGAGCGGTTAACTGTTTCGGGAGGGGATTACGCTGATGTAGTGCCTTATGCCAGGACTTTGGTGGAGCGCTTCCCCGACCGCGTGCTCTGGGGCACTGATTGGCCTCATCCGAACATGAAGTCACATATGCCTGATGATGGCCTGCTGGTAGATTTTATTCCCAGAATAGCGACCGATTCCGCCGCCCAACAAGCGCTGTTGGTTGATAACCCGATGGCACTTTACTGGACCTGATTCAGTCCAGATCGGCTACAACAAAGGATTCCAACACGAAAACGCAAGTTGCCATTATTGGTTCGGGCCCATCTGGGCTTTTGCTTTCTCAACTGCTGCATATGAGAGGCATTGATACAGTTATTATCGAAAAACGCAGTCGTGATTATGTGCTGAGTCGTATCCGTGCTGGTGTTCTTGAGCGGGGATTGGTGGACCTTATGCGCGAGGCCGGCGTATCTGAACGGATGGATCGCGAGGGTTTGATCCATGAGGGATTCGATATCGCTTTTAGCGATCGTTGCCATCATGTTGACCTTGTAGGGCTTACCGGTGGTGCAACGGTCATGGTCTACGGCCAGACTGAAGTTACTCGAGATCTGTTCGACGCGCGAGATGCAATGAATGGCATTATTATTGATGAAGCAGAAGAAGTGTTGCCCCAGCAGGTTGACAGTGATAGACCGTACGTTAGTTTTCGTAAAGGCGGAAAGACCCATCGGGTTGATTGCCAGTTTATCGCGGGATGCGATGGCTATCACGGCGTCAGTCGCACTGTTATTCCATCAGCAGTTCGGCAGATATACGAGAAAACTTATCCGATAGGCTGGCTAGGGGTGTTATCCGACACGCCTCCAGTGTCTGAAGAACTCATCTACGTGCATCACCCGCGAGGATTTGCTTTATGCTCACTGCGTTCGGCAACGCGAAGTCGATATTACATTCAATGTGACAGCCATGCGCAGTTGGAGGCCTGGTCAGATAGCCGCTTTTGGGAAGAGCTGAAACGCCGCCTGCCTGAAACTGCTGCCACTTCTTTGGTCACAGGTCCATCGATCGAAAAAAGTATCGCGCCGTTGCGCAGCATGGTCGTTGAACCCATACGCTATGGGCGTCTTTTCTTGGCCGGGGACGCCGCGCATATTGTTCCCCCTACAGGCGCTAAGGGGTTAAATCTGGCCGCTTCGGATATCGGTTTTCTCTCACAGGCATTGGTCAGATTTTTCACCGAAGCAGATGAAAGCGCTTTGA
>CBFIBN010000232.1:0-1866 GCA_965660775.1 Arenicellales bacterium | reverse complement strand
ATGGTTGTGCACCTTTTGGCAACGCCAAGGCCCGCTCGGTCGTGTGGACTTTCCCGGATCCGGTGCCAGTCCATAGAGAACCGCTCTATACCAACCGACGCGATCTGGTCGAGAAGTATCCGACTTATGAGGACAAAAAGCGGCGTTACCGCTTGCCGACAAGGTATGCATCGATCCAGAAGACGGATCATTCCAAAGAGTACCCGTTGATTTTAACGAGCGGGCGCTTGGTGGAATATGAAGGTGGCGGCGATGAAACCCGATCAAATCCGTGGCTTGCTGAGTTGCAGCAGGATATGTTTGCGGAGATCCATCCAGTCGACGCCAACAATCATGGGATGCGTGATGGGCAGACTATCTGGGTCGAAGGGGCCGAAGGCGCCAAGATCAAAGTCAAGGCGCAGGTAACCCGGAGAGTTGCTCCAGGTGTTGTCTTCCTGCCATTCCACTTCGCTGGACATATGGAGGGCAAGGACCTTCGCGGTAAGTATCCGGAGGGAGCCGATCCGTATGTGCTCGGTGAGGCGGCCAACACGGCAATGACCTATGGTTACGATTCAGTCACCCAGATGCAGGAAACCAAAGCTTCCCTGTGCCGCATAAGCGTTGCTTAAAAGGAGGATATAACTCATGGCTAGAATGAAGTTCCTTTGTGACGCCGAGCGCTGCATTGAATGCAACGGTTGCGTCACCGCGTGTAAGAACGAGAACGACATACCCTGGGGTGTGAACCGCCGCCGCGTGGTTACCATCAATGATGGAGACCATGGCGAACGTTCAATCTCGGTGGCATGTATGCACTGTTCTGACGCTCCTTGCGCTACTGTGTGTCCAGTCGATTGTTTCTATACCACTAACGACGGTGTAGTACTGCACGACAAGGATATCTGCATTGGTTGCGGCTATTGTTTCTACGCGTGTCCGTTCGGTGCGCCGCAGTTTCCAGAAACTGGCGCATTCGGTTCAAGAGGCACGATGGACAAGTGCACCTTCTGTGCGGGTGGCCCGGAGCAGAACAACTCTGCCGCGGAACATCGTAAGTACGGGGCAAACCGGCTTGCCGAAGGCAAGCTGCCGTTGTGCGCGGAAATGTGTGCTACCAAGGCCTTACTGGCCGGCGATGGTGACAGGGTCTCGGATATCTTCCGTGAACGTGTCATGTATCGAGGTGCTGGAGCACTTCAGTGGGGTTGGGGTGTAGCCTACGACAAGCAGGGCATCAAGGGTTAGAAACCCCTTAATCGAACTGCTGGTCTGATGGATGTGGAACGAGGCGGTGACCCGTAAAAGGGCCACCGCCTCCGACCCTGCGCAACCACAGTTTGCTTGAAGTGGCACCCAAAACTGTCACTGCCGTACCACGGCGCTATGATAGGTGTCTGGAATGATTGGTAGCAGGCGCGCCCACGTGCGCCCGGTTCTCGGTTTAGACATCGAAATCAAACGGCTGAAACCCAGCCATTAATAGCACGAGCCGAAAATGGAGCGAAGCGTGAAAACTTTCCGATTCTGGTTTTTTCTGGTTGGGCTGGCCTATCTTCCTCTGGCTGGCCTTCTTTTCGGTGCGCAAGCGCTCGCCGAGACAACAGCTCCAGACACGATTAACAACCCGAATCCCGGCATAGAGTTGTGGCAGGCTGTTCGAGGGACGCTTGATTCCCCAGCATCCACTCAGGTGCAAGGACACGATGCCGCAGTACTCGTTAACCCCGAGGGCGAGTGGTGGGCAGCGATCCGCGTCGATGAGTTGGTGCCAAAAACCCGGGAATGGTTATTATTCGTACTGCTTCTGCTCGGCCTGTTCTACATTATCCCCGGCCCGGCGAGACTCAAAAGTGGAGAGTCGGGCCAGCAGGTCGCAAGGCA
>CBFIBN010000231.1:0-1922 GCA_965660775.1 Arenicellales bacterium | reverse complement strand
TGTCGCTTGGTTGTACCATCGGTCAGGGGGTTTCGGGGCTATCGACTCTGGCCCTGGGCTCACTGGTTACTTTGGTGGCGATACTTTTTGGTTCAGCACTCACTATGAAGGTGCAGTACTACATGCTCGACGAGAGTTTTTGGCCCTCATTGCGCCAGTCCTTGGCTGACCTGCGCCTGGCTCCGCGCACCTTAGGCAGTTGACCATCTTGGCGGCTATTTTTTTGCCGACCACCTGAAAGGCCGGTACTGACGGTGAGCCATCTGGAACAGACCGAACCGGTGCCTGGTCCCAAGCCCGTTTTATCTATCTGTGATCTTTGCCTGACCCGCGGCGGGCGCGCACTGTTTGATAAGCTCAATCTTGAGGTCAATCGCGGCGAGGTTATTGCCATCGTCGGTGCCAGTGGCAGCGGTAAATCCAGCCTGCTGGAGCTCATCTTTTCTGATACCCGACTCCCGCCTTTGTATAGCGGTGTCATCCACTTTGATCGTGCACAGGCAGCACTGGTGATGCAAGATGGGGCGCTGCTTGACCACTTGAGTGTCCTTGACAACCTGCAACTCGTCAGCGCGTATTCCGGTTCCAACCGTACCAGTTCCGAGCTACTGGAACTTCTTGAACGGCTCAATATTCCGTCATCCCAGGCCGGCCAGCCGGCGGGACATCTGAGTGGTGGCGAGAAGCGTCGGGTCGCCGTGGCCCGGGCGCTGGTCTACCATCCCGAACTGATATTTTTTGATGAGCCTGATGCGGGCCTCGATATTGCCAACCGGCGCGAGCTGGCCGCGCTGTTACGTGAACTGGTTGAAATTCATCACACCACGGTAGTAATCGTCACTCATGATTCGCTGCTGGCAGGCCTGGTGGCGCATAAGGTACATGTGCTGGAAGAGGGTCGGCTGCAACAAGCGCTTGCCTGGGAGGGGTTCCCGGCAACGCCCGCTGCGGCCAATCAGCGCCGTGAGGCGGTGGAGACGCTGGCTGAAAATGCCCGATTGCCTCAGATGGCGGCGGGATCTACAGCCCTTGATAAGGCGATCTCGTTGCCGAGACACCTGGCCCGCGATGTGTGGCGCACTGTAGCGTCAGTGCTGCGCCCCAATCCTTCACCACGGCACTACCTGGCTGTTTTCTGGAAGATGCTGCGAATGGGTGCGTTCAGCGGCATTCCGTTTTTTTTCCTGGTGGGTGCAATGCTCGGTGCCACGACCATTGTCGTGGTGCGAAACCTCGTGGTCAGTGTGGTGCAGGGGCTTGACGTACCCGAGATGGTGCGCCACACCGTAGAGTATTTTCTGAGAGCTTATCCATCGCTGCGCGAGTGGTTGATCGATCAGATCATGGACCGTGTTGATTTCAATGTACTGGCAGAACCCACACTGAAGCGTCTGGTAGAAGAGCCCGATATGGTGCTGGATCACCTGAACGGCCTGTATATCGCCGTCTTTGTGCCAGCAATTGCTGCAATCCTTTTCGCGGCCCGCTCCGGTAGTGTCGTCAGCGCCTGGCTGGGTGTGCTGACTTTTGGGCGCAAGGTAGAGGCTCTGAAAAGTCTCGGGGTCAATCCGGAACTTTATCTTCGCAGCCCGTCTGTTACTGCACTGATTGCAAGTTACCTATTCACGGCGGCGGTTTTTGGACTCGGCATGTGGGTTGGCAGTTTCCTCACCGCCCAGACACTCTATCAGGTACAAGATGCAGCCCATCTGCTGGCAGTCACCCCGGCGATGCTCCACAGTGTTGATGGCTTTTATAAAATGGCAATTTACAGCGCGATCGTGCCGTTGACGATCTGCACCTTGGGGCTGGCGCCCAAGCGCAGCGTAGACAGCGTAGGGCGCCACACCACCATGGCGATCATTTACTCGACCGTGATGGTTGCGGTAGTCGAACTTGGTTTCGCCCTGAAGCCATGGCGG
>CBFIBN010000230.1:0-1929 GCA_965660775.1 Arenicellales bacterium | reverse complement strand
AACCGCGAGCGCATTCGCGATGCGCGACTGGTTGCCAACCCGGGCTGCTATCCAACCGCGGTGACGCTCGGATTTTTGCCACTGCTTGAGCAGGGGTTGGTAGACACTCAGAATCTGATCGCTGATGCCAAGTCGGGCGTTTCAGGTGCCGGGCGTGGTGCGGCGGTGGCAACACTGCATGGTGAGGTGGCCGATTCATTCAAGGCCTACGGAGCAGCGGGACACCGGCATCTGCCAGAGATTCGCCAGAGTCTGGCGCATGCGGCTGGCGAGACAGTGGGCCTGACATTTGTGCCACACCTACTACCCATCATCCGGGGGATACACGCAACGCTGTATGCTCGATTGACGGACACCACGGTTGATCTTAGTGAACTTTATGCGGAGCGTTATGCCGATGAGCCGTTTGTCGATGTAATGCCGGCGGGATCACACCCCGAAACCCGTAGCGTACGGGGATCCAACTACACGCGGCTTGCGTGCCATCAGCCCCAGGATGGGGGAGTCGCGGTCATTCTTGCGGTTGAAGATAATCTGGTTAAAGGGGCAGCCGGGCAGGCGGTACAGAATATGAATCTGATGTATGGCTTTGATGAAACGACTGGGCTGCAGGCCTTGCCGCTCTCGCCTTAAGGGTGTTTTCCCGCTTTGGCGCTGGGGTTGTAACCAGTGTCGTTAGCCCGCATATTTCACTTATAGCCCCAACTCACCTGGACAGTTATGAACGATACCAGTGAATTAATTCTGACTAGTAACGCGGTCACGAGACTCAATACACTGATTGAGTCAAAGGCAGACCCCGAGTTGCGCCTGCGGGTATACGTGCAAGGTGGCGGATGCTCCGGATTTCAGTATGGTTTCCAGTTTGAGCAAGAGACCGCGGGTGATGATCATGAATTTGAACGCGATGGCGTGAAAGTTGTGGTCGATCCACTCAGCCTGCAGTACCTTTTGGGGGCAGAGGTGGATTTTATTGATGACCTGATGGGCACTCGGTTCGTGGTAAATAACCCGAATGCGAGCACCACTTGTGGCTGCGGGGCCTCTTTCGGGATCTGAACGTCAGGGGTGATAGAGCGCGCCTAGTATCGCCGGGCGAGCCGCACCGGTAACGGCGGGAATGTTGCCCGGTTGCTGAGTGAGCCGTTGGTGCGCCAGCCAGGCGAAAGCGCAGGCCTCTACCCACTGAGGGTCTATCCCAACGGCAGCGGTACTGTCGACAGTGAGGCCATCAAAATCCATGCGTAGCTCCGCCGTCAGTGCGTCGTTTCTGATCCCGCCTCCGCACAGGTAGATTCGCTCTGTGCCGGGCAGGTGCTGACTTACCGCGGCCGAAATTGTGCGGCTGGTGAGCGCGCGCAGGGTAGCCTGTACATCGGCAGGGCTTTCATTCCCACCCAGTAAAGGGGTTAACCAATCCACGTTAAAGTACTCAGGCCCGGTGGATTTAGGCGCTGGAAGGGAAAAATAGGGGTCGGCGCAACAGCGCTCGAGTAAGCTGGCATCAATGCAGCCTTTGCGCGACCATCGCCCACGATTATCCAGGGTGCCCTCATTATGCCGTCGGTACCAATGATCTAAAAGTGTATTGCCCGGGCCGGTATCAAAACCGCGTACGCTACCGTCTTTAGCCAATAAGGTGACATTAGCAATGCCGCCGATATTCACAATCGCTCGATCCTCGACATCAGATCTAAACATGGCACGATGAAAAGCCGGCACCAGCGGCGCGCCCTCGCCGCCGAGTGCGATATCAACTGAGCGAAAGTCACTGACCGTGGGAATGCCGGTGCGGGCGGCGATGATCGCACCTTGCCCCAGTTGAACCGTGAAGTGCTGTTTGGGCCTATGGCGCACCGTTTGACCATGACAGCCTATGGCAATCGGCGGTGTTTTTAACTCGGCCATGAGTTTTTCTGCGCAGTCGGC
>CBFIBN010000229.1:0-1950 GCA_965660775.1 Arenicellales bacterium | reverse complement strand
CTTTCTGATCGCGCTCTTAAAGGCGACCGGTGCCGAAACTCTGGTGGCAAAAGCCTTTTCGGGGAATGAATTACGTATGATCGTATTTGCAGCACTGGTTGGCGGGTTGGCCCCATTTTGCTCGTGCGAGGTTATTCCTTTTATTGCCGGACTGCTGGCCGTTGGGGTGCCACTGGCACCGGTTATGGCCTTCTGGCTGTCGTCACCCCTTATTGACCCTCCCGCGCTGCTCATCACCGCCAATGCGCTCGGTTGGGATTACGCGCTGGGCAAGACAGCCGCCGCTGTGGCTATGGGTTTGGCCGGCGGTGGCGTCATCTGGCTGCTGGCTCGCCAGGGACTATTCGCTTCAGTACTGCGTAGTCGTGACGGGGGTGGCTGCTCAAGTTGCAGCACGGCACCCTTTGCAGGTGCCACGCAATGGCGCTTCTGGACAGAGCCGGCACGACGCGAGATCTTTCAGTCCGAGGCGATAACAAACAGCCTGTTCCTTTTAAAGTGGCTCACCCTCGCCTATCTGCTTGAAGCCCTGCTGATAACCTATATACCCGCCGAGACGATTGGAAGAGTGGTTGGCGGCGGCGGTTTTGGTGCCATCGTCATGGGCGCACTGGTTGGGGCACCGGCTTATCTCAACAGTTATGCAGCCCCCGCCCTTGTTGCCGGGTTGATAGAACAAGGCATGAGTAGTGGTGCTGCCATGTCGTTTCTGGTTGCCGGCGCCATCAGTTCTATTCCGGCAATGGTCGCGGTGTGGTCGCTGGTCCGCTGGCCCGTTTTTGCCTCCTACGTGGCTTTGGGCTTCACCGGCGCCATCGCCGCCGGATCCCTATTTCAGTTTCTCACCTAGATCCAAGACAAACTGTTCCCAGAACTAACTGTGGATATAGTGCTGCAACTGATCGATCGTGTACTGCTGTTCGGCGATGATATCCTTGACCAGATCGCCGATCGAGACGATACCCGTCAATTGGGCATTGTCATCCAGTACCGGCAAGTGACGGACACGCCGCTCAGTCATAATGCCCATTGCCTTATCAACCGTTAGAGAGGAGTCGACACAGATTACCGGGCTGGCCATGATGGCGCGCACCAGCACATCGTGTGATGACAAACTTTTAAGAATGACCTTGCGAGCATAGTCACGTTCACTGAAAAGGCCTACTGGTCGATTATCATCCACCACCACCAGCGCGCCTACCTCATGCTCCGCGAGCAGAGCCAGGCTGGCATAAACCGTCGAGTCAGGGCTGGTGACAAGTACATCACGGCCTTTCAACTGCAAGATCTGCTCCAGCGTTTTCATCTCGCTAACCTCAAAGGCAAACCGACTTACGAAAAGTATTACAAAGATGGCTCTCAGATTCAAATCGGCCCGAGGGCCCGGTATTAAGGCCCATAAACCCAGTCTTCAGGCCCAATACGCCCTCAGCGCTACAAAAACTCCAAGCACGCCCAGAGCTACGAAAAATACCTGACGAAACACTGATTCCGAAAGGCGCTTACGGATCACTTGACCCAGCAGCATCCCAACCAGTCCCGCGGCCGTCCCAGTCACCGCCAGACTGGCAATAGCCTTTGGAAAAAGGCCTTGCCAGCCAAATACACTCGCCAGGGTTAAATTGGCAAGAAGAAGGTAAATCCCCATGGCCTGAAAAAGCATCTGTCGACCCAGACGCAGGGCCTGCAAATATCCTGTCAGGGGGAAAACCAGTACACCCGTCAGGCCTGAAAACACACCCGTCATCATCCCAGCCACCGGAGATAGCCACTTTTCACGGTGACCCGGTTCGGGCGGCTGCCAGGACCAAAGGCCGATACCGCTATACACCAGTATCACGACTCCCAATAGTACCGTAGGCCAGCGGGGGCTAATCTGTACCAGAACGTTGGCAGTGAGCCAGGTAAAAATCGCGCCGGACACCAAAAGCGGCCATAGTCGACGCCAAA
>CBFIBN010000228.1:0-1971 GCA_965660775.1 Arenicellales bacterium | reverse complement strand
TAGCGGTCGACCAGCCGGATCAACCGTTTGTATTGCTCAACGATGCAGGCGCGGACCTTTTCCTGATACAAGGTGGCCTACTGGGGTCGGGACATGAATTTCCCAATCACCACACTTCCTTTAGCGCCCGAGCCACTGATGTGCGCCTGGCGCCCGGCGAAAACAGTGTATCGATCGACCTCGATTGGACCTCAACCGAAGGGGTTTCATACCGCAAGACCTTCACCTTTCATCGCAACAGTTATTACATCGACGTCACTTTTTCAGTCAATAACCAATCGGCTAGCGACTGGTCGGGATACCAGTACCAGCAGATTCTGCGTACCCAGGTTGTTGAGGAAAGTAGTGGTTTAGGGTTTTTGGGCCGATTGCCCAGTTACAAAGGCGGGGCGATTTTTACCCCTGAGGACAAGTACCAGAAAATTGATTTTGAAGATATGTCTGAGGCAAATCTCGCCCGCGCTACCCCGTCGGGCTGGGTCGCGATGCTGCAGCATTACTTCGTGGGTGCGCTACTGCCACAGAAAGACGATACAGGCTACGAGTTCTATTCCAACGTAACTCAACGCGACAGCGCCCCACGCTATCTTATCGGCTACAAGACCACCCACCCTGCTAGCGCTCCTGTCGGAGCGACGACGACGTTAGCAACCAGAATGTATGTGGGCCCCAAAGAAACCCAACGTCTGATAAAGGTCGATGCGAAGTTAGAACTTACGGTGGATTACGGGTGGCTGACGCCCGTGTCCTCGCCGTTGTTCTGGATCATGACGTACATACAGCGCGTGGTGAGCAACTGGGGGGCATCGATCATTCTGCTGACCCTGCTGGTCAAACTGGTGTTCTTCCCGCTATCGGCCGCCAGTTACAAATCAATGGCGCGCATGAAAAAGATGCAACCGCGCATGAAAACACTGAAAGAGCGTTTCGGTGACGACAAGCAGAAATTCCAGCAGGCGATGATGGAGATCTACAAGAAGGAGAAGATCAATCCCCTGGGCGGTTGCCTGCCGATCGTAATACAGATCCCGGTTTTCATCGCGTTGTATTGGGTGCTACTGGAAAGCGTGGAGCTACGCCAAGCACCTTTCATCCTGTGGATCAAGGACCTGTCGTTGCAGGACCCTTATTATGTGTTGCCGGTATTGATGGGCGCCTCGATGTTCGGGCAACAGTTGCTGAACCCGGCGCCGATGGATCCGATGCAGCAGAAAATCATGATGGCCCTGCCATTGGTATTCACCGTTTTCTTTCTCTGGTTCCCTTCCGGGTTGGTGCTGTACTGGCTTGTCAACAACGTGTTGTCTATCGCGCAGCAATGGGCGATCACCCGAAAGATTCAGGCAGCTGACAGCAAGGCCTGAGCCGATCCCGCTCACGGATGATGCCGTGACCCAGTTCTTAGACACCATCACTGCCCGGGCAACGCCGTCCGGTACCGGTGGTATTGGCATCGTTCGTGTCTCAGGGCCGCAGGTTCGGGCGATTGCCCACAGTGTGCTGGGTAGTGTGCCAAGGCCGCGTCAGGCAACCGTTAGCCCTTTCTTGGATGGTACAGGCGACGCCTTGGACTACGGCCTTGCATTTTTCTATAAAGCACCGGCCTCCTATACTGGCGAGGACGTGCTTGAGCTCCACGGGCACGGCGGCGTGATAGTCATCGACCAAATGCTGGCGCGTGTTACGGCTTTGGGCGCTCGTCTGGCACGCCCTGGGGAATTCACAGAGCGGGCATTTTTGAACGGTAAGTTGGATCTTGCTCAGGCCGAGGCTGTTGCGGATCTCATCGACAGCCAAACGACCGCGGCGGCACGTTGTGCCTTGAGGTCCCTAAAAGGGGAGTTTTCACAGCAGATAGGATATATATCGAAGGAAATAGCCGAATTTAGAGTGTACGTAGAGGCAAATATTGATTTCTCTGACGAGCCGGTCGTACCGCTTGAATCGGCCCAAGCGCAAGAAAGGATGGAA
>CBFIBN010000227.1:0-1984 GCA_965660775.1 Arenicellales bacterium | reverse complement strand
AATGGCTGGAGCTTGCTGGTCAATCACGGGTACGGGTTGACTCGCCAGCGTACCGCGGCAAGAGAGGAGCGCATTTATCAGGTGGTTGTTGGACCTTTTAGTTCTGATATCGCCCGCGATAATGCCCGGATCAAATTACAGGATCAGGACATAAGGGCAACCAGCCTGAGACGCAGTGGTGAGAAACTATTGTTGCTGCAACCTTTTGCCCAGGAGCCCATGGCCGTTGCTTATGCGGCGAGCTTGGAATGGCTGCGATTGCCGGTCAACGTCAGGCTGCATGTACGCACCCTGGGGCCACTTTACTGGCTCGAGGTACCAGATGTGATCACCGAGCAACGCCGTGAAGAACTGGCGCAGCTGGACTGGGCTGACGCCATGGCTGAACTCACTCCCGTAATCTGCCCCAAGAGTGGCTGAACATCAGTCGCTGTCATTGCCGCATCTCGGTATACGCAGGAGGTAAAATACGCCACGCGCGTTGTTGCGTGTCTCACAAAGCCCGCATAGCTCAGTTGGTAGAGCAGCTGATTTGTAATCAGCAGGTCGTTGGTTCGAATCCGACTGCGGGCTCCACTACCCGCCTTCTATCAACACCAGGTGGGTAGTCGAAGCAGCCTCCCGCACAACTCTCGCGGCGGTATATTGCTCCGACTCATAAAACGCTCTAGCGCGTTCCACGCTATCGAACTCAATGACAATGCACAGGCCTAAAGTGTCTCCCTCTCTGGTTTCTGGGCTTGGGTCGCGGGCAAGCACGGTTCCGCCGTACTCGCCGATGACCGGGCCTGCCATCGCTTTGAATTTCTCGAATCCTTCTTTGTCATGAACTTTGATATGTGCGACGAGATAACCTTTAGGCATTTTTCTATCCTTATGTTGTTGTGGTGATGAAATTATGCAGGATCTTGTATCGTATGAAAATGCTAGTGCTGTCAACGGGGAAGCACAAGGTGTCATGGTAGTGATCGACGGCAGCAAAAATTCTCAAGAAGTGATTCGAAAAGCAGAAGCGTCAGGGACGCTGCCATCAAGGTAGCGCCTATCTGGTCCGGCTAGAAAACTCCAGTAAGGTGATATAGCGCGTCGCAGCCACGATAGTCTGCTCGCTTTGCCAGGCTGCCTTGGCTGCCTGTAACTCGGTATCGATTGGGTTAACCGGTTTTTTGGCGTCCCCGGGATGCCTTGGCGGTTCAAGGAGTGTTCGAAGTTGCTTCCAGATTCTAGCCATAACGCCTATTTAATAGTTAACGCTTCATTCAGATCAATGTGCATATTAAACTGTGTCATCCAGGGTTGCCAGGCAGTAAGAAATGGGCCGAGATCCGCAAAAACACATAACACCTATCTGCGAATTTGACGTAGCCCGTGGGCTTCCCGGGAGTCGGGCGCAAGAGGCGTATCGTCGGGACGGCGTGGTCTGTTTGAGAAACGCCCATGACAAGGCCTGGTTATCGCTGATCGAGGCTGGCATTGATGAGGCTTTGTCGGGGGGTAGTCAAGATATCGATATCGTCGATAAGGCAGAGGATGCTGGCCGCGTTTCTTTTTCAAGTCAGGCCTGGCAGCAGGTAGATTCTTTTCGTGAAGCGATATTTGACTCCCGTGCGCCAGATCTGGCCTGGGCGTTGCTTGGGTCTGATGCATTAACCTTGTTCTACGATTTTTTACTGATCAAGGAGGCGCGTACCGTGAGTGCAGCTACGCCGTGGCACCAGGACCACGCCTACTACCCGTTATATGGGACGGGTGTGATTAACTGCTGGACGGCGCTGGATCGAATCCCGATGGAGACCGCACTGCGTTTCTGGCGTGGGTCCCATGCCCAAGCATGCCTATATCAGGCTGTCGATTTTTCTGGTGACACCGATTACCGTCATGCCCGACATGACCGTCCGGCAATCCCCGCTATTGATGATGATCCGACCGCCGAGATGCTTGGGTGTGAACTCGAGCCAGGTGATATGCTGGCCTGGGATTCGTA
>CBFIBN010000226.1:0-1988 GCA_965660775.1 Arenicellales bacterium | reverse complement strand
TAGCTTGGCGGACTCACCTCGTTCGCCGTAAGACAGGCAAACGATGGTGACTTCATAACCGAGTTGCTGATGCAATGCGATAGCGCCGCCAGCTCGCCAGACAAAGTCTGCGGCATGGGCACTAACAACGAGTACAGTTTTGCGATCCGTCATGGCGCGTGGTTCCCATTTTCAGGTAAACGATCTTTCCCAGATGCCAGCTATCCTGCGTGACCTGAGATTCGCTTCCGCTTTCTCCAATTGAGTTGTTACTATAGACTAATTCCTTCGGCCGACAGCGTTGGTACGCAGCGCCAATAGTTCTTCTGGCATATGAGGCCCAGATCGCACATCGGAACACAGTTCGACTCGATATTATATGGACATCGGACCGGTACAGACACCTTGGGCTACTGGAACCCAGGTCATCGTCGGCCCCAAGGGCGCGCCTGACGCCGTGTTGTTTTCCACCTAAGAGAATTGTACAAATGACGCTTAGCAATGACTATCAGGATATCCCTGGCACCTATGTGTTTGATGCTAAACATTCCCGCCTCGGCTATCACCTGAATATGTTTTGCATGTCACTGCGCCACGCGGAAAACCGAGATGATTTTAAAGCCAATGAAATCAGCTATCTTGAACGATTCGCCATGTCCCAAGCGCAAAGAGATGCTGTGTTGGGGCGCCAGTGGAATGATATGCTGCGCCTGGGCGGGAACATCTACTACACCTCTAAGCTCGCAGCGACAGACGGTCTGACCTTTCAGGATCTGGCGGCTCTCATGACAGGCAGCAGCCGCGAGCAATACCGGAAAATGATGGTGAACGGTGGTCGGCCCATTGATGGTAACCGCAGCAAATCGGAATGGACGCATGAGCGCTAAAATCGTTGGCGGCGTTGCAACCTCACATGTCCCTGCGATAGGCGCGGCAATTGATCAGGGCAAAACCACTGACGACTACTGGGCGCCGTTGTTCAGAGGATTTGAAAAATCTCAAAAGTGGATAAAGGATCTTAATCCAGATGTGGCTATTGTCGTCTACAACGATCATGCAACAGCCTTTTCGTTGGAGTTGATCCCCACTTTTGCATTAGGCTGCGCCGAAGAATTTCCTATCGCCGACGAGGGCTGGGGGGCACGCCCAGTGCCCCCGGTTTACGGGCATCCGGACCTCGCCTGGCACATCGCACAATCGCTGATCCTGGACGAATTCGACCTCACCATCGCTAACCGCCTGGAAGTAGATCATGGTCTGACCGTGCCGCTTTCTCTTTTGTTTGGCCAACCGGCCCAGTGGCCCTGCCCGGTGATTCCGCTTTGCGTAAACGTAGTGCAGTATCCGCCGCCCACGGGCAACCGCTGCTACAACCTGGGCAAAGCGATTCAAACTGCCGTGGCATCCTTTGATGAAGACCTGCGAGTTGTGGTTTTTGGGACTGGCGGCATGTCTCACCAACTGCAGGCAGAACGCGCTGGATTAATCAACTCAGAGTTTGATAATCGATTTCTCGATGATCTGGTGAATAGACCAGACCAAGCCCGGGCAATTCCGCATCTGGAATACCTACGCGAAGCGGGCTCTGAAGGCATCGAATTAGTGATGTGGCTGATCATGCGAGGCGCGTTGAACAAGAAAGTTCGCGAAATCCACCGCCACTACCATGTCCCTGCATCGAATACCGCTGTTGGCCATTTAATCCTGGAGAACGATTTACCGTGATGACCAAAAACAAGGAGCGTCAACCGTGAAAATCTGTGTTGCCGGTGCTGCAGGTGCCTTTGGCAGAAAGCATCTGCAAGCGATCACGGCCATCAACGAAGTAGAGGTAGCTTCCATTGTCGACACAGACCCGGACTCAATACAGGATATTGCCAAGGAACAGCAAATTGAACACTGGGCCACCGACTTGAATGAAAGTCTGGCAAGACCAGATATCGAGGCGGTGATTCTAGCGACGCCGACGCCGCTACATGCCGCCCAGGCAATACAGTGCCTGCAATCCG
>CBFIBN010000225.1:0-2014 GCA_965660775.1 Arenicellales bacterium | reverse complement strand
GACACTGGGATTGCGCTCACCGCAGATCGGTAAAGTGGATAGCGTTAACGGTTTTGCGCTGATAGAGGATTTTGGCAACGACACTTTTACTGCACTGCTGAATGCCGGCGAGGATGAGCAGACTCTTTACTGTTATGCCATTGATGTGCTCACTATGCTGCACCAACAGCCCAGAGCCGCCGACCTCACCTTACCCGCGTATGATCTTGATGCTTTCCTGGACGAAGCCTTATTGATGGTGGACTGGTATGTCCCGTTGGTGACAAGTACCAGACTGACCCAAACTAATCGACAGCGTTACCAACAGATCTGGAATGCCATATTCGAGGCATTACCACCCCCGACCACTACCCTGGTGTTGCGCGATTTCCATGCAGACAATCTGATGCGGGTTCCAGGGGAATCGCCCGAGGGGCAAATTGGCCTGCTGGATTTTCAGGATGCGCGGATCGGGCCAATAGCCTATGACGTGGTCTCCCTGCTGGAAGATGCACGACGCGATCTAACCCCCGAACTGGTTAACACGATGCGAAGACGTTATCTGAAGGTCATGTCCCTCGAAGATACGGAAAATTTCAATGCCTGGTACCGGGTGCTGGGTGCACAACGCCACTGCAAAGTCGCCGGCATCTTCAGCCGACTTGCGCTGCGTGATAATAAGTCTGAGTACCTTCGACACCTCCCCCGCGTTATCAACCTACTGCAACAGCATCTTAGCGATCCACTACTGACACCTCTCGCTCAATGGCTCGACGAAATTATTCCCCAGCGTCACACACCTGAACCGGTTGGGGGAATTCAATACCTTCGAGACCAGCTCTGCATCACACCACCCCGGACCATCTGAACCGGGTCAACCCAAAAAGGAACCACTATGGATACGATCAGTTGGGCAGACTTTGCGCAGGTCGACCTTCGGGTTGGGACGATCATCTCGGCCGAAGTGTTCAAGGAGGCGCGCAAGCCAGCCTACATCCTGCACGTGGATTTCGGGCCAAAAATCGGTATACGAAAATCCAGCGCCCAGATCACCGATTTGTACCAACCAGATAATCTGGTGGGTCAACAGGTAATCGGTGTCATTAATTTTCCGGAAAAACAGATCGGGCCGATCCGCTCGCAGTGTCTTGTCACGGGTTTCCCCCAAGCGGATGGATCCGTGGTTTTAGTGCAACCGCAACAACCGGTTGCCAACGGTCTCAAGCTCGCCTGACGTCAGACGACAAGTTCGTCTATCTCCTGCGAAGACATCTCAGGGGCCAGTACCGCACGGGCATGGGCTTCACCATGGGGAACAACCTGGCGGGCGTAGTAAAGGCAACTCAATAACTTGGATCGATAAAACTCGTTGTCGCCATCACCAGTCTCAAGACAGCGCTGTGCAGCCTCAGCGGCGCGCGCCATCTGCCAGCCACCGGCAGTGAATCCCCAAAGCATCAGGTAACTGAACGAAGCTGCAAAAGGTGCTCTGGGATCGTGCATAGCGCGTTCGAGCAATGCCTCACTCGCCTCGCTCAATCTATCCACCAACTCCGACACTGCCTCGTTGATTTCTACGACATCGGCACTGCTCGATCCACGAATTTGTGTGAGTTCAGCGCGCATCACGTCGATCACAGCCGCCACGGTTTCACCGCCATCTCGCAGCAGTTTGCGACCCACAAGATCGGCCGCCTGGATCCCAGTGGTCCCCTCATATATCGTGGTAATTCGTGCATCACGGTAATGCTGGGCGGCCCCGGTTTCCTCGATAAAGCCCATTCCGCCATGCACCTGCAGGGCTAGAGCCGCAATTTCGTTGCCCACTTCCGAGCTCCATCCCTTGACGACTGGAATCAACATATCGACCCTGCCCTGCCCACGAGTGCGCTCGGTGGGGTCGGGGTGGTAACTCGCACGATCGGTAGCGGCCGCTGTATACAGTGAAAGCGCCCGCATGGCCTCAATACGACTTCTCATATCCAGCAGCATGCGCTGTACGTCCGGGTGACGGATAATGGGTGATCGCTCCGCA
>CBFIBN010000224.1:0-2014 GCA_965660775.1 Arenicellales bacterium | reverse complement strand
CGGGTGGATTTGGGCGAACATTGCCGGCGCGATTATCATTGAGTCGCGTCCCAATTCTGTATACCTTAATAAACCGGTCGAGATTACCGGACAAGTTATTGGAATGCCTGATCGGGATGAATTGGCGACCCGATTTGATTTCCTGGTCCAATCGTGGGCGACCAACCAACGTTCCGAAAAAACCAATAGAAATATCCGTTTAGCGTGGTACGGCAACGCGCCAAAAATCGAGGCAGGAGGTCAGTGGCGGCTTTGGGTAAAACTTCGCAAACCCAGAGGCTATAGAAATCGACACGGGTTTGACTACGAGCAATATCTTTTTCAAAAAGGCATTACCTCAACGGGCTATGTGCTCGGCAGACCTCCAGCGCCCCACCAGCGTTTATCTACAAGGGTTCACGTTGATCGCTCTCGCTCCAGGTTTAGTGAGTTTCTAACAGCACATGAACCACCGCTGTCTGAAAAGGGGGTGTTGGCAGCGCTCGCGGTTGGAGATCGGTCGGGGATCTCCCGACAACGTTGGGAAATCTTGCGACGAAGTGGGATTGGGCACTTGGTTGCAATTTCTGGCTTACATGTTGGATTAGCCGCCACTTTTGGTTTTATGGTGGTGGGTCGACTCTGGCGCTTGGGAGGAACATTAACCGGCAAACTCCCGGCACGACTGGCAGGCATCTGGGGGGCTCTGGTATGTGCATTTGCCTATTCGGCTCTTGCCGGATTTCCAGTTTCAACTGTACGCGCGTTTATCATGATTTCGCTGGGCGCGGTGTTGCTGCTCGCATTACGACGGCCCCGCCCGGAGGACCTGCTTGCAGCGGCGATGCTGGCCGTGGGAATTACTCAGCCTTTGACAGTCTATTCGCCGGGGTTTTGGCTATCGTTCGCTGCGGTCTGGTTGATAGTCCGTTTTGTAGTGAATCCACACGCCACTCCCAGCTATTGGGATGAGGAAGCTCGACGCAAATCGAAGGTGTGGTTTCACAAATCATTTTTTTATGCCCGGACGTTGATTCACTTACAGATAGTTTTGCTGGTTGGCCTTGCCCCTTTGCTCTTAATCTGGTTCGGCGAACTTTCATTGGTTGCACCTTTGGTGAATTTTTTTGCCGTTCCGGTTTTTGAACTGATTGTGGTCCCGCTGGTTTTGATGGGGCTCGTTTTTTATTTTTCTGGTTTTATTCAGATCACCACTCCCTTTCTTTCAATTTCCAACTGGGTAATATCGAAGGTCCTGTTTCTGAGCGAGTGGTTTTCGGAATTACCTGGGGCTATCCTAAACCTTGACCCGATTCGGGGGACTATTGCGGCGACGTGTGTTGCGGTTATTGTTCTTGGAAAACGTCGAGTTAAAAAATCATTGATTGGATTGTTGTTGGTCCTTTTTGGCGCAGCCAGTCTCGGCGGAGAGTCACGACCGGCACCCGGACACTTTCGCTTTACGTTACTCGACGTTGGCCAAGGACTGGCAGCAGTCGTCTACACTTCTAACCATGTACTGCTGTTTGACACAGGGGCTCGTTACGGAAATTTCAGTCTCGGGGAGGCAGTGGTCATTCCCGAGCTGCAAGGGCAAGGCATCTCCTTCGTCGACGTTGTGGTGGTGAGCCATAATTCGAATGATCATGCTGGAGGCCTCGGTGCGATTCAACGCGTATTTCGGATCGGCAGACTCAATCACAGCGATCCTGAGCGTGGGCACAGTGGTGATTGCGAGCTGCAGGATCCGTGGATCTGGGATGGTGTTCGGTTTGAATTCCTCAAAAGCCGTCCTGATAGCAGTCAGAATATCAATAACCGATCTTGTGTTCTTCACATTTCCGGGCCCTACGGAAGCGCGCTGTTAACGGGGGATATCGAACGCCATGCAGAACAAACGCTGGTTAAGCGTTACGGCGATGATCTTAAAGTGGATATTCTTCAAGTGCCCCATCATGGCTCGAAGACATCATCAGGTCTGGAGTTTCTGGCTGCGACCCAACCGTTGATGGCATTATTCAGTCGCGGCTCAATG
>CBFIBN010000223.1:0-2033 GCA_965660775.1 Arenicellales bacterium | reverse complement strand
TGATTGGATTTGCCGGCGGTGAAGACATCTTTCCCGAACTTGCAAAATGCCCCGAGGGTAAGGGCCGCATCATTGCTGATCCGTTGGAGGTGGTGCGCCGTCAGCCAGACATTATCATTGGCTCGTGGTGCGGCAAGAAGTTTCGCCCAGAGAAAGTGGCCGCCCGTATGGGTTGGGAAAGTGTTCCGGCTGTGCGTTGCGGCGCGCTGTTCGAGATTAAATCTGCCGAGATTCTCCAGCCCGGCCCAGCCGCGCTGACTGATGGGCTGGCGCGCCTTCGCGCGATTATCGATGGCTGGCATGCGGCAAAAGGCTTACCGCAATGATCGAACTGATTCCCGTACCCTGACCGCCAACGACCTATTGTGCGACTGCGGTTTCATTCCAGACCTCAAGGTCCATCGCTGCCGCAATCAATGCGCGGGTATAGTCGTCCACCGGCCGGTGAAACACGCCGTCAGCACTTCCTTGTTCAACTACCTTGCCCGCGCGCATGACGATGATGTCATCGGCCAGCGCACGTACTACTTTGAGGTCGTGGCTGATAAAAAGATAGCTTAGCCCGTGATTGGCCTGCAGGCGCAGCAGCAGGTCAATCATCTGTGCCTGCACTGCCCGATCCAGGGCAGAGGTCGGCTCATCAAGCATGACCACGGCGGGTTTCATGATAATGGCGCGCGCCAGTGCGATCCGTTGACGCTGACCTCCTGAAAATTCGTGTGGGTAACGGTGCTGCGTGTCAGGATCAAGACCGACTTCATGCAGGGCGTGGATCACCTGGGCTTCACGGCTGTTTTCATCGCCAATGTCATGCGCCACCAGACCCTCGGCAATGATCTGATTGACTGTCAGCCGGGGGCTGAGACTGCCATAAGGATCCTGGAACACGACCTGCAGTTCACGTCGCAGCGCCTTCAAATCCCGACTTGCCAGGTTGTCGATGCGTTGGTTCTTAAAGATAACCTCGCCTCGGCTGTGTATCAGTCGCAGCAGCGCTAACGCCAGCGTGGTCTTACCCGAGCCGCTCTCACCGACTACGCCGAGGGTGCGGCCGCGGTACAGCGACAGGCTGATGTCGTCCACTGCCCGGACATGATCGACCGTGCGGCGTAGTACGCCACGCCGCACCGGAAACCAGACCCGCAACTGTTTTGCCTGCATAACCGTCTCGCCGGCCTTATCCCGGTGTGGTGGCTTGCCTTGCGGTTCGGCGCTGATCAGCTCACGGGTATAGGCATGTGCCGGCTGCTCGAAAATCTCCCGACAGGCACCGTGTTCAACAATGCAGCCACTTTGCATTACGTAAACCCGCTCGCAGACTTTCTCAACCACACCCAGGTCATGGGTGATCAGCAATACCGCCATACCCAGGTCGCGGCGCAGGTCACTCAGCAGCGCCAGTATCTGAGCCTGAGTGGTGACATCAACCGCGGTCGTGGGTTCGTCGGCAATCAACAGGTCGGGCTCGTTGGCCAGCGCCATCGCAATCATGACCCGTTGTCGCTGGCCGCCGGACAGCTGGTGGGGCCAGGCTTTGAGTTGGCGTTTGGGGTCGCGGATGCGGACCAGTTCCAGCAGTTCAAGGGCGCGTTGTCGGGCCAGATCATTACTCATTCCTTTGTGCAGTATCAGTGTTTCGCATATCTGCTTTTCCACTATATGTAGCGGATTCAATGAGAGCATGGGCTCCTGGAAGATCATGCCAATCCGATCACCGCGGACGCGGTGCAGTGTCTGGGTATCTGCACCCAGTAGCTCGTCACCGCGAAAACGAATGCTGCCGCGTGGGTGGCTGGCGCGGGGGTAGGGCAGCAGCCCCAGTACGGATAGCGCCGTGACCGACTTGCCCGAGCCGGACTCGCCCACGAGCGCCACACTCTCGCCACGACTCACCTGCAAAGAGACATCACGTACCGCGTCGATTACCCCGCTGGGCATGGAAAAGCGTACCGACAACTGGTCGATCGTAAGCAACGGTGCGCTCGAGCGGGTGTTTTCTCTCGTCATGAGTCCACCATCTTGCGGGGGTCAAA
>CBFIBN010000222.1:0-2052 GCA_965660775.1 Arenicellales bacterium | reverse complement strand
TGTCTGTCCGTACCATGCCTGGTCATATGGCTTGGATGGGAATCTGCTGCGCGGCCCCAACACCGAAGTGATCCCGGCGCAGGCGAAAGAGGACATATGCCTAACCCCGGTACGCACACAGGAATTCTGTGGGTTTGTTTTCGTCAACCTGGATGACGAGGCCGAGCCAATGGAGGTCTGGTATCCCGGCGTTGAGACCGAACTGCGTGACTTTGTTCCCGAGATCGACCGCTTGGCGGCTGTTGAGACTATCCGGGCTGATGAAAAGTGCAACTGGAAGGTGTCGGTCGAGAACTACTCCGAGTGTTATCACTGCCGGCTCAACCACCGCACCTTCTCCACTGGCGTCATCAAGCCGGATACCTATGACATCCAGCCACAGGGTTACTGTCTTCGCCATACCACCGAATGCCAGAATCTTGAGAAGATGACCTACCCCATAAACCTTTCGGCCAATAAGCACGCCGGAGATTATTCATCGTGGTACCTGTGGCCGACATTTTCGTTTCAGGTTTATCCGGGGAACATTCTGAATACCTACCACTGGCAGCCAACAGCGGTGGACGCTGTCACTGTCGCTCGAGGCTGGTTTACAGCTGATGGCATCAGTTCGGAGGTGATCCACGACCTTGCGCTGCAGGACCGTGAGACTACCGTCGAGGAAGACATTCATCTTGTTGAGTCCCAGCAGAAGGGATTTAACAACCGCGGCTACCGGCCGGGCCCGCTGGTGGTGGACCCAAAGGGGGGCGTCAATTCAGAGCACTCCATAAAGGCGTTACAGCAATGGATACGTGAGGCTCTTGAGGCTTAAGCGATGGGTTCGTACACTAAGCCTGCCCATTGGTCTCACCCGCAAAAAAAGCTTTTTCCTCACCAGGTGGGATTTACCTGTCCACCGCATGATTGGGATGCAGCGCCTGCAGATTTTTTGCGGATGGCGCCTGATTCAGTCGGGGTACATGGACGCATGCTCCATGTACCCGACTATGCGCATCGACTCGATCAGCGTAAAAAAAACTTCGATCTGCTTGAGGAATTTGTGCAATGCATGGCCAACAACGGAGCCGATGTCTGTGCTCAGGTGGGTTCCAACTGGGTGCACGCCAGCGGCCTTGGAGTAGAGGGCATTCGCCAGCACTGTGAGATGCTGGGCGAGAAATACCAGACGCCCTTTCATATGGCCGGTTACGCCATGGTCGAGGCGTTACGGGATCAGAACATCGAGAAGGTGGCCCTGAACGCCGCTTATCATCACCGCGACTGGTGGCAGGGAACAGTTGCATTTTTGAAAGAAGCGGGCTTTGATGTTATTTGGGCGGGCAATTTTCACGACCAGGGCTGGTTTGCAACCCAGGAAGAGATCAACCAGTGCATCTGGTGTTTTGATGGCGACCTTGCCCAGAAAAGTTTTCAGTATGTTGCAGAGCAGGCACCTAATGCCGAGGCCTATCTGATAAACGGTATGTGTAATTTTCGCTCCGGCCCTAACGGACAGGCACAACGGCCGGTCCACCATGAACTCGCCATCGAGGCCATGCTCGGAAAGCCGATGATCAGTCATGACAACGCCCTTTACTGGCGGGTTTTCAAGACACTGGGTCTCGCTCCAGTTACGCAACAAGGCCAGCTGCTTTCTTCATTAAAAGCGGAATAAAAAGTGCATAAGATTCTCGTGTTGTGGTCAACGCCCCGGTCGACCTCAACCGCCTTTGAATGGATGATGCGCCAGCGCGGTGATATGCAGTGCTTTCACGAGCCCTTTGGTGAGTGGTGGTACGAGGGAGATGGCGCGCTCTGGCCGAGGTTAACCCCCGCGAGCCCAAGAAAGCCGGGACTTACTTTTGAAGTCGTCTGGTCCCGCATGAAGTCTGCAGCAGCCAAAGGGCCGATATTCTCCAAGGACTTTCCGCATTACATCGAGAACTACTGGACGGATGAATTTCTCGAATACTTCAATCATTCTTTTCTGATCCGCGATCCCGCCAAAGTGGTCACCAGCGTGCAAAAACGCTGGCCGGATGTCCACCTCAAGGAGTTGGCGTTTCTGGA
>CBFIBN010000221.1:0-2072 GCA_965660775.1 Arenicellales bacterium | reverse complement strand
CGCAGTTTTTTCAGTGAACTGGCTTTGGAAAAAATAACGGTCCACGATACTACCGATGCCACTACCAAAATCAGCATGACCAGTTGCACCAGCAGGCTTGCCTGGAGTACCAGTTGTAGAATCGACAGCGATTCATTGCTCACTGCGAGTTTGACTGCTTCGCTCATCGGTTGTTACTCGTCCTTAAAAAAAGCCGGCAGAGGCCGGGGCCGGGCGGTGCGAATATTAATACAGGCCAAACGCACCACACCGGTACATAGCGCTTCCCCAGACCGGGTTACCGCCTGACACAGCTCGACACTCGCGGGACGCTGGTGAGCCACCTGTACAGACACCTCCAGATTGTCGCTCAAACGTGCCGGGCGCAAAAACTCAAGATTAGCCGAGCGCACGACAAACATGGCATCTTCATTATGGGCCAGCACGGCAAGATCTACGCCTCGCGAGCGCAGCCACTCACTGCGTGCCCGCTCCATAAATTTAAGGTAGTTGGCGTAATAAACAATTCCCCCAGCATCAGTATCCTCGTAATAAACCCGTACCGGCCAACGGAACACTACACCCGACCCAATCATAAAACAGCCATGCGATACCCATTGGCGGGCTCAACACTACAGGAAAAACGCCTACCAACACTGTCAACCGCGTGAGAATTTCCTGACCTTTTCATGGTGCAGAACCTTCGGAACCTCCAGGAAAAAGGCCAGCCTGAGGCCCATCACTTGCGGGCAGGGCCAGACCAAAGTGGCGATATGCAGCCCGGGTAGCCGCACGCCCTCGGGGGGTACGCATCAGAAATCCCGACTGAATAAGATATGGCTCCACAACATCTTCCAAAGTGCCCCGCTCCTCTCCAATCGCAGCGGCAAGACTGTCAACACCCACTGGGCCACCATCGAATTTTTCCATAATGGCAAGCAACAAACGCCGGTCCAACGCATCGAGACCAAAACCATCGACCTCGAGCAAATCAAGTGCGCTGTCGGCGATCTGACTACTGATCGTGCCATCCGCCTTAACCTGGGCGTAATCACGGACTCGGCGCAATAATCGATTCGCGATACGCGGCGTACCACGGCTGCGCCTGGCAATGGCATCAACACCATTGGCATCGCTGGGAACAGCGAGGATCCGTGCCGAGCGCTCGACAATCATTGCCAACTCCGAGGGCTGATAAAACTCCAAACGCTGGACAATGCCAAAACGGTCACGCAATGGAGAAGTCAGCAGGCCAGCACGAGTCGTGGCGCCCACCAGAGTAAACGGTGGCAGATTCAACTTTATGGAGCGAGCGGCTGGACCATCACCGATGATGATGTCCAGCTGATAGTCCTCAAGTGCCGGGTAAAGAATCTCCTCTACCGCTGGACTCAAACGGTGAATCTCGTCTACGAAAAGCACATCGTGCGGCTCAAGATTGGTTAGGATCGCTGCCAGATCCCCTGCCTTCTCCAAAACCGGGCCGGAAGTCTGGCGCAGGTTGGCGCCCATCTCGTGGGCCAGAATATGGGCCAATGTGGTCTTGCCCAAACCCGGCGGACCAAATACCAGAACGTGATCAAGCGCCTCCGCTCGACCTTTGGCGGCGGTGATAAAAATCTCCAACTGCTCACGCACCTTTGGCTGGCCAATAAAGTCATCCAGACGTAACGGCCGCAGGCTGCGGTCCAACACCTGTTCCTGAGAAGAATCGTCCTGATGGGTTGGGTTTATCACCGGATCGTGGCTACTCATTTCGTGTCTCCAGAAAGCGCCTTGAGTGCCTCTCGAATGAGGGATTCAACAGCCGAGCCACCGTCTGTATCAACTGAACGTACGGCACGGCCCGCCTCAGCTGCGCGGTATCCTAAGGCCACCAATGCGCTGATCGCGTCCTGCTGGGGGGTTAACCCAGCACCCGACAGGTCGGTACCAGAATCACCGATGCCATCGAGCCGATCACGTAATTCAATAACCAGACGTTCAGCGGTCTTGCGGCCAATGCCAGGCACCCGGATCAGTTGCGCAACATCACCAGCACTGATACAGGCAACCAGATCATCCGCTGTCAGTCCAGAAAGGATTGCCAATGC
>CBFIBN010000220.1:0-2074 GCA_965660775.1 Arenicellales bacterium | reverse complement strand
CTCCAACTGGCGAAGTTGAATCGGCGTAAACAAAACAGGATCGAGAGAATCTTTCACAATTTGCATCCTTTATTGGGCTTGAGGGAGTTTAGTACGCAAAGTCCGGGTACTTTTAGAAAGAGTGGCAATGGGTGACCACTCCTGGTTGGCTGACAGACGAAAGCATCCCGGGTTGGACGGGCGAATCAGGACCGGTCGGTCATGATGGAGGTGGCATCCGGCCGGTTCTCAAGTCCGGGCAGAAGCTCAGTGCCAAGGCCTGGGCCAGAGGGTGGCAGAATCCAGCCATCCTCGATTGTGGGAATGACGGTGACCAACTCCTTATACCAGCCGTCGTAGAACGCCCGGACTGATTCCTGAATCAAAGCGTTCGTTATATTCATCGACAGATGCACTGCAGCCATGAATGCCACCGGCCCGGTGCAGTCATGCGGTGCAACCGGGAGATGATAGGTTTCACCGAGGGATGCGATTTTCTTTGCTTCAGTCAGTCCGCCGCACCAGACGATATCTGGCATCAGGATGCCGGGCGCGCCGCTTTCAATCAAATCGCGGTAACCCGATCGACCTGCAACTGTTTCGCTGGCGCAAACGGGCACCCGTGTAGCTTTAGCAAAACGCGCCAGCGCTGGAAGACTGTCCGCTCGAACAGGATCTTCGTACCAGTAGGGGTTGAATGGTTCGAGCGCCTTGGCGATCTGCAGTGCGGCCGGAAGCCGCCAAAGGGAGTGGAGTTCGACCATGATGTCCATCTTCTCGCCTACGGCTTGACGGATCTTTCTAAAGGGGTCGAGGCATCGGTCCAGCGTTTCGTTTGAAATGTAGTAGCCATCGCTGCTTTTGGCTGCGTGGTCGAATGGCCAGATTTTCATTCCAGTAATGCCTTGTTCTATCAAACTGAGGGCCAGCTCGTCAGCTCTATTAATGAAAGCGTCAAGATCCTCGTAAGGCCCTTCAGGAGGCGCGTCAAGGCCCCAGTCAGATGTGTCCCAGTCCGGCCGATTTCGTACATATCGATAACCGGCACAAGTGTTGTAGGTGCGGATCTTGTCTCGGGCTAAGCCCCCGAGCAACTGAAACACAGGTTGCCCAACGGCTTTCCCGAAAAGATCCCAAAGGGCAACGTCGATCGCCGAACGGCCGCGGGTTTCCACACCAGTACCCGAAAAGCCCACGTATGGCACAAGATCCAGGGCAATTCGTTCGATCTGTAGCGGGTCTCGTCCAATTAATTTTGGAGCGGCGGTCTCGTGAATGAAGGCTTCCACCGCCTTGGCCCCGAAAAAGGTCTCGCCGAGGCCGCTGATACCTTCATCTGTGTGGACGTTGACCCACAGAATGTTGGAAAATTCATCGAGCCGGAGCGTCTGAATTGCCGTGATCTTCATGGCGAAAATGAACGGGTGAGGTAATGCGCCGAAGCCTTGTAGATCACTCGGGAGAGCTTGGCAGCGGAATGTCGTTGACTCTCCTGGGCACGTGATAGCCGCGCTGCACCGCAGGTCGCGAAGCAATCGACAGATACCATCGGGTCACATTTGGGTATTGAGTGATATCGATTGTCTGCCACTCGAATCGTGATATCCAGGGCCAAAGAGCAATATCGGCGATCGAATACTCACCAACCACAAATTCGCGATCTTGCAGTTTCTTGTCGAGTACGCTGTAGAGTCGACGCCCTTCAGTCAAGTATCGATCTTGCGCATAGGCGCTTTTCCCCGGGTTGAATTTCGTGAAGTGGTGAATTTGTCCCAACATCGGCCCGGGTCCAGCCATCTGCCACATCAACCATTCAATAGTTTCCCAGTAGCGCGATGTTTCCGCAGGAATCAATTGACCCGATTTGTTAGCCAGATAAAGCAGGATGGCGCCTGATTCCATCAGCGATTGTCCGTTTTCTGTGTCGACAATCGCTGGAATCTTGTTGTTGGGCGACAGCGCTATAAACGCGGGATTCCGTTGCTCACCTTGTGTGATATCCACCGGATACACTGTGTAATCCCACCCGAGCTCTTCCAGGGCGATAGATATTTTCCGCCCATTTGGGGTCGACCAGGTGTAGAGCTCAATCATG
>CBFIBN010000219.1:0-2077 GCA_965660775.1 Arenicellales bacterium | reverse complement strand
TTTGATGGCGATGCCGTGCTTTTTGCCGATGATTCCGAACGTATCTACCAGTCCGAGGGTCTGGCGGCTTTTGCCGCCGCGGAGAAAAAAATGGCCGCCACACCCATGACTGGCGGCCCTTTTAGAAAGTTTTTGCAGTCGTTGCACGAGTTGCAGTCCCAGTGGCCACGGCACAAGGCCCCGATCCGCACGGCGCTTTTTACCGCCCGCAGCGCGCCAGCGCATGAGCGTGTGATCCGCACCTTGCGTGCCTGGGATATCTGGATTGACGAGGCAGTTTTTCTGGGGGGTCTGGATAAGGGCGAGTTCCTGCGCACCTTCGGCGCCGATATTTTCTTTGATGATCAAAGCGGGCACTGCGAGTCGGCCCGCCAGTATGTCGCCACCGGTCACGTACCGCACGGGGTGAGCAACGACGCCGCTTAAGTCTGACCGGCGTGCCGGGCATTGATATAATCCCCCCGCTTAAGGCGCGGTCACCGCTTTGTTTTTACGTTTTTTCCCTGCATAGGTTTGATATGAGACGAGTCCGATTCCTCCCCATGCTGTTGTGCTGTGTTTTGGGCGCAGCCGTGCCTGGCACTTTTGCCGGCGCAGCCATCCCCTTGGCGGTAGATGGCCAGCCGCTCCCCAGTCTTGCGCCGATGCTGGAGCGGGTTTTGCCCTCAGTGGTGAATATCTATACCGAAGGACGGGTGCGCGAGAGCCAGGGCCAAAGCCCATTTCAGTCTGATCCCTTTTTCGAAAAATTCTTTGGTGGCCCGCAGACCCAGCCCCGCGAACGGCGGGTCAGCGCCTTGGGCTCGGGGGTCATCATAAATGCCGATAAGGGTTATGTGATCACCAACAGCCATGTGATTGAGGATGCCGAGCAGATCAGCGTTCGATTGCACGATGGCCGCTCCTTCGATGCCAAGCGCGTGGGTGTGGATGAGGCCGCGGATATCGCTGTTATCCAGATACCCTCTGATCAGCTTCAGGCGATTCAAATGGGTGATTCTGATACGTTGCGGGTGGGCGACTTCGTGGTCGCTATCGGTAACCCTTTTGGCCTGGGCCAGACCGCGACCTCGGGGATAGTGAGTGCGCTGGGGCGCACGGGCCTGCGCATTGAGGACTACGAAGATTTCATTCAGACCGATGCCTCGATCAACCAGGGCAACTCCGGCGGTGCGCTGGTGAATCTGCGCGGCGAACTGGTGGGTGTGAACACCGCTATTCTGGCGCCTGGGGGTGGCAATATCGGTATTGGGTTTGCCATCCCGGTAAACATGGTGGGGCTGTTGACCCGCCAGATCATCGATTATGGTGAAGTGCGCCGTGGTCGCCTCGGTGTCATTGTTCAGGACCTGACGGCTGAGCTTGCAGAGGCGCTGGATATCGATGCCACCAAAGGTGCAGTCATCTCCCAGGTGATGCCAGGTTCGGCCGCGGCAGATGCCGGGTTGCGCGAAGGCGATGTGATCATTGCTGTGGATGAGCGAAAGATCGCCGGTGCCAGTGCGCTGCGCAATGTCATTGGATTGTTCCGGGCCGACGACGAGATTGAGATCGCCTACCTGCGCGATGGCGAGCGCTACAGCAAGCGCATTCGTATCCGCTCGATTGAGCCGCCCGCCGGGCAGGGCCTGCAGATCAGCGAACGCCTGGAAGGCGCACGATTATCCGACATCGACGGCGACAGCAGCCCACAGGGCAAGCGTGGTGTGCGCGTGGTAGAAGTGGCCCAGGGCAGCCCCGCCTGGCAGGCCGGGTTGCGCGAAGGCGATCTGATTATCTCGGTGAACAAGCAGCCGATCTACAGCCTGGAAGACGTGCAGCGCGCGGTCAAGAAGCAGTCCTCGATACTGCTGCTTAATATTCACCGTGGCGAGTCGGCGCTTTTTATCGTGATCCGCTGAGTCTGCGTATCTGCCAGCGAGTATTCCCACCCCAAACCCATAGCCAATGACCATGAAAGACAACCTGATCGCACCGTCTATTTTGTCTGCCGATTTTGCACGGCTGGGCGAGGAAGTCGACAACGTACTCGCGGCCGGCGCCGATGTTGTCCACTTTGATGTAATGGACAATCACT
>CBFIBN010000218.1:0-2089 GCA_965660775.1 Arenicellales bacterium | reverse complement strand
CCCCGTTACGATCCAACAGTGCTTCGTGATGGCCAGACTCTTTAATTTGTCCGTCTTCAAACACATGAATCTGATCGGCGCCGGTCACAAAACTGAGCCGGTGCGCAATAATCAAGATCGAGCGCTGTGAAGAAAACTGTTCTAACGAGGTTTTAATCCTCTGTTCCGAGAGCACATCGAGCGCAGAGGTAGCCTCATCCAACACTAGAATCGCCCCCGGACGGTACAATGCGCGGGCCAATGACACCCGCTGCCTTTGTCCACCTGAAAGCCTCATTCCCAATTCCCCCACCGACTGCTCGCCGTCGTTTGAAAACTTGTCTATGCCCACGTCTTCCAGCAATCGCTGCAGATCAACCTGCCGTTCACCGCTCTTGGCATAAGTGATATTTTGTTCAATGGTGCCGTCAAACAAAATCGGTTCTTGGGGTACCAAAGACACCTGGCGACGTAAATCAGTAAGCGAGTAAGAGCCTATCGGAATCCCATCAATAAGGATCTCACCGTTGTTCGCGGTATAAAAGCCCAGCAGAAGCGACGCAATCGTGGATTTACCACTTCCGGATGCACCGACAAGCGCAACGGTTTTTCCAGGCTCTAAAACAAAAGATACACCCTGAAGGGCCGGATGATCTGTCTGAGGATAAGTGAAAGCTACGTTTTGGAATTCTACCCGGCCAAGAACCTTTCGTGCCGGGTTGGATTCGCCTATGACCTCAGATGGTTCATCAATCACCGAAAATACGCTATTAGCGGCGGCCAACCCAGCCTGAACATACTCGTTGATTCGGGCCAGTCGTTTAATGGGGCTCATCAAGAGCAATATGGTGCCCATGTACGAAACGAAGGTACCTGGGCTGACGAATGCTCCGACCGTGTCAGTCAGTGCCAGGTAGATAATCAGGGATACTCCAGTACCGGCGATTAGGAGTAGCAGTGGAACGCTAATCGCTGCCACCAGAGCCCGTCGCAGGGATCGTCGCCTGTTGGCTTCGTTGGCGGCCCTAAAGGTGGCCTCTTCCACTGCGTAACCGCCGAAGGCTTTGACCACGCGCTGCCCCTGGAAAGATTCCTTTGCAGCGTGGGTGATTTTGCCCATTGATTGTTGTATGCCTTCGCTCGACCGACGAAAACGACGGGACGCCTTACGGACAACGAAGGCTACAAAAGGCGTAATGAGAAGAAAGATAAGCGTTAGTCGCCAACTTAGTATTAGCATCCATCCGACTAGACCCAATGCCAGAAGCGAGTCCTTGATAATAATCTGCACTGCCATCGTGCTGGCGGCGGCGACCTGCTCGAGGTCGTAAATTAGTTTTGAGATAAGGCCTGAAGTCGGGTGAGAGTCATAGTACGAAGAGGGCAGACGAATCATTCGCCCAAATAACAACTGACGAAGATCGAAAATTAAACGGCGGCCAACCCAGGCGATACAGTACTGGTCGGTGAACGCGCCAATTGCACGGGCCATGAAAACCCCCATAAGCAAAGCCGGAATTAACCGAATCATGGCGTCGTCGCGTTCAACGAACCCCCCGTCCATGATCGGCTTCAGGAGCGCTGCAAAACCCACTTCGGACATGGCAACCACTGCCATCCCAGCGACACTGAGAAGAAAAACGGCTTTGTGGGGCCAAACATATCCAAGCAAACGCCGGTAAAGCGCCACACCCCTTAGTGAGTTCCCGCCATCGCTCATCAATGGGACACCTGTGCGGCAAAAGTGACTCGCGCGAGTCCTGCGCGCCTGGCTGCATCGAGAGCGAGAATCACTGCCTGGTGACTGGTCTTCGCATCTGCGCGAATCACCAGCGTTGGGTTTTTGGCGCTTCTGGGGAGTCGCCCAAGCGCAGCCGTCAGTTCATCAGCATCTCGCGGTTGGATTGGAGCGCTAGAGTCACCCTCGATAGGGTACAACTGGTATTGTCCCTGGGCATTAATCACCAAGGAAATGTCCTGTCGGACCAAGGGGTGCTCGGCCTCGCTACCAGCTTCGGGCAAGGCTATCTCCAAGTTGGTTTCACGATTGAAAGTGGTGGAGACCATAAAGAAAATAAGCAACAAGAAAACGATATCAATCAACGGGGTT
>CBFIBN010000217.1:0-2097 GCA_965660775.1 Arenicellales bacterium | reverse complement strand
TACGCGATGCGTTGGCGGAGGTCGGTATCAAGGGCATGACGGTTACCGAGGTTAAGGGTTTTGGCCGGCAGAAGGGCCACACTGAACTGTACCGCGGCGCCGAGTACGTGGTCGATTTCGTGCCTAAGGTCAAGCTTGAAGTGGCGGTGGATGCTGCGATTCTTGATCAGGTTATCGACGCGATTGTCGGCGCAGCGCGCACCGAGAAGATCGGTGACGGCAAAATTTTTGTCTACGATGTGGAGCGTGTCTTGCGGATCCGCACCGGCGAGACAGACCAGGATGCCCTTTAAGATGGGGTCTGTCATTGCTCGTTTTGGGTTAGCGCTTACGATTGCGATTTTCCCTACAGTGACCTTTGCAGGTGCCGATAGTGGCGATACCGCTTGGCTGCTGACATCGACCGCACTGGTATTGTTTATGACGATTCCGGGCCTTGCGCTGTTCTACGCAGGTCTCGTGCGCACGCGCAATGTACTGTCGGTGCTGATGCAGTGTTTTATTCTGGTTTGTGCGGTGAGCGTGTTATGGGTGACGTTGGGGTACACGCTGGTTTTTGGGGCCGGCGGCATAGATGGTTGGATCGGTGGATTGGAAAAAGTCTTCCTGCGTACAGTGACGGTCGATGCGCTATCGGGAACAATTCCCGAAAGTGTCTTTGTTGTTTTTCAGTTGACTTTTGCAGCGATTACCCCGGCGCTCATCGTTGGCGGTTTTGCCGAGCGCATGAATTTCGCGGCCATGCTGATCTTTTGCTTGCTGTGGACGCTTTTTGCCTATGTGCCGGTGGCGCACTGGGTCTGGGGCGGCGGCTGGCTGAGTGCGATGGGCGTCATGGATTTTGCCGGCGGCACGGTGGTACACGTTAACGCCGGTGTGGCGGCACTGGTAGCGGCGATCGTTCTTGGACGCCGCCGCGGATTTCCACAGACTGCAATGCTGCCGCACAATATGACCATGACCGTGACCGGGGCGGCCATGCTCTGGGTCGGCTGGTTCGGTTTTAATGCGGGCAGTGCCGTTGCCGCTGACGGCGTGGCTGGGATGGCTATGTTAGTTACTCACATCAGTGCCGCTGCCGGGGCGTTGACGTGGATGACTGTAGAGTGGATTCGTCACGGCAGGCCGGGCGCGCTCGGCGCAGTCACCGGCATGGTGGCGGGTCTAGGTACGATTACTCCAGCTTCGGGTTTTGTTGGGCCGATGGGTGCACTGATCATCGGCGCCAGTGCTGGCTTTACCTGCTACTGGGCGACCCAGTTGGTCAAACAGCGCTGGGTGATCGACGATTCGCTGGATGTTTTTTCGGTGCATGGGGTCGGTGGTGCGCTGGGTATGCTGTTGACCAGTGTGTTTGTCATGTCGAGTCTGAGGGGAGCGGGTCTGCCTGAAGGGGTCAGCTTGGGCAGTCAGTTTGGGGTGCAGGCTTTGGCAGTGATGGCTACCGCAGCCTGGAGCGCTCTGGTCAGTTACCTTGCACTGAAGGTTGCCGGTGCTGTGGTACCGCTTCGCGTTGGGGTAGATGAGGAGATCGAGGGGCTTGATCTTGTGAACCACGAGGAACGCGGCTACAACCTCTAGCCCAACGTAATCGGGGAGTGATCCAAGACGCGCCTGGCAGAATCGAATTCTACGATCGCACTGCGGCGCAATTGCGGCAGATCAGTTCACAGCAGGGCGTGCGGATCGAGGTGGCCGGTGGTAAGCCTGTTGCAGTCGGGGCTTGATCTTTCACCCATCATTACCCACCGGTTTTCGGTGGACGACTTTCAGCGCAGCTTCGAGGCCATGGGATCTGGCCAGTCCGGCAAAATGCTCCTGGATTGGCGTTGAGTCTGTTGGCCTAAGGTGTGAGTTGTTGGCGTAGCGCCGAGCCTCACTATTCGGGCTGTCTCAGGCTCGATAACCACTCAAGTGTTCGAATTTTCCTCGCCCGTCACGGGGATCAGATGCACATCGCGCTGGGGGAAGGGGATCGAAATGCCAGCTGTATCCAACCACAGTTTGGCATTCTTGTTGAGTTCAAACTTTAAGGTCCAAAAATCTGTGCGCTCACTCCAGCAGCGCAAAGAGAGATCTACTGACGAATCACCCAGG
>CBFIBN010000216.1:0-2105 GCA_965660775.1 Arenicellales bacterium | reverse complement strand
ACCAGGATTGGCGCAACTACAGCGCTTCGATCAGCCAGTGGGAGCGAGAACACACCCTGGACTGCTGATCTCAGGCCGGACGCTATCAAAGAACTGCCTAATGAAAATTCTCGTCTTTCAACACATATCATGCGAGCATCCTGGAATTTTCCGGCAGTTTTTCAGTGCGGCCGGCATTGAGTGGCAGGCAGTGGAACTGGATGCCGGAGAACTCATTCCTGATCTTGAGCCTTTTGACGCATTGTGGGTGATGGGTGGGCCTATGGATGTCTGGGATGTAGAGCCCTGCCCGTGGTTAGTTGCAGAAAAAGAAGCCATCCGCCGTTGGGTACGCGACCTTCAAAAGCCTTATTTGGGCCTGTGCTTGGGGCACCAGTTACTGGCCGATGCGCTTGATGGTGAGTGCGCGGTTCAAAAAAGACCCGAGATTGGAATTCTGAACGTCAACCTGACAGACCAGGCAAGTGATGATCCATTGTTTCGAGGAATTGACCCGACGATCAAATGTCTGCAGTGGCACTCTGTTGCAGTGACGCGTCCGCCCAGTGATGCGGTGCTGCTAGCGAGTTCGCCCGATTGCGAATGGCAAGCGATGCGGGTGGGTCCGAATGCCTGGGGGATTCAGTTTCATGTAGAACTCCAGGACAGTACGATAACCGATTGGGCTAAGGTGCCCGCATACGCTGCCGCACTGGATAAAGCTAAGGGCGCAGGTTCACTGCAGAAAATGCAGGTTGAGGCCGAGAGCCATATGCCGCAGTTTAAGAGTAACGCCCGCCAGTTATTTGACAACTTTTGCCGCGTGGCCAACTGAAACCCAATTTCAGTGCAGCCCGTGGAGGTCCGATGAAAGACCTCGTTTACCCATTTGTATCCCGATTTCGGCCAGCGATGTCTCCTGAGTTTTCTCAAACACATCCCTTGATAAGCCCGTGACAATTTATGGGTCAGACCAGGCGCTTTTTTAGTTTAAGACACGAAAAACCGTGTGACATACTCACAGGTTGTCGTGCAATAACCGTAACCATGGTTGATGGGCCTCACAGATGTCACAACAGTTGAATGATTTTTCGGATGAGTTGAAGCGGCTCCTGCCTTCAGAGGCGTTGCTGCTTTCAAGAGAAGCTCGTCGGCCCTATGAATGTGACGGCTTAACCGGTTACCGTGAACTGCCCGCCATGGTTGCCTTGCCCCAGACATTTGAGCAGGTGCGCGAGATTCTCAGACTCTGTCAGCGATACCAGGTTCCGTTGGTGGCGCGTGGCGCCGGTACTGGTCTTTCGGGTGGTGCGACACCTCACTCAGAGGGGGTGCTCCTCAGCATGGCTCGCTTTAGCCGCATCATCGAAATTAATCCACGGGCACGTACAGCCAGAGTGCAGCCAGGGGTTCGTAATCTTGCCATCAGCGAGGCGGTTGTAGAACACGGGTTGTACTACGCGCCTGATCCGTCTTCGCAAATCGCCTGCACTATTGGCGGAAACGTGGCCGAGAATGCAGGCGGTGTTCATTGCTTGAAGTATGGCCTCACTGTGCATAACGTGATTGCGGCTCAAGTGGTGCTGATGGGGGGTGATGTAATTAATGTAGGTGGTACAGCGCTGGATACCCCAGGATATGACTTGCTGGCGACGATGATCGGGTCTGAAGGGATGCTGGGCGTCGTCACCGAGGTCACGGTACGTCTGTTGCCGTTGCCGGACGCCGCCAAGGTGCTTCTGGCGGCGTTTGATACCGTCGAGTCGGCAGCAGCGGCAGTCGCGCAAGTGATCGCGGCGGGGATTATTCCAGCTGGCCTTGAGATGATGGATAACCCGGCTATTGTCGCTGCCGAGGATTTTGTGCAGGCGGGTTACCCCAAGGACGCTGCCGCTATTTTGTTATGCGAACTCGACGGTACGATTGCTGAAGTCGAGGCGGATATTCAAATGGTGTCCGGCCTGTTGCGTGAAAGCGGTGCCCGCACGGTTGAGGTCGCGCGCGATGAAGCCGAACGGGTACGTTTTTGGTCCGGGCGGAAGAATGCCTTTCCGGCGATAGGCCGGATCTCTCCAGATTATTACTGTATTGATGGCACGATACCGCGCAAAGCGGTTGCAAAAGTG
>CBFIBN010000215.1:0-2113 GCA_965660775.1 Arenicellales bacterium | reverse complement strand
CATTCAGCAAGCCGATCCTGCCACATGTCTGGGGCTCAGGCATTGCGGTCGCTGCCGCATTGCAAGCCCTTGCCACGGCCCCGCCTTGCCCACACACGGCACATCCAGTTGCTCTGCAAAACGAACCCATGATCGAATTCGATCGCACACCCAATCCCATTCGAGACGATCTGCTGCAACAGCCATTTCGCCTGGAAAACGGATACCTGGCGGTGCCGACTGGGCCAGGCCTTGGCGTCGAAATTGATGAGGCTGCACTCCAACGCCTGACTGTCAGCCACTAGCCGCGTCACAAACAAGTCGACCTGTCGGCCCAGACCACGACTTGGACTACGGCTGATATAACATCATCAACACCATCAGATTTGCTGGCCGGATCACGGGTTGAATTGGCCGGTGACCCTGGGCATCAGTTACTCGATCCGGCGCGTAACCCGGGATGTCCAAATCGACCGATGCCTGGATTTTGGACTATCAGTCGATATCTAGTGACTCTCCCGGGGCACTGCTGCGCCGCTCTTGCCAACCAGAAAGTCTAAATCGCAACCCGCATCAGCCTGATTGACGTGCTCAACATACAGGTGAACATAGCCTCTGTCTGGTCCCGTGTCTGGTTGTACCCAGCGGGCTTTTCGAGCCTCCAATTCTGCTGTGGAAATATCGACATGAATGGAGCGTTCGGTCACATCGATTTCGATGATGTCCCCGTTTTCAACCAGTGCCAAGGGCCCGCCAGCGGCGGCTTCCGGAGCAACGTGGAGTACCACTGTGCCATAGGCTGTGCCACTCATGCGGGCGTCAGAGATACGCACCATATCGGTAATACCTTTTTTCAGAACCTTGGTCGGTAAAGCCATATTGCCCACCTCCGCCATACCCGGATATCCCTTGGGTCCGCAATTTTTGAGCACCATCACACAGGTCTCATCGATATCCAGATCGGGGTCATCAATGCGAGCCTTGTAGTCTTCTATGGTCTCGAATACCACAGCTCTTCCACGGTGCTGCATCAGCTCTGGAGATGCCGCGGACGGCTTGATTACCGATCCACCGGGGGCCAGGTTGCCCCGCAGAACCGCGATACCCCCTATAGGCTTGAACGGATCCTTAAACGGGAAAACGACTTTGCGGTCATAACACTCGGCATCGCGCACATTGTTCCAGATGGTTTCGCCATTAACGGTCAGCGCATCCTTGTGCAGACAACCGTGAGCACCAAGTTCCTTAAGGACTACGGGAAGTCCGCCGGCGTAATAGAAGTCCTCCATAAGGTATTCACCGGATGGCATCAAATTGACCAGACAGGGGATATCTCGCCCAAAAGAATCCCAATCATCCAGTGACAGATCAATACCCATCCGCCCAGCGATGGCCATAAGATGGATCACCGCGTTTGTAGAGCCACCGATTGCCGCATTGACACGAATCGCGTTTTCAAATGCTTGCCGGGTCAATATTTGTGACATTTTCAAATCGCTCTCAACCATCTCTACAATCCGTCGACCAGCGATCTGGGCCAGAGTCTTACGCCTTGAATCTGCAGCCGGAATGGCTGCGTTGGTTGGCAACCCGATGCCCAGCGCTTCGACCATACTCGCCATCGTCGACGCTGTACCCATCGTCATACAATGGCCAGGCGAACGGGCATTGCACGCCTCGGCTCCAAGAAAGTCATCGAGCGTGATCTCGCCCGCTTTGACCATGGCGTCGAATTTCCAGACGTGGGTACCGGAACCAATCCGTTCACCGCGGTAGACACCGTTTAACATCGGGCCGCCCGACAAAGCCAATGTGGGAATATCGCAACTCGCAGCACCCATAAGAAGAGCCGGTGTCGTCTTGTCACAGCCCACCAGGAGTACCACTCCATCGATCGGATTGGCTCGGATCGATTCTTCGACATCCATGCTGACCAGATTCCGGAACAACATCGCTGTCGGCCGCATCAAGGTTTCGCCAGTCGAGGTCACTGGAAACTCAAGCGGAAAACCGCCCGCCTCCAAAACCCCCCGCTTCACCCGCTCGGCCAATTCTCGAAAATGCGCGTTACAGGGAGTCAGTTCTGACCAGGTGTTGCAGATGCCGATTACGGGCCGGCCATCGAACTGGTCAT
>CBFIBN010000214.1:0-2119 GCA_965660775.1 Arenicellales bacterium | reverse complement strand
TCGGCCCCGCCCCAATCACCAGAATCGAGCGGATGTCGGTACGTTTAGGCATCAGCTGTTCCCTTGGCTGACGCCATTAAATCGATAAAGCGGTCGAACAAATTGAGGATGTCCTGGGGACCAGGACTCGCCTCCGGGTGGCCCTGAAAGGAAAATGCCGGAGCATCCGTCAGTGCAATGCCTTGGATCGACTGGTCGAACAACGAGCGGTGTGTCACTGTCACGTGTGCGGGCAACGAATCGGGGTCTACCGCAAACCCATGGTTCTGACTGGTGATGATGACCTTTTGTGAGGCGAGGTCGACAACTGGGTGATTTGCGCCATGATGGCCGAACTTCATCTTCAGGGTGCGGGCTCCAGCAGCAAGTGCAAGCAACTGGTGGCCCAGACAAATACCAAATATGGGTGTTGCGCTTTTAATAATCTGGGTAATGGCCTCGATCGCATAGGTGCAAGGCTCGGGGTCTCCGGGACCGTTGGAAAGAAATACACCGTCAGGGGCGCGCGCAAGCACCTCCTCGGCTGGTGTCTGCGCGGGTACGACCTCCACGGCACACCCGCGATCAGCCAAAAGTCGCAGGATGTTGCGTTTGATTCCAAAATCGTAGGCCACCACCCGCCAACGCACATCAGGGGGAGGACGAAATCCACCTTGGAGTTGCCAGGTCCCCTCAGTCCAGGGGTAACTTTCATGGGTGGTAACCGCTTTGGCAAGATCCATTCCTTTGAGACCGGGAAAAGCTCGCGCCTGGGTCAGTGCCTGAGCTTCATCGATAGCGCCGGCCTGCACGCAGCCGTTCTGAGAGCCTTTCTCTCGCAGTATTCTCGTCAACCGGCGAGTATCGATGTCGCTGATACCCACCACGCCCTGCCCGCAGAGATATTCGTCGAGTGATTCATCAGAGCGAAAATTACTGGGTCGGCCTTGAAAGTCGCGTACAACCAGCGCGCAGGCAAAGGCTCTGGAAGATTCGGTATCATCTTTATTGGCCCCAACATTTCCAATATGCGGGCAGGTCAGCGTGACAATCTGGCGAGCATAGGACGGATCGGAGACGATCTCCTGATAACCCGTCATGGCTGTATTAAAAACAACCTCTCCCACCGCCTCGCCCAAGGCTCCCACGGAACGGCCATGAAACACGGTTCCATCCTCAAGGGCCAGTATCGCCGGAATCACGCGGTCAACCCTTCAGGTGAGCTCAAAAAAAAGGAGAAACCGCCTTGGTTTCTCCTTGTGATCTGGTCGAAATAATGTCTCATTCCGGGGGAAATATTCTACCGACTTGGTGGGTGAACATCAATCGTTTTCGATCATTTTTAGCCCAAGAACATCCTGCATATCAAAGAGCCCCTCTTTTTTTTGCGTGACCCACAAAGCGCAGCGCAGCGCGCCATTGGCATAGATTTCCCGACTGCTCGCCTTATGGGTAATCTCTACCCGCTCTCCGGCCCCGGCAAACCACACGCTGTGCTCGCCAACAATATCAGCAGCACGAACCGTGGAAAATCCAATTTGCCCTTGTTGCCGAGGCCCGGTACGCCCGTGGCGCGAAAATACTCCGTCATGATCAAGGCTGCGGCCCAAAGTAGAAGCGACAACTTCGCCCATTTTCAAAGCGGTTCCCGACGGGGCATCGACTTTGTTGCGGTGATGCGCCTCAATAACCTCGATGTCGACATCATCCCCAAAAGCTCCAGAGGCGATCTCAAGCAACTTAAGGCAAATGTTGACACCAACACTCATATTCGGGGCAAGCACGACTGCGGTATCACGAGATGTCTGTGAAATCAGCTCTTTTTGTGCTGCATCGAAGCCTGTCGTGCCAATGACCATCCGGGCATGCCTCTTAGCACAATAATCAAGGTTGGCTAGACTGGCCTCGGGTGCAGTGAAATCGATCAGCACATCAAACGCCGGCCCGTCGATACTGTCACCGATAACAGGACCGGGTTCTGTTGTACCGGCAAGAGTGCCAGCAGACTGGCCCACTGCCTCGTTACCTGGGTGCTCAAAAGCGTGACTTAAGGTCAATTCCTCATGAGCCTGGCAGGCGGCCACCAGCGTTCGGCCCATACGACCGGCCGCACCTGCAATCGCTACTCTCGTCACAACGA
>CBFIBN010000213.1:0-2149 GCA_965660775.1 Arenicellales bacterium | reverse complement strand
ACTGGCCGCATCATCTGGCGGTTTCGACGTGGATAATCCGGGGTGTTTGTTTCACGCCGTGTTGCTCGATATTGACCATTCTCCCAGCCACTGGCTGAATACGGGCAATAGCGCGTTCTACACCGACTCTGGCCTTACTGCCCTGGCGGCCTCGTTGCATCCCGGGGGTGTCTTTGGCCTTTGGTCCAACGACCCGCCGGATAAAGCGTTCATTAGTTTGCTGGGCAAGGTATTTGCATCTGCAAAAACTCGCCTGGTGACCTTTGCGAATCCATATACGGGTGGTGAATCGTCCAATACTATTTATCTCGCTTGCAAAGCAGAATGAGTGTTAGCACCATGGCTCCTTTACCGGAGCAAGGGTTTAACGAGAATCAGAAACCATCCAACGCCACAGGTGAGGATAAGAATTACAGGGCTGATAAAGAGTTACGGAGAGTTATCTTGCTGATATAACGCCCTTGTAGATGAAGCGTGGATTTTCCCACTACTTAGGTATTTGTTGAAATATTAAAAGGCAGCGATACCCTACCCAGACTGTATCAAGTTCTGGCGAGACTGTCTGAAAGTTAGTTTTTACCGCCTTACATCTTTTTCGGAATATGCCGAGACGTTATTGCCCCAGCTATTGTCCAACCGGCCCCGCCTGCATAGACAATCGGCAGGGCAAAAAATTTAAGAAGTATTGCGAACATACCCGGAACAGCTAAGTTGGCAACATCCCTGTAGGTTTGGAAAACACCCGTCATCTCAGCGCGCTCACGCGGCCGCACAGCACGAAGAAAAAGCACATGGCCAGAACCATCGAGCATGGTTGCGCCGAGTGCCGCGAGAACCAAAAGGACAAAAGCAACTGACGGGCTTTGGGCAAAAACAAAGGCCGAAAGAGTCATAAGGCTGGTGACGATAAATCCCATCCGCATGAGAAGGCGTAGCGAGTAACGGCGGGCAATCCAACCCCAGTAGGGGACTGTTAGAGTCCAGGCAGATCCAATCGAGACGATCGCGGACCCCATCAGCTCGCCAAGTCCGGAATGAACCGCATAAATTGGCGTATAAATGATAAAAAGCGCCCACCAGCTGGATCGTGCCAAGGTCAAAATCCAGGCGAGCCGCAGACGGGGTTGCCTAAAGAAGTGGCGAACGTGTCGAACGGGGTTGACCGTTCCAAATGAACTTCGCTTCATAACCAGTTGATGCAGGCCCAGCCATCTGAAATAGATCAAGGTGATCAGCACACCTGCCGCCGCGACCACAAAAGGGAGCCAGTCGGCGTACCTTGACTGCAGATAAACCCCCAACCAGGGTCCAATTGATAACGCCATAACGGTGGATACCATTCGCAATGGCTCAAATTCTGACAGTTGGGGTCGGGGAATTTTCTGCATGACATACAAACTTAGAATGACTTCCATCGAGGTGATACCAAAAACGTGCAGCATCATTCCAAGGGAAAAGGCCCATAAGTCTTGCGTCCAAAGCAGCGCAATGGAAACAACCATCGCCAGCAAACTTATCAAAAACCCAGTGCGCAGACTGATATGGCGAAGGATCGAATAAATCCCCAGGCTCGCGCCAATACCGCAGACACTGACAACGAAGAAGAGCACACTCACATGCTGCGCACTCCCCAGCAGCGATAATGCCTTGAGCGGAAGTATTGACAAAAGCACCGCCCGAGCTGTCGAAGCGGTAAAAAAGAAGCCGGCAAATGGCAGATGCGTGACAGCGATTACCCGCGTCATGGCTAGGTAGTCATGTTTTATAAAAGGCCAGGTTCTGCAATAGCTTCCACCGGGTCTTTGTTGCACCCAGGCTTTCGCCACACAGTCGCCAACCACGGCTGTTGCTCTTTCGGCCGACCTGACGGTCGATAGAAACTCTCTAATTCAACAAATCCGACGGAGCGAACAAAGTTCCCCCAAGTTTCGGGCTCAAGGAAAGCCCCATAACGCTCACCGTCAAATTGTTCAATATCAGATCCTCTTGGGTTAGAGCAGAAAAATACTCCGTTAAACCTTAAGCAGGTATAAAGCGCCAAAAGCACGCGCTCAAGTTCCTGGGTTGGAACATGAAACAGTGAAGCATTTGCGAATACGCCATCATAAGCGAGCGGTTTGAGGTCTAATTTAAGAAAATCCTGATGCAA
>CBFIBN010000212.1:0-2163 GCA_965660775.1 Arenicellales bacterium | reverse complement strand
GGGGGCACTACGTGGTACCGCACTGGCACATCCGCGCTGACCGGGTGCTGTACTGGGACAAGTTTGGCCGCCCGACAGAGCCGGTGCGCACCGGGGTGATGACCAGCCGCTGGTGGTTTGATGAAGCCCGTGCGCAAGCGCTGCAGCGGGCGCGCCAGTAGGCCTGTGGCGCAGTCGCCCGAAGTTTTGGTCACGATACAAGACCCGCTATGACAGCCTATATCGTCCGTCGTCTGTTGCTGATTATTCCCACGCTTTTTGCGATCATGGTGATCAACTTTGTGATCATCCAGGTGGCCCCTGGTGGGCCGGTCGAACAGATCATTTCGCAATTGACCGGTGTGGGCTCGGATATCACTGAGCGAGTCACACGTACGGGCGCCAGCGAGACCCTGTCAAGCGCCTCTGCCGGCCAGTCACTCAGCAGCAAGTATCGTGGCGCGCAGGGACTGGACCCTGACTTTATCCGCGAACTGGAAGTGCGCTTTGGCTTTGACCAGCCCCTGCATGTCCGCTTCATCACCATGATGAAGCGCTATCTGGTATTCGACTTCGGTGAGAGTTTCTATCGTGACCGCGCGGTGGTAGACCTGGTGCTGGACAAGATGCCGGTATCAATCTCGCTTGGGATATGGACCACGCTACTCGTCTACCTGATCTCAATTCCACTGGGTATTGCCAAGGCAGTGCGCGATGGCAGCCGTTTTGACGTTGCAACCAGTCTGGTGATCGTGATCGGCACCGCGACCCCGAGCTTTTTGTTTGCCGTGTTCCTGCTGGTGCTCTTTGCCGGGGGCAGTTACCTCGACTGGTTTCCGCTCGCGGGGCTGACTTCGGAGAACTGGGAAGTGCTCTCCTGGCCTGCGCGTATTACGGACTACTTCTGGCATATCACGCTGCCGGTGGTGGCGATGACGATCGGCGGTTTTGCCACCCTCACCATGTTGACCAAGAACTCCTTCCTCGACCAGATCAACCAGCAGTACGTACTGACAGCACGGGCCAAGGGGCTGACCGAGGGCCGGGTACTCTATGGCCACGTGTTCCGCAATGCCATGCTGATCGTGATCGCCGGCTTTCCCAGCGCCTTTATCAGTATCCTGTTTACCGGCTCGTTGTTGATCGAGATTATTTTTTCACTGGACGGTTTGGGCCTGCTGGGTTTTGAGGCCGCGTTCGCCCGTGATTACCCGGTGATGTTCGGCACGCTGTTCTTCTTCTCTTTGTTGGGCCTGCTGATGAGCCTGGTCGGTGACCTCATGTACACCGTGATTGATCCGCGGATTGATTTCGATAGCCGGGAGGGATAAGTGAAGGCAGAGCGTTTCAGCCCGTTGACCCGGCGCCGGCTGTATAACTTTCGCGCCAACCGCCGCGGCTGGTGGTCGCTGTGGATTTTTCTGGTTCTGTTCACGGTGTCGCTTTTTGCCGAGTTCGTTGCCAATGACAAGCCCTTTATCGTGGTCTACGATGGCGAGATCTACGCCCCGATCTTCAAGGCTTATCCGGAAACCGTCTTTGGTGGTGACTTTCTGACCGAAGCCGATTACCGTAATCCGTATCTTTCCGAGCTGATCAATGCCAAGGGCTGGATGCTGTGGCCGCCCATCCGCTATCACCATCAGACGGTCGCCTGGGATCTGCCGGTACCGGCACCCGCCCCACCCGATGCACAGCATTGGCTGGGCACCGATGACCAGGCCCGCGATGTGCTGGCGCGCGCGATCTATGGGTTTCGTATCTCGGTGCTGTTTGGTTTTGCACTGACCATTATCAGCGCCATCATCGGCGTCGCCGCTGGCGCCGTGCAGGGCTACTTCGGCGGCTGGACTGATCTGCTGGCGCAGCGCTTTATCGAGGTCTGGTCGGGACTGCCCACGCTGTACCTGCTGATCATTCTGGCGAGCGTGGTCGAACCCAATTTCTGGTGGCTGCTGGGCCTGCTGCTGCTGTTCTCGTGGATGGGTTTTGTGGGCGTGGTACGGGCCGAGTTTCTGCGGGCGCGTAATTTCGAATACGTGCGTGCAGCCCAGGCACTGGGGGTGAGCAGCCGGGTCATTATGTTCCGCCATGTGCTGCCCAACGCCATGGTTGCCACTATTACTTTTGTACCCTTTACCCTGGCCGGCTCCGTGACGGTGCTCACCTCGCTCGATTTTCTCG
>CBFIBN010000211.1:0-2168 GCA_965660775.1 Arenicellales bacterium | reverse complement strand
TGTTCTTAACTGGGTATAGCGCAGCAGCATCTCTTATCCAAAACCAACCTGATTGTTCGGCATCGTTATGCCTTATTGGCCGACCCTATTCAGACCGGCCTGCAATCGCATACACATCCCTAGCGGCAGCAGTGTCACCACCGCCATTAAGACTACGGCAGCACTAACACTGTAGATATCACTGATAATGCCAAATCCCACCGGGGCGGCAACAGATGCGCCACTCGCCATGCTGTAGATCAGTGCAAACCCACGCGACTGGCGAGTTTCATCCACAAATTGCCTGACCGAACCGTAGGTAATCGTCGACGATCCTTGTAACACCATACCCACCAACGGCAGCAAGAAAAATACCGCAACAGTCGGCAACATGATGACACCCATAATCCCTGCGGCAGTGCACACCTCAACCAGAATCAAAGAGCGGACTACCCCCATGCGGGCAGACAGATGACCGCAAGCATATTTTCCGATCACCCCACCAGCGAGCGTTGCCACAACAGCAAAGGCAGCCAGGCCGGCGGGTATGTTTTTCTCGATCATCAGAAATGCAACAAACACCAGAAATCCATCCTGCACGGCAGTGTCGAGAAACACTATTGCAGCCAACCAACGAAATCCTGATTGGTCACGAATACCCCAGCCCCCTGCAGTGCTTGGGTTTCTGGCCGACATCGATATAGCACCTGGCAAACGCAATCGTTGCAGACCCAGCCACAGCACCGCCGCAACGAGGAGCGCCAGTATTCCGTAACCACTTACAACCTCCTGCCAGGCAATGCCGACACCGAACAACAGGCTCGCAACACCTGTAAACAGCAGCTTACCGGTATCGCCACTGGCGTTATAGGTACCCAGTGCTACCCGCCCGCGGGGGCCGTCGTACACTCGGCTGATCAGCGCCGAACTCAGGGAGTGTTGAAATGCGGCGCCTGTACCGGCAATCAGTAGTGCGAACAGCACACCGTAATAGCTATCGGCAGTCGACAATATCCCGTAACCCAAACCTGCCGTAATCAAGCCAAACACGAGGAGGCGCTGTTCTCCAAAGCGCTCAGACAGAATACCCGCTGGAATTTCCAACAACCACATCATGCCGCTATAGACTGCCCGTATGGTTCCTACCTGCGCATAGCTCAGGCCCAGACTCTGAGTCAGTATCGGCAGCAGCACATATACCGTTGATGTGAGTCCATCCTGGATCGCGTGCACACCAGAGCTCACTACCAAAATTGGGTTTTTCAATGTCTGCATGTCGAGGACACCAGGTGAAAGTGGTCCAATTTTACAGAACTACGTGGCCGTCTTTATCCAGTCCTGTAATCGCCTCTACTGTAGTTATTTTGCCAGTACGCAATCAAGGCTTTGGTGCGCTTTCTACTGCCCGTTAGTCAGTCTGGATCGTGGTAAACCCAGCCTTCTAACCAAATCCCCTACCCTTGTACCCATATAGCGCATCGGCCTCTAAGCACACAACCTGTGTACGGTACATACGGATAGGCTGACTCACGAATCTACTCTTCATCGGTGACCCCATCACATCTATCCGCACACCTGCATACTCATTAACGCAGCCCTTTCCCGGCAGTATGGCGGTATAGTAAGTCCCTAAAATGTGGCAACGAGGAGAAGATGAGGCTACTAAAGCTGTTCGGCAGCGGATCAGATAAGGCAAGGTCGACTCGCTCGGGAATGGGTGCGTTAATCACCTTAGCGATGTTGCCTGCTTTGGTCGTGGTTATGGGGTGCCTTGGTCTTCAGGTACCCATAGGCAATCCAGAAAAAAGCTCAATTGATCCAAAACTCACTGGGATATGGTTGGCTTCAACGGGCCACCTACTAGCGGATAGTAAAGGCCTACTAATACTCGACCCGTACGATAGGCGCACATGGATTGGTACCACTATCTATCTGGAGATAAATGAGGAAGCCAAGAGCGATGGCCTACCAGAAACCCTGGAAGGACTCGATAAGGAGAACCTGTCAAAGGTTATAGCAGAGGTATTAGACGCATCGTATCTGGAACCAACAAGTGTCTATTTCTGGAAAGTTTGGCTAGCAAATCTGGAATACAAAGAATTTATGACATGGAAACCGTGGTTACTGTTTAGCGCTTACAACGCAGAGCAGCTAGACGAAACCGAAAAGGAAGAGGTTAAGTTTTTTTA
>CBFIBN010000210.1:0-2246 GCA_965660775.1 Arenicellales bacterium | reverse complement strand
GTGGGCTTGATGCCTCACCCACCGGCGAATTACTGATCGAAGAATGCATTCTGGGTTGGAAAGAGTTCGAGATGGAGGTGGTGCGCGATAGTCGGGATAACTGCATCATTGTCTGCTCTATTGAGAATTTCGATGCTATGGGTGTTCATACCGGTGATTCGATCACTGTTGCTCCGGCACTAACCCTGACAGACAAGGAATACCAGATTATGCGCAACGCGAGTATCGCGGTGTTGCGCGAGATCGGTGTTGATACGGGCGGTTCCAACGTACAGTTTGCGATTGATCCGGCCAGCGGTCGTATGGTCGTTATCGAGATGAACCCAAGAGTATCGCGTTCATCAGCACTGGCTTCTAAGGCAACTGGCTTTCCAATTGCCAAAGTGGCGGCCAAGCTGGCCATTGGCTACACCCTTGATGAACTTGACAATGATATTACCGGCGGTGCGACGCCAGCATCGTTCGAGCCGGCTATTGACTACATCGTAACCAAGATTCCCCGTTTTGATTTTGAGAAGTTTCCCCAGGCCGACTCCTCTTTGACCACACAGATGAAATCGGTTGGTGAGGTTATGGCCATCGGGCGTACATTTAAAGAGTCGTTCCAGAAAGCACTACGTGGCCTCGAGATCGGCAGCCACGGGTTGGATCCACTGTGGGATGACACTCACGGCCAGATCGATATGCATGACCTTACCAGTGCACTGCGCATCCCTGGTGCCCGTCGGGCCTGGCATATTGCGGACGCCTTTCGTCATGAGTTGACCCTGCCAGAGGTACAGTCACTGACGGGTATCGACCCTTGGTTCCTTGCACAAATTGAGGAACTGGTTGCGACCGAGGCGGTCATCCGTTCATCTAAGTTCGCCGAATTGGACGGGCCCACCTTGAGAGAATTCAAACGTGATGGGTTTTCAGATGTTCGACTGGCGAATTTGCTTGGCGTCAGTGAGATCGAGCTGCGCTCCCGGCGACATGATCTGGATGTGCGACCGGTCTACAAGCGGGTCGATTCATGTGCAGGCGAGTTTCCGACGCCGACTGCCTACATGTACTCGACGTACGAAGATGAGTGTGAAGCCAATCCCGAGCCGGTAGATAAGGTGATTGTCCTGGGTGGCGGGCCAAATCGCATCGGCCAGGGCATTGAATTCGATTACTGTTGCGTACATGCGGCGATGGCGCTGCGTGAAGATGGTTACCAGACCATTATGATCAACTGCAACCCTGAGACAGTATCAACGGATTACGATACCTCGGACAGACTTTACTTTGAGCCGTTAACGCTTGAAGACGTGCTGGAGGTCTGCGCGATCGAGAAACCCACCGGACTCATCGTGCAGTATGGCGGCCAGACACCGTTGAAACTGGCCAGGGGGCTGGCACAGGCGGATGTGCCAATTCTTGGTACCTCGCCGGAATCAATCCATCAGGCCGAGGACCGTAAGCACTTTCAAGACCTGATCCACCAGTTGGATCTGCTGCAGCCGCCTAACCGGACAGCAACCACAGATGATGAGGCGCTGGCAGGTGCGCTAGAGATTGGTTATCCGCTGGTGGTGCGACCGTCCTATGTTCTTGGGGGGCGCGCCATGGAAATTGTTCATGGCCACGAAGAACTTGAGCGCTACCTGCGCGAAGCTTTTCGGGTATCCAATGAATCGCCGATTCTGCTCGACCGCTTTCTCAGTGACGCCGTTGAGGTGGATGTAGATGCAATCTGCGATAGCAGCGAAGTCGTGATCGGTGGGATCATGGAGCATATTGAGGAAGCGGGAGTGCATTCGGGAGATTCTGCCTGTGTACTGCCACCTTTTTCGTTGAGCGAAGCAACCCAGGAGGAACTTACCCGCCAGACTCGTGAGATGGCATTGGCGCTTAATGTGGTTGGCCTGATGAATGTGCAGTTCGCGGTAAAAAATGGAGATATTTACGTACTGGAGGTAAACCCGCGAGCATCAAGAACCGTGCCCTTTGTCTCCAAGGCAACCACGCGGCCACTGGCCAAGATCGGTGCTCGGGCGATGGTTGGCCAGTCACTTACTGACCAAGGGGTTAGTGGGATCGTGAGACCCCCGTACTTCTCGGTCAAAGAGGCGGTATTTCCGTTTATCAAATTTCCCGGCGTCGATCCGGTGCTTGGCCCGGAAATGAAAAGCACCGGCGAGGTCATGGGTATCGGCATGACCTTTGGCGAAGCCTATCGTAAAGCCCAACGCGCGACTGGCACCCTGATACCTGTAAGC
>CBFIBN010000209.1:0-2252 GCA_965660775.1 Arenicellales bacterium | reverse complement strand
GCTTTCGCCGCAGCCGCATTCATCGACCACGTTAGGGTTGTTGAAATGAAACGCAGCCGAAAGCCCATCGGCAGCAAAGTCAATTTCCGTCCCATCCAGGAAGACCACGCTGCTCTCGTCCACAATGACTTTGATGCCACGGCTGGTAAAGACTTGGTCGGTGGCGCCGACCTCATCTGCGTAGTCCACTACATAGGCAAGCCCGGAGCAGCCCGTGGTCTTGACCCCCAGACGCAGGCCCTCACCTCGGCCACGCGACTGAAGATGTGTTCGCACGCGCTCTGCGGCAGAGTCGGTAAGTGTAATTGCCATAATTCTCGCTCTAAGAACTCCTTTTTGTTCAGGCGCGTTTCCCACCGGTTGGAAGCGCTTTTACTCGGCAATTTTAACATGTTCGGTCCAACCTCACTACCGGTCACCGATAGCTTTGCCTTTTTCGATCGTCTGCTCCATTGAGGTGAGAACACCCCTGAGAATGTTGATATCCTCCTGGGAACACAAGCCCTGTCGCAAAAGACGACGCAATTTTCGAAGCAGTTGCGTACGAGGACCTCTCAGGAACCCTATGCGATGACCGACCCGCTCCAGATGTTCCATTAGACGTTCGAACTCCGCCACTGTCATCGGGACGGTTCCTTTCAACCGTCGCTCGATCTCGTACCCAATCTCCCCACTGGGCGAATGGGAATCTGACTGGCGGCGGACCTCATAGATCAGAATGGCAACTGCGGTTGCAACATTTAGGGAGGAGAAATCGTTTTCTACCCCAATCCGTACATGGGCATGGCACAGATCGAGGTGTTCATTTGACAATCCTGCGGCCTCCTGACCAAATACTAATGCAGTTGACCCGCGCCCAGAGGCTTTAACCAGGTGAGATGCGGCGTTTTGTGGGTCGAGCAAAGGCGAGCCAATGGTCCGACGGCGCGCAGTCGCGCCGATAACCAAACTACACTCAGCCGTCGCCTCCTCAAGGGTGTCGCAAACACCTGCCTGTTCAAGAATATGGTCGGCGCCCGCCGCGCGTGCCGTCGCGGCTTCGGCGGGGAAAACCCGGGGCCTCACCAGCCGCAGATCTGCCAGGCCGAGGTTAGCCATTACCCGTGCTGCTGCTCCAATGTTTCCCGAATGGGTTGTCTCAACCATCACGATCCTTAAGTTTTCTATCAAATTTGTGCTCCTGGGCGGTAAGCCGAATATCCGACACGCCAGCGCCTACCTTACGTTAGAATTCGCGCCACGATTTCGTCCCGACCCGAGCTTCGCTCCAATTGTCGCGCTTGCTGGCTTCGCAGTTATCCGCACACTGTGAGATGCCCCCGGGATCCACTTGTCACTCTTCCGGAGGATTCCATCAACCATGCATCCAATGCTGCATACCGCGGTACGTGCCGTGCGCGAGGCCGGACGGGTGATTTTAATGTACCTGGACCAGCTTGATCGGCTCGAAGTCAGTTCCAAGGGCCGTAACGATTTTGTCAGCCAGGCTGACATTGAAGCCGAACGGGCGATTCTCGAAATTCTGACCAAAGCCTACCCTGACCACGGAATACTGGCCGAAGAGAGCGGCGCTAAGGACGGGGGTGACTACACCTGGGTAATTGATCCCCTCGATGGTACAACCAATTTTCTCCATGGGTTTCCGGTTTTTGGTATATCGGTGGGAGTTACCCGAAAAAACATTATCGAACACGGGGTTGTGTACGATCCACTACGGGACGAGATGTTCACCGCGAGTCGGGGAGACGGCGCTCAACTGAATGGTAGGCGAATCCGGGTGAGCAGCACCCGACACCTTACGCCAGCCCTTCTAGGTACTGGGTTTCCATTTCGTGAACTCAACATTATTGAACCCTGGATGCGCACCTTCGAAGCCTTACTGCCGAAAACGGCAGGAATCCGCCGAACCGGTGCCGCTTCGATTGATCTTGCCTATGTCGCCTCCGGTCGATTGGACGGTTTCTGGGAATTTGGGCTCAAACCCTGGGATATTGCAGCGGGTGCGCTACTGATCCGTGAAGCCGGGGGCTTAGTTGCGGATTTTTCTGGCGGCCAGGATTTCCTCACTAACGGCAACGTGGTGGCCGCCAACACATATCTTTTCGAGGAATTACGCAAAACTGTTGCCCAAAGAGCGTCCTGATATTTACCTAAACCTCTAGATTCCATAGAATCTATGCCAGACCATTTCGATTCAAGCAACCCGGAGAAGATAAATGACATACGTAGTTGGCGATTCGTGCATCCGTTGT
>CBFIBN010000208.1:0-2315 GCA_965660775.1 Arenicellales bacterium | reverse complement strand
CGGGTTGTCCCAGGCAAGTCTGCAACGATAAGGCGGGGTTCGCCAACCAGTGCATTGACCAGTGTCGACTTGCCTACATTAGGCCTGCCCACCACTGCGACCCGCCGACCATTATCAACAGCGTCCTCCTCGGACTCAGGAAACCTGGCAAGCACCTGGCCCAACAACTCCTCAACACCTTGCCCGGTTCGGGCGGAAATCACCAAGGGGTCTCCTAACGCTAGCTCGAAGTATTCGGCCCCAGTTGTCGCGCTATCAAGTCCTTCAGCCTTGTTCACCGCCACAAAGATAGGACTGTCATTCTTACGCAGATTGGCGCCTATTGCGATATCCTGATGGGTTAAACCATCTCGTGCATCGACGATAAAGACCACGGCATCGGCTTCCTCAAGAGCCTGGTCAACCTGTTGTCTTACCGCCTGACTAAGTTCGCCGGCCTCGTCCGATAATCCACCGGTATCCACGACCAGCACTTTTTGCGAGCCCCGCCAAACCTCTCCGTACAGCCTATCGCGGGTTACCCCGGGCTGATCATCTACCAAAGCCTGACGCGAGCGAGTCAGGCGGTTAAATAGGGTCGATTTACCGACGTTGGGACGCCCAACCAGTGCAACTACCGGAATCATGGTTATGGCCTAGGCCCCAAGGGACAGATGCTGGTTACCAGGTGGGTCAGTCGCGCACTGACCAGGCAGTTAGCGCGCCATTTTCGGATAGCGTCAGAAAGTTTCCATCCCCATCGACCGAAAATATACCCATGACTGCCCCGCCACGTCCTTTCTTGTGCCCCAACAACTCCCCTGACGTCGTGTTAATCAGGTAGAGGTATCCTTCGTAATCTCCGACTACGGCCTTCGTTGAATTGCCCAATCCGAGCGGAGCCGTTACGCCGCGCCCGCGAATTTTGTCTTGCCTCCACTCTACCTTGCCGGTACCGATAGTGATCCCAATCACCGAGCCGTCATCTGTAGTCACCAGCAACAACTGACCGGACGATCCAAGCGACCGCACGGTCGACAGGGCCGCCTGCCATTGTATGCGTTGAGTCTTGAGCGACAATGCTGTGATTCGTGACTGATAGGCCGCGACGAATAACAAGTCACCGATCCGGTAGGGATCCGTATCGATATCAACCAACCGATCAATTTCGTTGCTACCCGACGGGCGCGATATCGGTACGTTCCAAAGTTCACGGCCGGTCTCAGGGTCAATACCCGAGAGTCGCCCACTGGCAAAGCCGACCACAGCAACATTCTCAAGAATCAAAGGGGCAGAAAGTCCGCGGACGCTCAAGGCCGGTACCGCCCGGCGAACCCGCCAGACGATCTCGCCGGAAGATAGTGATAGTCCAATCACCTGGCCATCGCCCGAGCGGAGCAAGACCCTGTTACCCGATACCACGGGCCGTGCTAATACTTCACTTCCAACCTTCTTCCGCCACAGCACCAAGCCATCTGCTGCGCTGAGCCCAACGACTTCCCCTTCCCTGGTCACCACGACCACGGTCGCCCCACCCACTCCAACCCCGGCGGCCAGGCCCTCCCCAATATCGCGTTGCCACAACATCTTGCCGGTTTGTTTATCCAGAGCGACCACACCACCCTTAGGCTCGGCGGCATAGATCTTCCCTGCTCCAACATATGGAATTAGCAAAAAATTGTTGTTGGTGTACCCAGCACCAATGTCCCTTCGCCACGACTTTTGGAAAGTAATCTGCTGTTTAACGCGAGGCACGCTCCCCGCGGGCGGACCCTCGCGCATAAAATGCACAGACCCAGAGCCGCATCCCCCTAAAACAAATGCCAGCGCCATAACGGCAAAGCGCCTAAAACTCATTGAGTGTCAGTACCCTGCCGGGTCATATTCAACTTTGCGTTCAGCAGTTGTCCAGCCGGCGAGTCCGAGGACATCTCGGCTAATGCCGCCTGATAAGCCTGCTGCGCTTGGCCCCAGTCACCTACCTCAGCCAGAGCGTCGCCAAGCAATTCCTGATATTGGGACGCAAAGCCCCCGTTCTGTCCTTCAGCCGCAAGGGCTTTAATACGGTCAGGCAGTCCGGCCTGTAATGCAAGCACCGCAAGACGGATTCGCGCGGTGTGACGCATCGCGGGATCTTTCGTCACCGTAAGCAAATCCGTAAGCGACGTCTCGGCCTGACCATGATCGCCAGCGTCAGCCGCCAGTCGGGCAAGCATGAGCCGGGCGATATCGGCATAGCCGCTTTCGGGATGACTCGCTACCAGTGAATCTGCCGCTCGAGCCACAGTCTCATTATCTTTTTTAGCCACCGCAACCAGCATCTGTTCGTAGAACAT
>CBFIBN010000207.1:255-2327 GCA_965660775.1 Arenicellales bacterium | reverse complement strand
CCCAGTCGGTTGACTGCGCTCGATGAAAAGGGCTGGTGTTCTCATAACCCGTGGGCAAAGGCACACCAATACCTAGCGCCCAGTCCCTGAAATATTCCTCCCACCATGTTGGCGGGCGGGGCCCGAGCAGCGGGTACGCCAGGCAATCCGCCAGGCGAATCTCGAGCAACGACAAAAGGGGGTGCCCCTCGCGCACGATGTAGTTGATACCTGGCCAGGGCAGTGTGATCGAGTGAGCGTTATTGTTTTGGTTGAGTTCACCTTCGGTTCCGATAAAAAAATCGGAGCGGCGCTTTTCAAAGTGTATGGCGGCATCGCGCGGCAATTCGGAGTTGATCTGAAAGTGCGCGCCCGGGTGCTGCGGGATGAGTTTGGAAACTGCCTTTGTAGCAATCGCAACCGAGAAGAATGCGTTGGTGCTGATGACTAGTTCGACCTGCTCCAGGCCTTTCATGACCTCTACCTGTTGAAATCCTTGCTCGATGCTGGCAAGCGCTTCGGTGCCCTGATCACACACTGCTTGGCCATACTTGGTGAGGCTTATCGGGCGAGCCGTGCGATCGACCAGCTCGACGCCAAGGCCGTGCTCCAGGGCCTGGATGATTTTGGTTAAACCCGGTGCAGAGATTCTGAGCGATTGGGCCGCTTGGCGAAACGACCCATGCTCCTTAATTGCCGCCAGGGCACGGATGTGCTTAAGGTCTGGTTGCAAGTGAAATCCCTCTTCAGAATTAGCAATTCGGCAAATGGGCCGTGGCTTAGTTCTTATGATGAATTGTTACGGCATTACCATGCCAACAATGCCAGTTTAGCTGTTTAGACCCATCATTTGGGGCATCTGGGCTGGTAATTCGCCCTGGGTGGGGGTTTTGGGGCAAAGGACTGCTGTCGCGATGGCGCGCCAGTTGGTAGAATCGCGGCCTCAATTTTGACCAACCCCAAAGAGGCCCCCCATGGGAAAGCGAGTGAAGAAAGGGAAGATTATGAATAAGAATCGTCCTGTGAATAAATCCAATGCGGCCAGTGATCAAAAACGCATACGGGAAAACGCCGCAGTATTAAAAGCGCTTAACAGCGCGTAGTAACCCCCCTGGGGTAAATGATGTCATGACGCAGGCCTTGGCGTGGTGTTGCCAGGGCGCCTGGGGCGCTAGCCCACCGGCGTGAAATCAAACTCCTCAGAGCCGAGAATAGCCTCTACCCCGCCTAGTTTTTTAATCAGACTGGCCTGATCGGCGAGAGCCTGGCGGTTCACCTTCTCGGGATCCACCAGCGAGAGCATCTGCTCGTGACAGCGCTTTTGCACCTTTGCAAAACCGGGATCGCCGGCCAGGTTGTTAAGTTCGCCCGGGTCGGCCTGCATATCGTATAGCTCGGGCTCAAACCCCGGGTAGCAGTTGTACTTCCAGCGAGCGGTGCGCAACATAAAAAGCCCCACTGGGGATCCGCCGTCGTGGTATTCGGATAATACTGCCCGGTCAGATTCGGGCTCGGTGGCTAAAGATTGCAATGCAACACCCGGGCGGGTGATGCCATCATCCTTTGCGCCCACGGCACTCAATATTGTGGGGTAGATATCCACCAGAGAGGCCAGGGTATCGACTGTCTTGCCGCTTGGAATATCCGGGCCCTTGATCATCATGGGTATTGCTGAGGATTCGTCATAAAGCGACATCTTGGTCCACATGCGCCGGTCGCCATTGTGATCGCCATGGTCACTGGTATAGATCACCAGGGTGTTATCCGCCTGGCCGGAGGCTTGGAGCGCACTTAGCACCTGGCCCACCTGGGCATCCAGAAAACTGCAAAGGCCGTAGTACGAGGCCCGGGCGATCTGCCGGGTGTGATCATCAAAATGCACGTCATAGTTAAAGTTGCGACGAAGAATCTTTAGCAGCGGATGCTGGGGTAGATCCGACTCATCTAAAAAACGCGCCTGGTCCATCTTGGCCAGTGGATACATCGCATAGAACTCAGAAGGACAGATAAGCGGGTAATGCGGGCGAAGCCAGGAGACAAAAAGCGTCCAGGGTTTTGCGCTTGCGTGGTCAGCGGTATTTTGCAGCCAATCG
>CBFIBN010000207.1:0-230 GCA_965660775.1 Arenicellales bacterium | reverse complement strand
AGGCGTGGCGGGTTACTTTAAGATCGTAGCCGGTGTAACTGTCCTCGCCAGGCCCGATCTTTCGCGCATAGGCCGAGACATCCATTACCGATTCGTGATCGCGCAACAAGCCCTTGATCCAGCCGGTGCCGTTTTTGATGTACAGCGGAAGAATCTCGTTCTCAAAACCGTTGTCGTAGTCTTTGCCGCGGTAGTGCAGCTTGCCAATGGAATCGACCCGGTGCCCCTGG
>CBFIBN010000206.1:0-2342 GCA_965660775.1 Arenicellales bacterium | reverse complement strand
CCTTTTATCACCCCATGCTGTCGGACTGGCGCAACTTTGAAACCTGGAATGAATCCGGGGCGCTGGATGCAACCCAGCGCGCGGCTGGCATCGTCAAGACCTTGCTGCATCAATATCAGCCGCCGGCAATGGATCAGGATATCGCGCTGGCCCTGGACGACTTTGTTGCCCGGCGAGAATCGCAAGGCGGGGCGCCGGTTCAATAAAATGTTCCGGTTAGCCCCACTGTGTTAAACAGGCCTATGTGCCACAACTGTAATCGGGTTCTGATATGAAAATAGTCATCGTCGGTGCGGGCGCCATGGGTTCGGTCTATGCAGCATTACTGGCTGACTCAGGTAACGAGGTCTGGGCGATTGATCTTTGGCAAGAGCACCTAGATGCCATCAATGATCACGGCCTACAAGTGTCTGGGGCCAGTGGCGAGCGCACGGTGGGCAATATTCAGGTCTCTACCCGTGCCGCAGATGCCGGGCCTTGTGATCTGGTGGTGATAGCCACCAAGGCTTCAGCTGTGGGAGCCGCCGCGCGCAGCCTGACGACTAATCTTACTGACGAAACCCTGGTACTGACCATCCAGAACGGACTTGGCGCAGGGGAGCGCATCAGCAAAAACCTCGATAGCGCCAATATTCTGCTGGGCGTCGCCGGCGGCTTTGGCGCCTCTGTACCTCAACCTGGACATGTACATCACAACGGTATGGAACTCATCCGGCTCGGTGAGATGCATGGCGGTATCAGCGAGCGACTGGAGCGCGTCGCCAAGGTCTGGCAGGACGCAGGCTTCAACGTAAAGACCTTCGCAGATATCAATCAGCTCATCTGGGAAAAATTTATCTGCAATGTTGCACTGAGCGGCGCCGCTGCCGCTTTTGACCGTACCCTGGGCGAGGTTATGGACGATCCAGTGACCTGGGAGATCGCCAAGAAACTGGGCCTTGAGGCTTACCGCGTTGGCAAAGCCAAAGGGATTCACTTTTCATTTGAAGATCCGGTGCAGTACGTCAGCGACTTTGGCAGCAAAATGCCCAAAGCCAAGCCATCGATGCTGCTGGACCTGATGGCCAAGCGCAGAACCGAGATTGATGCCATTAATGGCATGGTCCCAGTGGTGGCAAAAGAACAGGGCCTGGATGCCCCTTATAACGAAGCCATCGCCGCAGTCATTAAAACAAAAGAATCCGCATTCACAAATTGATCCGCTAATCGCTAATAATGTCCGATCCGGGACTGCAACACCGGCAGCGCCCAACCCTGTACAGGTTTATGGTTTTTCAGGCTCGCCAAGCACCTCTTTTATATATGTCTGAAACTGATAAACACCCTGCTCATGTTTGGGACTGAGCGGCCCGGGCTGGTACCCGCCCGACAAATAGTTCTGGTGCACCTCGGCACAGATATCAAAATCCTGTTCGATTACCGCAATATTGCTTTTTATGACAGCATCACGTGTGGCTCGGGCGGCTTCTGAAGCATCCGCAAAATAAAAATCATAAATCAGCTCGGTGCGCGCGACTCCAATCGGATTGATGCGGGACGTATTCATGCCGCCATCAAAAAACGATAAGGTCCAATTTGGCCACATCCACAGCCATCGGCCCTGATAAAAAAGATCATCCCGGACAGGTGCCGTCATGCGGACCAGATTAGCCCCTGTCGTTGTTTGAAATTTTTCGAAGTCAATCGCCTTAAAGAAATCGGGATGGATGCCCGGAATGTGGTATCCCTCAACAAAATTATCGGTGTAGATCTTCCAGTTGGCATCGAATACCATTCTTTTTTGCCCCGCCCATTGATAATCCTCAATCGGATCATTTTTGATTTCTTCAACCAACCCGCCAAGTTGATTCTCAAGGGTGATTTTCCCGGCAACACAAGCAAAAACCAGATTTCGCCAGATAGCGACTGTGATGCGATGCAGAGGCCATTGGTCGAGATTGAGTCTTTCCGTCTCGTCGAACCAGGGCGCTCTTTCGAGCGAGCCATCCAGCCGGTAAACCCAGTTATGGTAGGGACAGCGGATAGATCTGCAATGACCGCTACCCTCCTCGAGCAGTTTGGCGCCACGATGCCGGCATAGGTTTCTAAAACCGCGTAACTCTCCGGCCTGATCCCGCACCACAAACACCTTGGTCCCGGCTATATCGGCAGCAACATAATCACCGCTGCGTTGGAAATGCGCAGCTGATCCGATCAGCTGCCAACTTGTGCTAAAGACGTCCGATTGCTCTTTAAGAAAAATCGCCGGATCGGTGTAATACTCTGCTGGGAGATTTTTCACGAGGATCCGATTCCCATGAAGTTTGCTCAGGTTCCGCAGAAGGTCGCCTGGACGATCTCTT
>CBFIBN010000205.1:0-2399 GCA_965660775.1 Arenicellales bacterium | reverse complement strand
CCCCGAGGACGCCCATCAGCACATAGACAAAGAGTATTCCGTCAATCAGCATGCCTAAGATCGGCAATAACGCCAAGTAAACAAAAAACAGTGCGAAACACCAAAGCGGGTTACGCCAGTAATCGAACCACCCCCGAAATCCCGGTTCGCGATCAGACTTCTCTGCCGTGGCGATATTCGGATTCCCTTTAAGCGACTGGATCAGGTAAATCAGGGACAAAAACGACATGATGCCGATAATCACTCTCGGCCATGCGGACGGCTTCAGAACGCCATAATTAGGTGTACGGATATCGAAGCTGGCCCAGAAAAAAACGCCGCAAAATAACAGCAACGCGATGGCAATAATAGAGTCACGGTTAAGACGTTTCACGAAGACCCTCCTCAAATTGAAAACGGCCCGGACCCATAATTGCAGCCCGGACCGAATTCAACAGAACTTAAACGGTATTTTTAATCCGCCTTCTTCCACAAACCGATCTGAATGGCGATATCTTCATGCTCCTTGAACATTTTATCTGCCCACTCGCGATACCCATCGGGGCCGACGTAATCGACGCCAGTGCCCTTGGCATCCATCTGTTCTAAAAATTCAGAATCTGCCGCGGCCTTTTTAAACACATCGGCCCAATAATCGATGATATCCCGGGGCGTGCCCTTCGGCGCGACGATGCCGCGTTGAAGAGCATAAATCATGTCAACGCCCAACTCCTTCAGGGTCGGCATGTCCGGCAAATGCTTGGAACGTTCCGCCGACGCAATGGCAAACCCTTTAAGGTCGCCATTTTCCAGATACTTACGACCGGAAGCCACATTCAGTCCGCCCATATCAATGGCGCCGGAAAGAATAGCCGTCATCCGCTCACGGGTGCCGTCATAGGGAACAAACTTGAATTTCATACCGGTCTTGGATTCCAGGACCAGCCAATAGAACTGACTGGTAGAGCCAAAAGTGGCGCCGACTTTAACGGTGCCAGGTGCAGCCAAGGTCGCTTTTTGGAACTCGGCAAAGTTGTTCCAAGGAACGTCCTTGCTGGCGCCGACAATATCAGGCGTCGAGGTCAACAGCGCAATGGTTTCGAAATTGTCATAGTGGAACGGAATGCGACCATTGAGATAACTGGTAACGGCGCTTTGGTGAATGGCAAACAGGGTGCAGCCATCAGGCTTGGACTTAGCCGCTTCCTTGGCGCCCTTGTTGCCGCCCTGGCCAGGAATCATGACCAGTTTGATCTTCGAGTCAACATTCATCTTCTGAACCACTTTTTCGAAGATGGCAAAGATCACTTGGGTGCCGCCACCGGCTTTCCATGGCACGATCAACTTAGCGGTGGAACATTTGGGCGCCTGACCAGCCGCTTGGGCGACACTTGGGGTATAGGCCGCAACCACGGCAAGGACACATGCGTGCACGGCCAGACCGCGCAATAAGGTTTTCTTCATTAGATCCTCCCTAAGCAAAGAGTTTTATTTTCAAGACAGAGGCAAAAATTCTCCAAAGAGCAGATTTTCCATCTAATCCAACCCCCCCCTCTCCCTTGCGCTTGACTGAAAGACTACTCCAATCCTGCAAAAGTCGCTAGTACCCATCATAAAACAGGTATTATCGTGAAAGATTCAGTCTAAAGGATAATCATGAGAAACCTTGAATTACCGGGCAGATCGCCCGTTCACGCACCTGGGGGGATGGCAGCAACCTCCCATCCATTGGCAACCTCGGCAGCCATTGACGTACTAAGGTCCGGCGGCAACGCCATGGATGCCGCCGTTACCGCCTGTGCCGTGCAGTGCGTCGTTGAGCCGCAATCAACGGGCATTGGCGGTGATTGTTTCGTTCTCTATGCGCCAAAAGGCAGTGGTGACATTATCGCCTTCAACGGTTCCGGGCGGGCGCCGGGCCAGGCGACGCCGGAATGGTTAAAGGATCAGGGTGTGAGTGAGATTACCCAACATTCCCCCCACGCCGTAACCATACCCGGCGCCATTGATGCCTGGTGCCAATTGCTTGACGATCACGGCACTCTTTCGATCGCAGACACGCTTCAATACGCCATTCATTACGCCCGCGAGGGATACCCCGTGCATGATCGGATCGCGTCGGACTGGAAAAGATGCGAGGCCATGTTGGCCAAGGACCCGACCGCGAAACGGATTTTTATGCCCAATGGCGGAACACCTAAATCCGGAACTCTGCACCGCCAACCCGAACTGGCGGCGACTTTGGAAATAATCGCATCTCAAGGCCGCGATGGGTTTTACCATGGCGCTGTCGCCGAAGATATCGTCAGCCATCTTAAAAGCGTCGGCGGCTGTCATAGTATGGATGATTTTGCCGCGGCCGCTGGGCAATACGTTGACCCGATCAAGACTTCCTATCGCGGCCATGAGGTTTATGAATG
>CBFIBN010000204.1:0-2475 GCA_965660775.1 Arenicellales bacterium | reverse complement strand
AACCTCACCAACTCGGACCGCGCGTTGTGTGTGCTACCGATCTACCACATCAATGGCGCAATGGTCACAGTCGCTGCACCTCTGGTCAGCGGTGGCAGTGTGGTTATGCCTTCGCGTTTTCGGGCGAGCACTTTCTGGCCCTTCGTCGCACAGTACCAATGTACCTGGTCGAGTGTGGTTCCCACTATTATCAAATATCTTTTGGATCGCGCTGACCAGGAGCCCTACGACTTTGGCCGCGATGAACGGCTGCGCTCCTTTCGGTTCGGTCGCTCCGCCTCGGCGCCATTGCCCGTAGTGGTGCTAGAGCAATGGCGCGCCGTGTTTGACGTGCCAATGATCGAAACATTGGGCCTTACCGAGACTGCTGGCACCGTAGCTTGCAACCCCATGCCACCGGGCATCTGCAAACCAGGCTCCGTTGGCATAGCAGTCGGAAACGAGATCAAGGTAATAGATGATGATGGGCGAGATTGTGCCCCAGGCGTTAGCGGAGAAATTGTCATCCGAGGCAACAACCTGTTGGACTACTACTATGAAAGCCCCGATGTCACTAAGAGCGCCTTCGTCCAGGGGTGGTTCAGGACAGGAGATCTTGGCATGCTTGATGAGGATGCTTACCTTTTCATCACAGGACGCTTGAAGGAACTCATCATTCGCGGTGGCGAAAACATAGCACCACGCGAGATCGACGACGTTCTGTATCGACACGAAGCCGTCCTCGAGGCAGCCGCAGTCGGTGTCGATGATGAAAACTACGGGCAGGAAGTTGTCGCCTGTGTCGTGTGCCGCGACGGACAACACTGCAGCGAACAGGAATTGAAGTTACTGTGTGAGAGCGCAATCGGCAAAGTCAAAACACCCAAACACATCTATTTCATGGATGATCTGCCAAAGGGTCCGTCTGGAAAGATTCTGAGACTAAAGTTGCCGGACATGATCTCGTCAATGAGTTTGACACCGTCACAGGCCGATAAAAAAGAGCCCTCGCCGTAAAAGAAGGGTGCCCCTGCCCTACTCCATAACCCGCCATAGCGCGGATTGCCATTGGACGCGACCCGTACTGAAAGACCACGACTTCTCGTTAGATCCGTTGGACTCACTGATCAGGCGTAATGACTTCGCACTGGGCCAGAACCGGGATCGCGCGATGGCTCCAAACCTTCTACTACACCTCTCAATACCCTCCGGCTAAGTTCAGGCATGATTGGATACGGGCACATCGGCGCCTAGTTGCCTCGTTGTGTTTAGAGAGGTGACCCGGGGCTACCAAGGGAATGGTCCCCGCTTAGATCCGAAGAAGCAGTTATCTGTGCCCGGCCAACCCGTTAACCCGCATAACCAAGGCAACCGATCAGTCTTAACTGCCAATAAACGCCATCAGTTTTCAATGTCAATATAACGCTTAACCGCCAACGCGGAGAAGGTTCCAAGCACCAACCACAGAATCAAACTACTCAGACCAGTCGCCAAAAAGAAATCTTTAGACATCTTGGAAAGCTGAACAGCTACGACACTTGAAAAACCCTGGTACGGATTTTGCGCCTGCGGTGCGCCATAAATGTGAGGCGCAATAAGGAGTCCCGCCAACAAACCCCACTTCCACGGGGCTTTCAACACGTAAGCCAGATATAGGCCTGCGCCACTACAAATAACAGCGCCAGCCCACCACCATTGTCTAAGCTCTAGCGCTACGCTGGTTACCCCAGGCAATTGTGGCGAAATCCCGATAGAAGGCGCCACAAAAAAGGTAACAAATCCACCCAGGCCCCACATCACCCCAGCAGCCACGTTAGCTTTCGCCTTTTTTCCAAACTTCAATGCGGCACCAGCCATCGACACTGCCAGGACGAGCGCAAACCCGAATGCTGTCAATATATTTGACAAAACCATATAAGCCGTTCGCTCGAGACCTTCCTGGGGCCGCCAACTGCCGTGATCCGAGTGGTTTCCCTCATCATGTTCCTGGCCGACTGCTTGGATCGTCGCAGCATTAAGACTCTCCAATTGTTCAGCCTGGATAATAATCGGAGTTACTTGCCACCACTGGATTAAGCTGACGGCAGCACCGCCAATCAGTCCGCCCGCAAGCGCTATCACGACCAGTCGTCGAAAAATCACAGCGCTACCCAATGAACTAGTGGCAGGGAAATCCTTGAGAATGACGCATATCATGCGCCACGTTGTGAACTGACGAGGTCTGAACAAACGCCGCTGCAAATAAAACTACAATGCCAAGAGCGAATGCACAACTGAGTTGCAAACGCTTACTCGCAAAAACGGCTGTCACCGTCGGGCTTTCAGCTATGTTTTGAGTTGCCTGGTTTTGCATAACTGAATCTCCTGCCTGAAGGATGTTCTTGACCCTCATCGATTGTATTCTATGTCTCACGCTCGAACTACCAACACCTTTTGATGCTCGAAGGGATCAACTCTAAAGGACGCCTAAGTCAGAAAATAGGCGCACATAGAGGT
>CBFIBN010000203.1:0-2519 GCA_965660775.1 Arenicellales bacterium | reverse complement strand
AAGCATTGCCCGGCGCGGCGTCTAGCCGACACCCAGAACTTGCTGGGACCCCATTCCAGGCCATGGGAGTATCACTGGTAGTGCACCCACAAAACCCTTTTGTTCCGACCTCGCACATGAACGTGCGGTTTTTCTGCACCGAAACCTCTGGCAAACCGACTTGGTGGTTTGGCGGGGGCTTTGATTTGACCCCAACCTACGGCTTCGTCGCGGATACGGTGCACTGGCATCGCACGGCCGAGACAGCCTGCGCCCCATTTGGTGCGGATCTGTACCAACGATTCAAGCACGGTGCCGATGAATACTTCTATCTGAAACATCGAGATGAGCAGCGCGGCGTGGGTGGGCTTTTTTTTGATGATTACAACGAGGGCGGTTTTGACAACGCCTTTGCCCTGACCTGCAGTATCGGCGATCACTACCTGCCGGCTTATCTGCCGATCGTACGGGAGCGAGTAGCGACCCCATTTACGGTCGAGCACAAGGACTTTCAGTTGTACCGTCGTGGACGCTATGTCGAGTTCAATCTGGTCTATGACCGCGGCACCTTATTTGGTCTGCAAAGCGGCGGGCGTACCGAGTCGATACTGATGTCCCTGCCGCCCCGTGTGGCCTGGCGTTATGACTTCAAGCCGCAGCCCGGAAGCCCCGAGGAAAGCCTGACTCGAGATTTTCTCAAGCCACGTGACTGGCTGGCCGAAGAAACAACGCCAAATCCTGCCTAAGCTGACTACGCGTGGCTAGACTTTTCTATACCTCGCTGCTATGGCTGGCACTGCCTGTGCTGCTAGTCCGTCTGGCGTTGCGCATCGTGCAGAGTCCAGCGTACCGATTCCGACTCGCTGAACGCTTTGGCGGCGGCGATCGTCCGTCACGGCCATACGATGTATGGGTACATGCGGTATCGGTGGGTGAAACCAACGCCGCAACCCCACTGGTCCAACAGATGTTGAACTTAGTACCACCGCCACGCGTCTTAATCACGACGATGACACCAACCGGTGCAGAGCGCGTGTTCGCAACCTTCGGTGACAAAGTCTGTCATCGCTACATCCCCTATGACTATCCATTCGCGATCGACCGCTTTCTCGATCAGATTCAGCCACGAATACTGGTGCTGATGGAAACCGAAATCTGGCCGAACCTGATCAATCGCTGCCACAAACGGAATATCAAAGTCGCTATGGCCAATGTTCGGCTATCCGAAAAATCCGCACGCGGTTACCGGATGGTGCTGCCGCTGATTCGCAGCGCACTGGATTCAATATCGGTATTCGCAACCCAGTCTGTTGCCGACCAAAAGCGCCTGCTGACACTGGGTGTTGATGCCTTGAAAGTTCATCGAACCGGCAGTATGAAATTTGAGATACACCTACCCGCAAGCCTGAACGAAGTAGCGCAGGCTGTGCGCCGAGACTGGGGACCTAACCGGCCGGTGGTCATCGCCGGCAGCACTCATGAAGGGGAAGAGGCGTTACTGCTGCAATTACTGGTCAAACTGCAAAAATCGTTCCCAGACCTGCTACTGGTCATCGCGCCACGACACCCCGAGCGTTTTGATCCGGTATCGCGCCAGGCAACGAAATCCGGATTCAAGATCAGTCGGCGCAGCCGGCAAACGGGGGCGTTGGATCCGGCTGTCGCGGTTCAGATTGCCGATACGATGGGGGAATTACCTACGCTCTATAGTGCCGGTGATATTGCCGTAGTGGGTGGCAGCCTGATCCCTATTCGGGGCATCGGTGGCCACAATATCCTTGAGGCCTGTGCAGTGGGTGTACCGGTCGTCTTCGGGCAAAACATGAGCAATTTTCTTGAGATCAGCGCCTTGGCACTGACCCACAATGCGGGATACCAGATCAACAATGCTGATGCTTTGTCTATCTGCCTTACCACTTTACTTAAAGATGCCAACCTGCGATCCACAATTGGTGAGAACGGGCGAATTATGGTTGCACGAAACACTGGCGCAACACAAAAAACCCTGGAACTACTGATACCCCTGTTTATAGGTGATTGAAACTCGTGTCGCCATCAACCGTTATGCCACTCTCTTAAGAATCTCATTTAATACTGCAAAACAATGGTAAAGGTTGATTTTTCTAACTAAGCTTTTTGTTTTTTCGTTGTTACTGACTAGTTGTTACTGATAATTTTTGAACCTCTAGATTTTTCTCACGAAAGATTTATAGCCGAAATTTTTTGAAAAATAATTTATCCTCTTGACACGTACAAAAAAAACAGGGCGTGGTTCGCTTGACATTTAACTTTGCATGACTATAGTTCGCTTTCAAGGGATAAACGAAGTGTGCTTATCCTAAAGTTTACCGGTATGCTTCCTCGTTTCATTAGATCATGATCAAGTCAATGTATACGGGAGACGCAAAGTGGTATCGCTGATAGAGGCGATGTGTCGATAAGCCCAATACCGGATCCACTCACTGATCCGTTCGTACATCAACCCTAAGCAGGAGGCCATTATGGCGGCAAAGAAAAAGGCGACCAAGAAACGAGCAGCA
>CBFIBN010000202.1:0-2523 GCA_965660775.1 Arenicellales bacterium | reverse complement strand
CGTTCACTGCCAGCAAACTGGTATACAGTTCTGCCGGCGGAGCGCTGCCGTGTTCTGCCGTCAAAGCCATGGCTTTGGCTGGATTAAGGCCGACAAACGCCTCGAGCGACGGTGGCCGGCCATTTTGGCCCTGACCAAAGCTGCTAAGTGCCTCACCGTAGTAGTTGAATTCGGGGATCAGGTCCTCCCGGAACCCGGTAACCATGCTGCGAACCAGGCAGAGCAAAACAGGTGGGGCCACATCCTCACCCAAGTAACGGATTAACTCGGCAGCTGTGGGTATGTAAATCAGGGCGTGCCCGAAACTGTGGTAGTGGGCGAAGGCTGCTCGGGCAAGACCACGTTCCATGGTGGCAAAAGCATCCCCATCTGAAAGCGCTCCACGTGTGTGTTGTAACGCTGCTGTCTCGTCTTCATGCTCTACAGCTGCAACAAAAGCATCCTCATCCCAGGCAAGCGCGCCGGAGGCGAACGGGTAACGGCGCTCGCGCAATGTATCTTCAGACATGTGGCCAACTGCTTCCAGCAGGCAGATCAGCTGTAGTTCCCGCTCTCCGTCGTGATCATGGTAAAGCTTCAACCACTCTGCAGCACCCGCATAAGCGTGGGTCCAGCCAAACTCCATGCGCTCACTGGACCATTCAATTGCTCTGGTTATCGCTAAGGCAGGATCTGCACCTATCTGGAATAATCGGGCAAGCTCCCGAGCCAGGCGCTCGTAATCGTGTTTACAAAAAGCGTGGTTCAGATCATTGATCGTTTTCTCCTGTTGTTCGGCCAGTGGCGGATCAATAATCTGTATCCAGACATGATCACCGCGCACTTCAACCGGATAAACTCGAAGCTTGTCACCATCACGTTGGTTTTCACCTGTTTGAAGATCGAATTTCCAGTTGTGCCAGTTACAGGTCAATCGACACTGTTCATCCAACACTCCTTCTCGCAGTGGATAGCCTTCGTGTGGACAGCGATTGTTGCACGCATAAATTCCCTGACTGGTATCAAACAGTACGATCTGGCGACCCTCAAAACGGAACACCTTTCGGCCGGCGCGCTTGAGTGCATCGCAACTGACTGATTTGATCCAACCTTGAGCCATTATGTAATCGCTAGTTCTGGGATGGACTATTACGGGTATAACAACCTTGCCAGGTGTGGCACATCATGGCGTTGTTCACACGGGGGGCTGTTCAGGCTCATCTTCGTCGTGTACTCATGAAAACACAAACCCATCGGCCACTATCCTTCTTCCTTTCTCGAAGCTTTCGCATATGCTATGCGGATTCTTTGGGCGAATCCTGCATGACACTAACACATGATCCTATTACGTTATAACGCCCAAAATACCGACACTTCCCTACCTTGATAGGAAGCGCTTTTTATCATTTGTTGCGCAGAAAATTTCGCCGTACTGACATCGACAACAAATCCTTGCCTGGAACTACGCTGTAACACACCAATGCTCATGCCATATTAATCAGAATTTGATAACCACGGACTACCAAAAAGTCGTAAGTCATTGATTTTAGCCACGCTCCCGTGGGTCAACTGGATTGAGCATCCGTCTTCGAACCAGATAGTCGGGAATCTAAGCCTCTTAGAATCCGCCATTATTCAAGCCCCTGACGTGATTTTGAACAGGCAATGCGGGATTGAAGATTCGATTCCCCCACATAAGTCACTTTTTAAAGCAGTGCCCACTATGGTGAATATGGGAAAATACGAACAAATGCGATGGTCCGGATGTTATCCATCAGATAGGTAGGTTATCCTTACCCTTACTGATCATTCTGAATAACGAGGAGAAAGCGATGACCGATCAAAAAGCCGACAACGGCGTGAATGTTGAAGCTCTGCTAGGCGCGCGGGAAGCATTCACCGGCGCACCCGAGGCTGCCCAATTTACCTGGCGTGCGAAATGCAACTGGGTGCATGGTACCTACAGCCAAACTACGGTTGAGGGATTTTTCGGTCTAGGGGAGGAACAACAACATAAAACCACATTCAGTTTCGACGCAGATCATCCCGAAGTCTTTGCCTCAGAAGACAGAGGCGCGACGCCTGTCGAGATCGTACTCGCCGGGCTTGCCAGCTGCCTTACCGCCGGTGTCGCGGCTGTTGCACAGCACCGGGAAATTCAACTGAACTCAGTATCGGCGGTACTCGAAGGCGGAATGGATGTCCAGGGCATCCTGGGCATGGACAGCGATATTCGAAATGGTTTTGACGGCATCACGGTGACCTACAACATTGATGCCGATGCGTCCAAGGAAGACATCGAAGCCCTTGTGGCGCAGTCGCAAAAGCGTTCCGCGGTCTACGACATCATCACCAATCCCACCAATGTCACAGTACAGGTCAGCTAAACTTATTAGTTAAAAAGTTGTGACACAACAAGGTCCGGTGCAGATCGACACCGTAATCATCGGTGCCGGTCATGCCGGGCTGGCTATGAGCCGATGCCTCAGTGATCGAGGCATCGATCACGTAGTGCTGGAGCGAGCGGATGTCGCTAATTCCTGG
>CBFIBN010000201.1:0-2530 GCA_965660775.1 Arenicellales bacterium | reverse complement strand
ATCTTGCCCCAGGATACGCATAAACCCGGCCAGGACAATAAGATCGGGGCTGAAACTATCGATCAGATCTATCATCGCTGAATCAAAATCCACTCGCTGTTGGAAATCACGATGATCGAGGCAATGAGTTGGAATACCGGCTTCGCGTGCCCGGGTTAGGCCATAGGCATCAGCTTGATTGCTAATCACTGCAGCCACTTGGGCCGATATGGATCCGTCGGCACAGCGGTCGATGATGGCCTGCAGGTTGCTGCCAGTGCCGCTGATCAGTACCACGAGCCGGCACTTGACCGGGGGTTCAGTCAAAGACAATGCCTCGGCCGCCGGCCTGCACCTCACCCAATCGGTATACCGTCTCTCCGCTGGCCTTCAGCATTTCGTGGGCTTGAGCGGCCGTATCCGAAGACACAATGATGACCAGGCCAATACCGCAGTTAAAGGTCCGTAGCATTTCGGTATCGTCAATCGAGCCCTCGGATTGCAGCCACTGGAAAATCTCTGGCCGAGGCCAGGCCGTAGCATCGATTCGGCAATCACAGTTGTCAGGCAGTATCCGTGGAATATTGCCGGGCAGCCCGCCCCCGGTGATGTGGGCAATGCCGTGTATTGGCACTGTTTTAAGCAAGGCCAGAATGGAGCGCACATAGATCCGCGTCGGTACCAACAGCGCCTCGCCCAGTGTGGTATCACCTATAGGCTGGTCCAGTGTGGCGCTACTTCGCTCAAGCACTGCGCGCGCAAGGGAATAGCCATTCGAGTGAAGACCGCTCGACGCCAGGCCCAGTACCTGGTCGCCGGGGCGGATGTGAGCGCCATCAATGATCTGATCCTTTTCGACTATGCCAACGCAAAAGCCGGCAAGATCATAGTCGCCCGGTGAATACATCCCGGGCATCTCGGCTGTTTCTCCACCGATCAGCGCGGCGCCGGCCGTCTCGCAGCCGCTAGCAATACCGGCAATGACCGATTGCGCATGTTCAGGCGACAAGCTGCCAGTAGCGAAGTAGTCCAGGAAGTAAAGAGGTTCGGCCCCAAGAACCAGTACGTCATTGACACACATGGCGACCAAATCGATGCCGATAGTGTCGTGGCGGTCGAGCATGACGGCAAGTTTCAGTTTGGTGCCGACCCCATCGGTACCTGAGACCAGTACAGGCCGGCGATAACGATCGATGGGCAATTCAAAAAGCCCGCCAAAGCCTCCGATATTGCCCAGGCATTCGGGCCGTAGTGTTTTTTGAACCAGAGGTTTGATGCGCTCGACCAGACTTTCACCGGCCTCGATATCAACACCCGCATCGCGGTAGGTTAAAGGTGAGTCATTGGGATGGGACACGTGTAATATCGCCCGGAAGTGGTCAAGGGCTTATGGTATCTTATGTCTGGCCGGGAACGGGGATCCCCGGCGCCAGCGCCTGGTGCTGATATCTTCTCAAACTCGTATCCTGTCTAAACCCGGGTGTACTTTTGCTTCATCAACTTCCTAATCTTCTGACCTTGGCGCGCATCGGCGCCGTGCCGGTATTGATCCTTTTTCTGCATGACGGCCGGTATGCCCCGGCGCTGGCGGTCTTTTTGGCCGCGGGTATCACCGATGGTCTTGATGGCTGGATCGCCAAGCGTTTTGGCTATGTCACCCGCCTCGGTGCGATCCTCGATCCACTGGCAGACAAAATGCTCATCGTCAGTACCTACATCATGCTGGTATTGGCGGGGGATATCCCGTTCTGGGTGCTTTTGCTGATCGGTTTTCGTGATCTTGGCATCATTGGCGGTGTGCTGGTCTTGCAGACACTGCATGGCGAAGTGCAAATGCGCCCAAGCCCGGTTAGTAAGCTAAACACCTTCTTGCAGATTTCCCTGGTGGTGCTGATCATGGTTGAGCGTGTCGATCTACTGGCTTTGCCTGTACTCACTGAGATCTTGCTATGGCTGGTGGTAGCAACCACTTTGGTCAGCGCGTTCCACTATGTTTATTTCTGGTTTATCCGCCCGAACCCCGCCGCCGAGCGCTCATCCATTAGGGCAGATCATTGACGGACGTTATGACTAGACAAATCCACCTGCCGTTGCGATTGTCTGACAGCGCCTCATTCGAGAATTTTCTTACCGGCAGTAACGGCCAGGTACTCGATGTGCTTGGTCGGTTCGGGAGCGTGGGCGCCCCACAGATGCTTTATCTTCATGGTCCGCCCGGGTGTGGCAAGTCGCATCTGCTGCACGCCTGTTGCCGGAGCAAAGGTGAATCGATACCGCTGACGGTTTATGTGCCCACTGGTGTGGACAGTGTAGGGCCACAAATGCTGAGTGAGCTTGATCCACGCAGCATGGTCTGCGTGGATGATGTCGAGCATATCTGTGCAGATCGCGCCTGGGAAGAGGCGCTACTGGGCCTTTACGAGCAGTTGCAGGAGGCAGGCGGTTGTTTGCTGGTAGCCGGGCGCTACCCGCCTGCGCAGGCGGGCTTTTTGTTGGCAGACCTCGCCACACGATTGGCCTCGGGCGGTGTCTGGACTTTGCACCCCCTGAG
>CBFIBN010000200.1:0-2545 GCA_965660775.1 Arenicellales bacterium | reverse complement strand
CTCAATTGATGATGAAGACGATGAGATGAGCGAAACCGATGACCCCAGTGATGTTGACGAGGTAGATGATACCGAACTGGAACGTGAACTGGACGAGGGTATTGCTCAGTTTGATGAGTTGAGCGACGACGAGGAACCACCGCGCAGTTAACTTTTTCAGGTGCTTTGGCTGGCCGACTGCCGGTTTTCACTTCAGGCTGCAAAGCGGTGATCCCTTAACGTAATCAACTCAGTCAAACACCATTGACCAGATGGCTTTGACTCCGTATCTCAGTTAAGCCATCGGGCTAAGTTATTTACTGGCTTGGCGTAACTGCCAATCAGTCAGGCACTGTTAGAGTACATATAATCTTGGGCGATATGAACGCCTCGGAATCGTTTATTGGACCCAGCATAAAAGAGGCCTCCCGTTTATGGTTTACCAGGCAAAGATCGTGGATTGGCATGAATATGCTGAGCCCCTTTCGGCTCTTCGTTACCAGGTGTTTGTCATAGAGCAGGGCGTACCGGTGGAACTGGAGATCGATGGAGAGGACGATACCGCTTGCCACGTGGCCGCGCTGATCGATAACGACCAAGTGATCGGCACCGGACGAATGCTGGCGTCTGGCAAGATCGGGCGCATGGCAGTGCGCTCGGATATGCGTCAACAGGGGGTAGGTCGGGCGGTGTTGGATGCGTTGGTCAATGAAGCCCGGGCCCAGGGCTTAGCCGGTGTGAGCCTGGGTGCGCAGTTATCGGCGATGGCGTTTTATCAGCGAGCCGGTTTTGTCCCTAAGGGCGATGTGTTTATCGATGCGGGGATAGATCACCGCCAGATGGTTCTGGACTTTCAGCAATGAATCGATCTAATACTTGCCCATGAAAGCCAAAGCACCGCGTATCAGTAGTTTCAAATTGTCTGGGGGGACACTGCTGGCGGGTAAGTATGAGGTTGTGTCACGACTGGGCTCCGGTTGGGAGGGTGAGGTATACCTGGTTCGCGAGTGCGGCACACGCATCGAGCGCACGGTGAAGATATTTTTTCCACGGCGCAATCTGGGTAACCGGGCATTGCGTTTTTATGCGCGTAAATTGCACAAGTTGCGCCACTGTCCGATCGTGATTCAATACCATACGCGTGATACTTTTGTCTTTGACGGTTTGCCGGTGTCTTTTTTGGTATCGGAATTCGTCGAAGGTGAGTTGTTGTCTGATTTCCTCAAGCGCCAGTCAGGGCGTCGCCTTAACTCTTTCCAGGCCGTGCATCTGCTGCATGCGTTGGCCGCGGGGATAGAGCTTATCCATAACGTGGGCGAATATCATGGCGATTTACATACCGATAACGTGATTGTGCTGCGCTACGGACTGGGTTTTGAGTTGAAACTGCTGGATATGTTCAGTTGGGGCTCACCTAACGCGGAAAATATACAGCACGACGTATTTGATCTGATTCGCATTTTTTACGATGCGCTGGGCGGTCAGCGCTGGTACCGGCGTCAGCCACAAGAAGTCAAGGATATCTGCAAGGGACTCAAGCGTTCACTCATCGCCCGCGAGTTTCGCAGTGCGGGCCAGCTTTGCCAGCATCTGGAAATGATGGAGTGGCAGTAGTTTGCCGCCCGGCATATGAGTATTTCTCCTCCCCTGTGCCCGCCAGTGGTGTTGACCGGCGCCAACCTGGATTCTCCGCAGCCCGTGGCGTTGTCATGTGGTCAGGTCGTAGTCTTTACTCGCCCCCATGCAGGACGCACAAACGGAAACGAGGATGCCCTGGGAATCTTTCAGCTCGAGCCTGATCGAACGTGGCTGGCGGTTGCCGATGGCGTGGGAGGTTTACCGCGCGGGGGCGAGGCAGCGACCCGCGTCATCGAGATACTGGGCGAACCCCGATCACAAGACAACGACTCGGTAATCGAAACGCGTATTCAAAGGGCCAACCAGGCATTACTCGAGCGACTGCCTGGCAGCGCAACCACGATTTCTATTGTTGAGATTTCCCAAGATTCACTGACTGGTTATCACGCTGGTGATTCAGCCGTGCTGGTGGTGGGTCAGCGTACCCGGATTAAGCTCAAAACCCAATGTCACTCGCCCGTGGGCATCGCTGAAGCCAATGGCATACTGGATGAGAAGCAGGCATTGTTTCATCCGCGTCGGCATCTGCTGAATAATATGGTGGGAGATCCTGCGCTATGGCTGGAGAAGACGGGGCCATTGGAATTGGCGCCACGTGATACCGTACTGATCGCCAGCGATGGTCTCTGGGACAACCTTTTTGTCTCAGAGGTCATCGAGGCAATCCGGGCAGGATCACTGCTGCAGGCAGCAAAGTGGCTTGCCGATACCGTGGCGACCCGTATGAGTACACCCGTTGCCGGTATACCGTCAAAACCCGATGATGTCAGTTTTATCCTATACCGCCCGCATCAACTCGACCTGTCAGATTGAGTGAAGTGATGCATGACTGTATGGGGGCCTAGCCGCAGGAGTACTTGGCAGACTTTCCCTTTGCAAGATGATTTATTAAAGGGGTGCTGCGGGACCACTGAAACCGCAGTGGCGA
>CBFIBN010000199.1:0-2555 GCA_965660775.1 Arenicellales bacterium | reverse complement strand
CTTTTACCTCGCCGTCAACGCGGATAATGCGCGCGTTAATATTCGCTGTCACCCGACCATTGACGCTGACTACCAGGTTGTTGTCCTTGAAGTTAACCGTACCCTCGATAGTGCCATCGACAACCAGATCCTCCTCGCCAGCGACGTCGCCGTGGATGACAATTGACGATCCGATCGTAGCCGGTTTACGGTTGCCTGAGGGCGCCTTGGCAGCGACTTTTTGAGGCATCGCCTCGGTGGCATCGGCCTGTGGGGCGGTTGTACCGCTAATTTCTTTTTGTGTCATTACAACGTTTTCCTCGGTTTAGTTTTTTGGAAACGGACCGCTTGAAAGCCCTTGAGCGCGGTTCGAACCAGTGGTTTTCCGCGTCTACAGCCTGATTCTGGCTGAGGCCAGGGGAAGGGTCAAACGGTTTACCCTAAGTTTGGCGTGTTACGCAAGTTGGCAGACCTATGAGTGACTTTACATAATATACATTATACGAAATAGTAAGACCAAGTGCTTTAGGAGAAGCGAAACTAAGATGCCGCCCTAAACCCGTTTTGCGTACGCTTTTCCGAGCCTGATCACCAGTCAGGCATCATGTCGGGACGCCGACTGAAAAAGCTGAAAGAAGTTATTTGAACTGAGTTCGGCAAAAGACTCCTTTGAGATTCCTCTTAATTGGGCTATACGGTCAGCAGTAAAGGACACGAAAGCAGGCTCGTTGGTTTTGCCCCTATGGGGTTCGGGGGCGAGGTACGGCGCGTCGGTTTCGACCAGTATCCGATCGTTCGGCACCTTAAGGGCGACCTCCCGTAACGCTTGGGCGTTCTTGAATGTCACAATTCCAGAAAAAGAGATATAAAACCCAAGATCGAGAGCCGCTTTCGCGGTTGTCCAATCTTCAGAAAAACAATGCATAACACCCCCGGCATCAGACGCTCCCTCGGACCGCATTAAGTCAATCGTGTCCTTACGGGCATCTCGCGTGTGAATCACAAGGGGCTTTTGAATTCTTTTAGCAGCAGCAATATGTTGCGCAAACCGGTGCCGCTGCCAACCAAGATCCCCAGAACTTCGAAAATAGTCAAGCCCGGTCTCGCCGATACCAACCACCCTGGGATTGGAGGCAAGTTCGATCAGTTCCGTCAGTTCGGGCTCTTGTGCCGGGATAAAGGCGGTGTTGGGGTGTATCCCAACGGTTACAAAGATGTTTGAATAAGGTTCGGTAAGCAACAGCATATTCGGATAATCTTCTAGGTTGACACAGACGCAAAGGAGGTGTGACACACCGGCTGTATAGGCGCGCTCTACAACATCAAAGAGCGATTCACCCAGTCCGGGAAAATCAACATGACAATGAGAGTCAACCAGCATAAGGCGAATCGTCGGGGAAAGACAGGAATCTAAACAAAGCAGGTTTACAGGGTATGGGTCGCACCGCGCCGCGCGGCAACTCCCTTGATCAGTTCTCCAATTCGCTCATTGAGCTTCTCGCCGTCGGCCCCTTTGAAATGAACCCCGATCCCTTTTGTACGACTTGACTGAGCCCCAGACGGGGTCAGCCAGGCTACTGTCCCGGCGACCGCAAACTGCTCCGATTCGAGAAGTTTCAAAACCAAAAAGACTTCGTCTCCCATGGCATAGTCGGTTTCCGTCGGAACAAATAGTCCTCCTTTTTTCAAAAACGGCATAAAGGCGGCTGTCAGGGTGCGAACATCCTTAATAGAGACAGAAAGGACACGAGGCCGGGCCGCCTTGGTTGGAAAATCCGCCGCTAACTTTGCGACCTGATCCTTCGATTTTTCCGTCATGACTCCCTCCCCTCACAAATTCGGGTACAAATATCCTCGAGAAACAACTGCTCGTCAACCGCACCCCTTGGACTAACCAGAAACTGCCCAATCTCTAAATACGCCTGAATGCAAGATTCTCTACCGGAAAACGTCGCTTCACCAGTATTAGAACCCGAAGACTCAACCGCTGCCGCGCGCCAGCGAATTTGGGCTAATGCGAGATGTTGCAGTATTCTGAGTGCTGTTTGGATGCCGATCGCCGAGCATTCCTGCGCCAGCAATAATGAATTACCGCGTGCCACCGAGGGCCTACGCAGTTTTTCAATCAGTCCTTGAAAAAGGCGCTCTTCACCAGCAGCTACAATCCCGTTAATCTGAAGTGGGCCGATACCACAGCTGGCAAAAGGCAAAATATCAATTGAGATTTTGGGATACCGGTCAGCCAACCACGATCTGACCACTTGTGGATCTGGCGTTGGGCACTCGAGTTGAATACACCGACTCCGTATAGTGGCGGCGAGCCGGTAGGGGTGAGCACTCACTAGAATGATGTAGGTGTCGGCAGTGGGCTCTTCAAGCAGTTTGAGTAGCGCATTCATCGAATTCGAGTTAAGTCGGTCAGCGGGCACAATCAAACTGAGTTTAGGTCCCACCTGACCGGACTTGGTAGCAAGGGAGTGACTAAGCGCGCGAACGGCATCAACGCTAATGACTCGACTGGGTTTTCGGGTAGAACTAGACCCTTTCTCGGACATGAAATATCGACCGGCGTGCCT
>CBFIBN010000198.1:0-2556 GCA_965660775.1 Arenicellales bacterium | reverse complement strand
GAAATCCAAGGGCCCAAGCGCTTCGTCTACTACGAGCAAATCGGGATCCTTCATTAGGGCTCTAGCGATCACCAGCTTCTGTCGTTGAATACTGCTCAGCCGGCCGCCGGCGTTACCCACGTCTGCCGTTAGGCCGAGCTCAATCACATACTCGCGCAAACCTGCAGTCGTTATCGCCTCGTCAATGGCACGACGAATAGCCTCCCGAACCGCCGGCTTACCAAAAGGCATGGCGCCAAAAAGAACATTAGACTCAATATTCAATCCCGGATTAAAAGCTTGAGCGTCAAGGAAGTTCACCGAGTCGTTCTCGGCCCCCAACTCATCGCGCAGCATCCCCCGCACCTTAAGTAACCGCTGCTGAACACTCTCATCAATTATTCCAAGACGGTGTCGGGCCGGGGCTAGCCGGTACACCAGTGCCCGCAAAATTTCCTGGTCAGCTTCTTGCAACTGGGCGAGATCACTGGCCGCAGCATCGGTTGTATCCCGCAAGATACGTTCGAGCACGACCAGATCATCACTGCTGACCAGACTGAACTGCTCAAACAGTTCGCTATCCGGACTAACGCCAGAGAAAATCTCGACCATCGTTGCAGCGACCTTATGCCCCATCGCCAGAAAATCATCAAAGAGTCCGGCATCGTGCAGTAATTGGGTGACCAAAGGGTTAGAGGGCAGTCGTCCCGGCTCAAAGGCGGGATTATCTGGATTGCCAAAGAGGATATTTTCAGCAACAGTAATGTTGACATTGTAGATATCCGGATCAAACGCCACGAACTCAAGACCTTTGGCGCGGATTTGTTCGCGCGCTTTTAGAAATCGAGCCCGAATGTCATCCTGATCCGAAAACGTAGCGTGCATGCCCAGGCCAAAACGGTATCCATCATCATCAAGCTGCACGACCTCTAGTACTTTTATTGCTTTTTCCAGCAGCGCCCTTTCATCCGAAAGACTGCCGGCGGCTAAATCGAGCCACTGCACCTTAGCGTTGTCTAGGGTATTGCCCGATGCCAGGGCTTCCCGCAGGCGCCGCTGCTCGGCCTTATCCTCAGCCTCTGGATCCAGATTTTTTGGCGAATTCATCAAGCCATAGTACAAATTGTGGCTGATAGTCCCGGAAAAGATATGGGCGCTCGAGCCGACCCAGGCGACCCTTCGCCCGATAACGGCCTCGGGTACTTCAGACCAATCCAGGTCATTAATACTCAAACGACCCGCCGTGGGCCACAATACCCGCGCGGCTAACCCAGCCAGATGACTCTTTCCTGATCCCGCGCCACCTACCACTGCGACATGGGTATCCAGTGGTAGTGAAAAACTGGCTCCGCTGACCGTTTGACTGCCCTCGTCCTCGCCGTAACTGACGTTACTGGCAGTCAATGTTCCCTTAAGCGATTCAACCACCTCCCGGTCTTCAAGTATCGAGGCCTTAATCATGTTTTCCGGCTCAAACTGCTTCGCAACCTGCTCGTACTTAACACGCGTATCCTCGAAGACCTGGTAGAACTTAAGCAGTTCTTTCCATGGCGGGCCAATGTCCTTATAAGCCGCAAGAACAGCCACCAACGCCCCGAGCGACACATCTCCTTGAATAACAAGGTAGCCGCCAATTGAGAAAAAGAAGAACGGAGTTACCTGTGCCAGAATATTATTGAGAAACTTGATAAAGAATTTACGTCGATAAAGTTCCTCGCGGATATCGAATATCCGTCCCAACTGGTTTGATGTCTTGGCTCTTTCAAATCGTCCACTGTCATTGGCATGAATGTCCGTGGCTCCCTGCACGGTTTCCCCGATATGGCCCGCCAGCAACCGGACCGCTTGAACTCGAGTCTTTGCCAGGGCGTTGACTTTTGCCTGCAGCTTTGGAATCAGGTACATCTGCGGTGGATACAGGGCTATCGATGCCAGGCCAAGCCAAAGATCCTGCTGAAAAATGAACGAAAGATAAGTCAGCAACAACGCGCCCTGGAATGCCGGCGCAGCTATGGCATCTCCGATCAGACCACCCAGCGGCTCGGTCTCGGCAGTGATCATTGGAATGATCTCAGCCGGCGTGGTGCGTCGGATATGAGCTGAGGGAAAACGAAGAATTCGGGTGTAAAGATCAAAACGGAAGCGTCGTAACATCCGCTCGCCCAAAACACCTTTATAGACATTCAGGTAAAACTTCAGAGCGCCTGATATAACCACAACCAGCAAAAACGCAACCGATAGTCCTAGGAGATAGCTGACCTGATCCACCTCAAACCCCAGGATCTCATCAGGCATATCAACCCCGCCGATAGCCTGGTTTATGATCCTTTTTGGGATATCAAGGGAGATATAGACCAACGGCATGGTCAACACCGTTAGGAAAAGCAGGAACAACTGCCCGCGCAAGGTATAGCGCAGGACATAACGATAGATCGATCGATCTATCGGCGGAGCATCGGCCTCGCTCGAGGTCTGGGGCGGCGCCCCTGGGTTATCTTCAGTCATTGGCTGTTTTCAGCGGATAATAGACGCCTTATAACATATTGCGGCAGATTCGCTGTTTTGATTGTGCCGGCA
>CBFIBN010000197.1:0-2578 GCA_965660775.1 Arenicellales bacterium | reverse complement strand
TGGTAGCGCCAGGATAGAACCAGCCAATGATACTGTGCCATTCAGTCTGAGAAATCGTTACCGTTTGACGGGTCTTACAACTAAAGTTGTAGCAGATCTCAATTTCCTGCGCGCTGCTGGCTGCGCCAGTGAGTACCAGTGCCCAAAGGATCAGTAGGATTTGAAAAGAGCGGCGTGTTAACACAAGGTAAGGTCGCATGAAACGCTAAGGACGAAGTGACTGACCGGGAAATTATAAACCAGTGCTGTGCGGAAAATTTCAGGTTACCGGTTGTGGCAAAGGGCGTCAGCCATCAATAGTGCTGTCGAGGTGGCCGGAAAAGCCCGGTGCCATCATATCCAGGAACTGGCGTGCTGGTGGCGAAAGGTATTTACGCTTTCGCAGCACTACGCCATAACTGCGATTGGGAAAGAAACGGTCGAGCGGTATCTGGGCAACTTTTTCGTCACCTTCAAGGCAGATGGCGGTGACGATGGAAATGCCCAGGCCTAACTCGACATACTTCTTGATGACTTCCCAGCCGCCGGCTTCGAGCGTAACCGAATAATCGACTTGGTGCTGAGCAAAAACCATTTCAACCAGCCGCCAGGTTGCCAGGTGGCGCGGGGGCAGAATCAGACCGTGGGGGCCGATGTCTTGCAGTTTGATGCTGGCAGCACGCTTGCCCGCGAGGGGGTGATCCAGTGGTGTGATCAGCATAGTTTTGAAATCAAAAATCGGCCGGTAACTGATATCCTCGGGAACCTCGAGCATGGAGCCCACAGCAAAGTCCGCCTCGTCGGCACGGAGCATTGCCATGCCATCCCGGCCAGTTACGTTATGCAATTTGATTCGTACTCCGGGATAGGCGTTGGCAAAAATTTTGATCGGCTCTGGCAACAGGTAAAGAATAGTGGACTCACCCGCTGCAATATTGATCTCACCGGAATTGAGGTTACCTAATTCGCTGGCAAAGGAATCGGCAATACCGTCGATACCCTGTACCAGCGGTTGGGCCAGTTCGAGCAGGGCTTCTCCCTGGGATGTCAGGCGGATTCTCGGCCCGCGACGCTCAAAAAGCTCCACGTTGAGCTCACGCTCAAGAGCCTGAACCTGTAACGATACTGAAGGTTGACTTAAAAATAGTTGTTCAGCGGCCCGAGAGATGCTGCCCAGCCGCGCCGAATAGCAAAAAGCGCGTAGCTGCTTGAGGCGATTCTGCTTGTAGTACGGTGGTGCGCTCATAACGTCTTGATGCCTTTAGTCAATGCGTTGACAGATTCTATAATAGCGTCAGTTAATAATTAATATTGAAATAATTAAATTGTCAAATGCTTGTCTAGAACCGAAACTTTGTGCGTGGTCAGGCCAATTAACGTTAGTGCCTGAAATTTAGGCCAAAACATGCTGATTCCGACTGTGGAAAAGCCATAGGCTGTCAGGGGTTGAGCATCGATATCAAGAGGGTAAAGCAACAATGGTAGAGCAGAGCAAAGACACCAAATCCCTGGAAGCACAATGGATGGATAATCCCCGTTGGAACGATGTCAAGCGTGATTACACGGCTGCCGATGTGGTACGTCTACGTGGTTCGGTGCATATCGAGCACAGCCTGGCCCGTTTGGGAGCCGAAAAACTGTGGCGGCGGCTCAATACTGTCGATTACGTTCCAACCCTCGGTGCCCTGACCGGCGGTCAGGCAGTTCAGCAAGTCAAGGCCGGTGCCAAGGCGATTTACCTGTCAGGCTGGCAGGTCGCGGCCGATGCCAATATCGCTGATACGATGTACCCCGACCAGTCACTCTACCCGGTTAACTCGGTCCCCGCCGTCGTGCGCCGAATTAATAACTCTTTCAAACGTGCCGATGAGATTCAGGTTTCGTCTGGCAAGGGTGACGTTGATTATTTTGTACCCATCATCGCTGATGCTGAAGCCGGCTTCGGTGGCGTGCTTAATGCGTTTGAACTGATGAAAGGAATGATCGAGGCCGGTGCCGGCGGAGTGCATTTCGAGGATCAACTCGCATCAGTGAAGAAATGCGGCCATATGGGCGGCAAGGTGCTTGTGCCTACCCAGGAAGCGATCCAGAAATTGGTCGCGGCCCGTCTGGCAGCAGATGTCTGTGGCGTGCCCACGGTGCTGTTGGCCCGCACCGATGCCAATGCGGCTGCGCTTCTTACCTCGGATGTGGATGAGCGCGATTGTGAATTCGTTACCGGTGAGCGTACCAACGAGGGGTTTTATGTGACACGCGCCGGCCTTGACCAGGCGATTGCCCGCGGCCTTGCCTACGCACCGTATGCCGACCTTATCTGGTGCGAGACCGCGGTACCGGATCTGGACGAGGCGCGCCGTTTTGCCGATGCAATCCATGAACAGTTCCCCAACCAGTTACTGGCGTATAACTGTTCACCGTCGTTCAACTGGAAAAAGAACCTTGATGACGCCACGATCGCAAAGTTCCAGCGCGAACTGGGCGCCATGGGCTACAAGTACCAGTTCATCACGCTCGCCGGGATACACAATATGTGGTACCACATGTTCGATCTTACCCACGAGTACGTGCGCAACGGTATGACGGCTTACGTAGAAATGGT
>CBFIBN010000196.1:0-2590 GCA_965660775.1 Arenicellales bacterium | reverse complement strand
GGGAAAGAACTGGGTATTGAGCTTTGATATGCCCCACAGGCCGGAGATCATCATCATCACCATCAGCAGGTTTGCTGCTACTGGGTGACGGGCAAGGGTGCTGAGCAAAGTCTGATTCACGCCGGGGTTTCAATCGCGAGTGGAGATGATCTCGATCTTCAATCCTTCCACGGCGTTCGGCAACTGGCTCGTGAGGACTATATCGCCATCCTGCAGGGCAGTACTGCGAAACAGGCTCCAGCTACCCCATTCGCCATTGCGGTATTCACCGACGTGCTCAACGCTCACCCGGGTGAGGCGATCGTTGTTTATGTGGTACACCGTATCGGCGCCATATACCGCTGTTGCCGGTAGGGCGAAGACGCCCGGCTGTGGTGGTAACGAGACCAGTACCGGTATCGTGCGGCCAAGTTCCAATGGCGGGCGCTCACCTTGAAAATCAAAAAAAGCATCGACCCCACCTTCACCGGCCTCAATTTTGCCGGAAAGACGCGTCAGCGTTAGCTTGATCGGGGTACCATCGAGTGTTGCAGTAGCAGTGATCGGCGTGCCCTCACGCAGGCTCTGACGGATCACGGGCAGGTGACGGTTGGGAACCTGTGCCCGGATTTCGGTGTAGGCGGTATCAAACAGGTCCACTAACCGGTCTCCGGGGTGTACCCGATCACCGGGTGATACATGCACCGCCGTGATCCGGCCATCAAAGGGGGCGACGATGTGTGTGCGCTCGAGGTTCCGTAGCACCTGATCACGCAACGCTGCGGCTCGTAGGCGACGGGCTTGCAATTGCGTGAGCCGCGACGGGTGGTCGGTAATAGCGCGACGCCGACTGGTGAGGCTGAGCTGCTGGCGCGTAACGGCTTGGTGGGCATCATCCACGTTGGCCTGGGAGCCAACCTGAGTCTGCGCCAGCCGTTCGGCCCGCTCCAGGGCACTTTGCGCCAATGCCAGCAGTTTTGTTTCCTGCACTAGAGCCGCGCGATCAGTTTGATACCGGGTGTTCTCGCTTTGAATCTGCGCTTCGATCTCGGTGAGTTCGGCTTCTCTTTGTGCCAACGTCAACTTCACATCCAGATCATCCAGACGCAACAACGTCTCGCCTTTGCTGACGTTCTGTCCGACCAGAGCCCACACTTCGTGTACATCGGTTGACAAGGCGCAGCGCACCCGGGACTCATGTGGCGATTCGATACGCCCGTAAAGACGTACCGTAGGGGCCAGGGGTTGGCGCTGTATGGTGACAGCTTCTACTGGCCAGCTACGCTCGGTCGGATTTAGCGGCTGGTCAACCGGGCGGGAGGATGTCAGCGCCAGGAAAACCGCAACGCCCGCGCCAAGCAACATTATGGGTAGGATGAAACGGAGAATTCGGGACATAGAAAAAGGGCCGGGGCACCAAGACCTCATATTTTAACCGCTGTTGTGAGTGATCTTTACGGGGAACGCGCAACCCACTTCTGAGCTGGTTCGGGTTCTCAATAAATGGCGCGTATTACCTTAAGGGGCGGGGTTTACCTAAAGTTTGTATCAAAGTGTGATTACGAAATGTTGACCATCTGAAAATGGGGTCGGTGCTGGGTAATACAAGGTTGGTCATGTGAGTATATGACTAGGCCAAGGCGGCCCAGGTGAAGCTCAGTTGGCCGCTGTGTAGACGCGTCTCGTCGTGGTGGCGCATGAAGCTGTGCAACTCACCTTGAGCTACAAGTGTTCGCACTTTTTGCAGCGCGTTTTCCCGTTCAGCCGGTGTTGCCAGAGCCCAGATCGAATCGCCATCACGCCATTGTGGGTCGAGGACCCGGTCTGCATCAAAATACGCGTCCCCCTGCATAATGATGTCCGTCGCGGTTTCGTGACCTACCTCGCCAAAGCCACTGTGTTGCAGTAAAGACCCAAGTACATCCAGGTCAGCGGTTCGCTGTTGGACGCGGCCAACCGCCTCCGGAATAAGGTGGTAAAACCAGAATCCATTTTCAAGCTGGGCATGACTGCAGCTGTTGATCACGGCCATACCACCGGGTTTGAGCACCCGCGCGAATTCGGCAAAAACCCGTTGATGTGCAGGCCAGCCAGCAGTGGCGTCATCGGCGAGGTGATGGAGTACCTGGTTAACTATGACCGCGTCAGCGCTTTCATCATCGATCGGCAGCTCGTCGATAGCGCCCTGGTGCAATTCGATATTGCCCGCGGCAATCTGTGCTTGTAATTTGTTAGCCGCGACAGCCAGCATCCCAGGGTTTAGATCGACCGCCTGGATGTGCTGTACAGCATCGATTAGTGCCGCGCTGTACTGACCCGTCCCGCAGCCCGCATCAACCAGGACCTGTTCGCTCAACGGTAGAGGGTTGTGTGATAGCAGGCGATGAATAATCTCGACGCCCTGTGCTTGGCGTGTCCGGTCGTAAGTCGCGCTGGTGCGTGAATAGTTTTCGTAGTGGCTCATACGCTAAGGGGTTCCGCTCTAACGGCGATTAGAAAGCCAAGCAAGGCGTTGTTGCAAACTCAGACACAGATCATGCCATCATTGATGGGTGGCAAGTAGGCCATACAGGCTCTTATTGGTAACTATGTGCGGCTGTTTATGCCACTA
>CBFIBN010000195.1:0-2603 GCA_965660775.1 Arenicellales bacterium | reverse complement strand
TTTGGTGGATATGGCTCTGGTTGGCAGTTTGCTATTGATGATTATTTTTAGTGGTTATGAGATTTTTGTATCCAAGATCGATGTCGCCGGTCACGAGGACAGGCCAGACTGGATGGGCAAGGTCGACTTTTCCGGCTTAAAACTCAAGGTAATTGGTGCGATCGTGGCAATTTCAGCGATCGATCTGCTAAAGTCATTTATGAATATCCCTGATACTCTAACGGCTGATCAGAGCAACGCCTTGTTTTGGAAAGTGATACTTCATTTAGCGTTTGTCCTATCAGGTCTTATCTTTGCGTTTATGGATAAGATCGCGGGCGATACCGCCAAGCACTGACCATTATCGTGTCGATGAGGTCTGATGTTGATTTAATTCAACACCGGTCCTGATCTGGTCGCAGTGACGAGCGGTAGATGGCGCCAGGGTCTGTTTCGAATTTTGGGGGAGCCGTTTTTTCGCGAAATCGCGTTAGAATCGTTAGTCATTTATTACAATCAATGAGGAGTAACTCATGGCTTCAGAAAATGGACAATTGACTTTCAACTTTGCATTATCTGTTCCTGCTGACAAAGCGGACGAAGTAGAGGAGATGATTGCGACCCATGCCGCCTGGATGCGGGAAACACACTCGCTTGAGGCAGATGGAAGGATTCATCTTGTTGACTATCATGTTGCCAAGTCCGAGGAGATGAAAAACCTGCTGGACCCAAGCGAAGGAACCACCGGCAACATTCTTTACTCTATAAATGAAGTCTATGTTGAGAGCGATGGGATCGATCAGCACATGGCGCAAGGTATGCAGTGGGAGCACTTTATGGCCTTTGCAGGGACGATAATGGAGTATGGAAAAGTTCTGATCGCTGGTGGATCAGTTATTCACTCGATGAACGAATAGCTGCTGACTTTGCTTCGGAACTGCCTGAATCTTGACCAAAAAACCTCGCTTCGATGAGTTTTCTTTACCCAATAGACAGCTTAACGAGGCGGGCGGATCAGGGAGCAATTCCTGCCTAAGGGAAGCTGTTGATTAACGCTTTTGACAAACCGGCGCTCGGCGCTGGCGGCCGTGCCAGATGCCGCTATTATATTGAGCTTAATTTCAGACCAAGCAGGCCGAAAACCCATGGATACCTCGAAAAGACTGTTAAATATTGCTTGTCTTCAAACCAGTCCGCAGCCGGATTTCCAATCCGCGCTTGATCTGGCGGTATCGCTCGCTGAAGAAGCAGCGACAGAAGGCGCTGAATTCATCACCACGCCTGAATATTGCGGCGGGCTGAGAACGGAAGGTTCGGCTTTTACTCCACCGAGCGCACCCGAAGAATCTCATCCTGTTTTAAACGGACTGAGAGCTTTTGCAAAGAACAAAAAGAAATTCTTTCTCATCGGCTCAATCGCTATCAATGGTCCTGATAACAAGATTCTCAACCGAAGTTTTGTTATTGATGACAAAGGAAACATCATAAGCCGATACGACAAAATTCATCTGTTTGACGTCAATCTTTCTGAGCGGCAATCATACTGTGAAAGCGCATCTGTTCATGGTGGAGACAGCGCCGTTATCTGTCAGACACCTTTTGCAAAGATGGGGCAAACAGTCTGCTACGACCTTCGTTTTCCGAATCTCTATCGGCAGTTGTCTCAATCGGGTGCAGAAATCCTGTTTGTCCCGGCGGCTTTTACCCAAAAGACCGGGCCGGCCCACTGGCACGTGCTCAATAGAGCTCGAGCAATAGAAAATGGAGCTTTTGTCGTTGCGCCATGCGCCATTGGAAAAGTCGATGGTGGCGGAGCAAGCTACGGTCACTCATTGATCATTAATCCCTGGGGTGAGATTCTTGCCGATGGAGGAGATCAAACCGGTGTTATCCATGCGGTGATTAACCTTGACGAGGTCGGGATAGCTCGTCAACGCATACCCAGCCTGCGCCATGACAAATCTTTTGGCATGACAGACGGTGTTGACATAAAAGCCACACAATAACCCGGCACAGGAAGCGCTAAGCAAACAACCGGATTACTTCGAATGAAGGCCCAGGGCTGCCCTAGACCAGGTTTCGAGCCGGATCGGCCCTTTAGAGCCTGCTGCCTTGCCCGGAAGACTAAAGTGCTTGGAGGACAAGAGATAGTTCTATACCATGCCCCCAACCATGCGCCTGTTCTCATTGGGCAACTGGACTTCCCCTGGACATTCTCGATCGAACCAGATAAGAAACGCTTGCCAATCGATTCAACAATCAGTTGCATTTTAATTTTTTATTTCTTTAGACTCGACCTATGTTTACTGAAACCCCTAATTTGGAAATAGTATGGAAACTGCTCTAACCCCTATTGATTTCGCCCGACGCGCAAAAAGGCTTTACGCAGACCGTGAGGCGGTTGTAGACGGAGACCTGCGATTTACCTACAGAGAGTTCCTGGAGCGGTGCGACCGTTGGTCATCGGCCCTTCAAGCCCTTGGTGTCGGACAAGGCGATCGGGTCGCCTATATTGCCCCCAACACACATTCTCACCTGGAAGGATATTACGCGGTCCCGCAGATCGGCGCCGTACTGGTGCCCATCAACTACCGACTACAGCCCAGTGATTTTGAATACATCAT
>CBFIBN010000194.1:0-2630 GCA_965660775.1 Arenicellales bacterium | reverse complement strand
CTCGATCACGGCGCGATAACCGGCGATGTTGGCCATGGAGCTCAAAGTATCGAGTTTCTGTGCACGGGAGATTCGAGGCACAGCGTCCATTGCCAGGGTGGTTACGCCCGCGTTGGAAAGGAGTTCGAGTAAAAGAGGGTTTTGCCCAGGCCCGATGAGGCAGATCAGGGTTTTGCCATCATTGAGAAGGGTGATTTCGGCCGAAGCCTGATCCGGGGAAACTTGTTCTGGGGCCCGGATCTTTACAATGATATCGCTGGTGCCCCAAAGTGCCTCTTTGGAGTCGGCAACCGTCGCACCGCTAGCCAGATAATCGTTATCGGTAAAGCCAGCCGCTTCCCCTGCGCCACATTCAATGTGAACCGTAAAACCAAGCCCAATGATTCTAGGGATTGTTTCTGGGACAATAGCAACGCGCCTTTCACCCAGCGCGCTCTCAGTCGGTATACCGATGATCATAGGTCGTGGTACTCAGGTCGGAGGGGGGAATCGAAAGCTCAGGAAGGCTTAGGATTGTCGCGTAAACGACATTCGCCGGCAACTTTTGAATCGCCCGAACACAGAGCCGGTGTGGATAGGGGGGGTACCGACAATGGGATAGAGTCCCCGGAATTATTACCTACTGCTCTAATTCCGGTATCCTTCGGTTTCCCAAAATGTTTTTTAATCGGTCATAACAAATGGTAGAAGTCGGTGAACTGAAGGCGCGCCTTAAGCAGATGCTGATGAGGATCGGCGCACTTAGGGGGTATCTTTGACTACGAGGGGCGTAAAGAACGCTTGGAAGAGGTATTGCTCCGTCTCGAAGACCCGGACATCTGGAATGTTCCAAAGGAAGCCCAGAAACTCGGGCAAGAACGGGCCAGCCTAGAGGCCACAGTAACGCTGTTAGATAGCCTGGATCTGCGAGCCCATGATGCCCGCGAGTTCCTTGAACTGGCTCTTGAGGAAGGGGATACCGAGTCGATTGAAGGGATAGGGGCAGATTCCTTACAGATTGAGACACAACTTGAGAAGCTTGAATTTCTCCGCATGTTCTCTGGAGAACTGGACTCGGCGAGCGCGTTTGTGGACATTCAGGCCGGCTCCGGTGGGACCGAAGCGCAGGATTGGGCCGAGATGCTGTTGCGAATGTATTTGCGGTGGGCTGAAGACGAGCACTTGGCTGCCGAATTAGTTGAGCGGTCGGGCGGTGAAGTAGCGGGAATCAAGAGCGCTACAGTGCATATTCAAGGAGAGTACGCTTATGGAAAATTGCGCACCGAGACTGGAGTCCACCGCTTGGTGCGAAAATCTCCATTTGACTCCGGAAATCGTCGGCATACATCTTTTGCCTCCGTGTTCGTTTATCCAGAGATAGACGATAGTATCGAGGTGGAGATTAATCCGGCTGACCTTCGTGTAGATACCTACCGCGCCAGCGGTGCGGGAGGGCAGCATGTCAATCGAACCGATTCGGCGGTGCGCATTACTCATCTTCCGACAGGGATCGTCGTACAGTGTCAAAATGATCGCTCGCAGCACCGTAATCGCGCTGAAGCGATGAATATGCTTCGAGCCCGTATGTACGACGCACAAGTTCGGGAAAAGCGGCAGCAGCAGCAGGAGCTCGAGGATTCAAAGGCGGATATCGGGTGGGGTAGTCAGATACGTTCTTATGTGCTGGATCAGTCGCGAATAAAAGATTTGCGTACTGGCGTCGAGACAGGCAATACGCAGGCAGTACTCGATGGCGGGCTTGGAGTGTTTATCGAGGCCAGTTTGAAAGCTGGCCTTTAAAGGATCGTATAACTCATGAGTAAAACTGAAGAGAATGAACAGGTCACCCAACGCAGGGCGAAGCTTGATGTGCTACGACAGACCGGAGAGGCGTTCCCCAACGACTTTCGGCGTAGCCATGATTCAGGTGCTATATGTGCAGCTTATGCAGATACGAATGGCGAGACACTTGAGGACGCCACTGTAAAAGTAAGTATCGCCGGGCGCTTGATGACCCGCCGGGTTATGGGTAAGGCCAGTTTCGGGAACATCCGCGATGAGTCGGGCGATATCCAGATCTATGCCCAACGGGACCGCTTGCCGGATGGAGTCTATAACCAGGTTTTCAAAAAGCTGGATTTGGGCGATATCGTTGGGATTGAGGGAACCCTCTTTAGAACCCGAACCGGTGAACTGACAGTCAACGTAGACTCGTTGCGCCTGCTGGTCAAGGCGCTACGTCCATTGCCCGAGAAGTACCACGGTCTGACCGATATTGAGACGCGTTACCGCCAGCGCTATGTGGATCTCCTAGTTAGTCATGAATCCAAAGAGGTGTTTCGAAAGCGAGCAGCTACGGTAACTGCGCTTCGCGCCTTTCTCGATCGACGAGGATACCTCGAGATCGAATCACCCATTATGCAGCCAATACCTGGCGGCGCTAACGCCCGACCTTTCGTAACCCATCACCACGCCCTCGACGTGGATTTGTACCTTCGAGTGGCCCAGGAACTCTACATTAAACGATGTCTGGTTGGTGGGTTTGAGCGGGTTTACGAGCTGAATAGAAATTTTCGCAACGAAGGCTTGAGTACCCAGCATAATCCTGAATTCACTATGCTGGAATATAACGAAGCCTACGTTGACTTTAA
>CBFIBN010000193.1:0-2644 GCA_965660775.1 Arenicellales bacterium | reverse complement strand
TGGCCCGATAGACATACTGGTTACCAGCGCCGGCATCATGAGTGCGCAGCATCACAGCAAGCTAACGCTTGAAAATTACCGTGAGATTATGACCACCAATGTCGATGGCACCTTTATCCCCATCATGGCGGTTAAAGATGGGATGATTGCTCGAGGTGGCGGATCTATTGTTTGTATTGCGTCGGTTGCCGGATTGCGCTCGCGACCCACGATGATTCCATACAGTGTCTCAAAAGCGGCTGTGATCGGGATGACACGGTGTTTCGCTGCTGCCTTGGGACCACAGATCCGGGTTAACGGTGTGGCGCCAGGGCTTATTCAAACAGATATGACTAAGGCTATGCAGTCCTCCGCAAAAGAGGCGATGAAAGAAGAGGCGTTTCTTAAGAGACTGGGTGTGCCTGAAGATATTTCCCAGGCGATCCTGTTTCTGGCTTCTGATCGTGCGAGTTTTGTTTCCGGGCAGACATTTGTCGTCGACGGTGGGCGGGTGACCATCCCCTGAATATTCGTATATTTTCAGTTAGTTGAGCGCCTTTCGCCACCAGGCAATTGCCGTATTGCCACTGCAGGCGGTTCTCGTCGCCATCGTGATGCATGCCTTGTGGGGCGGTAACCCTGTCGCCGTTAAATTCGGCCTGCTTGTTTTCCCTCCCATGTGGAGCGCTTTTATTCGCTTTGTTATCGGTATTGTTTGTATTGCCAGTTGGGCGGCAGTTCGCGGAATACCCATGTGGCCCAAGCCCGGGGAGTGGCGCTTATTGATGATGATCGGAATTCTGTTTGTGCTGCAGATTGGCACCATGAATATTGGATTCGACCTTACCCAGGGCTCCATCGCAGCCATCTTGATTTCTACTAACCCGTTCTTTGCAGCCCTCGCGGCACATTTTGTAATCGCGGGTGACCGTTTAAGCGCTCGCAAGGTGACAGGACTGATCATCGCATTTGCCGGCATTGTCGTGGTGTTGCTGGGTGGCTTTACTTTTGAAAACTTGAGCCCCATTGGTTTGGGCAGTGCCGTAGTGCTCTTGAGTGCAGCTTTGTTAGGGCTACGGCTGGTTTTCATGGCCAAGGTGCAGCAGAAGATTTCGGGTGTGCGTGTGGTGCTCTGGCAGATGATTCTTTCGTTGCCACTGTTCGCTATCGCTGCGATCACACTGGAAACTATTCGCTGGGAGAATCTCGCTTTTGCGCCAATTGCCGGACTACTTTACCAGGGCGTTGTAATCGCCGGCGTGGGGTTTATGGTGATTTCCTACCTTTTGAGTCGATACACACCAAGCGTTATTACCAGTTTCAACTTTATCTCTCCAGTGTCGGGGGTTTTGCTCAGCGCCGTTTTCTTGGGAGATCAAATAACCCCGGCTATTGTTTGGGGTGTGGTACTCGTCGGCGTGGGGCTTTACTTTGTCTCACGACCCAAGGTCGCTTGAACGGCGCGATCCAGGGCTGGGGTATCAGCGGTGGTAATATCTGGTCAGACCAGAGACATTGAACGATTCAGACAACAATTCAGACAACAATTCAGACAAGGAGGTTGCGATGGCTATTGAAACTCGTTATTTGTTCACCGCGAGCATGGATGTGGATCCGGACAAGGAGGATCTTTTCAACGAGGTATACGATACAGAGCACGTACCGAACCTGTGTGAAGTGCCGGGATTGTTGTCAGTCACCCGTTTGGTGAATGAGCCGTTTACTATGGCGATTGGCGGTGAGTTACGGTCGGTTGTACCGGGCAGTGAACCTCGGTACAGCGCGATCTATGAGATCGAAAGTCCGGATGTGATTGCCAGCCCGGAATGGGCGACGGCCGTGGAGAAGGGCCGCTGGCCAACGGAGGTGCGCCCCTTTACACATAACCGCCACCATCGCCTACAGAAGGTGACAAAAGCGGCCGAGTAGAAGGGTGGGCGCTGGAGACGCAGGCTTCAGGCCTTGACCGGCTTAGACAACGCTGGCGCCCCCATCCATGGGCAGAATAGCCCCGGTCACCTGGCGCGATTCGTCTGAAGCGAGATACACAGCCAGTGGAGCGGCGTCTTCCGGCTCGCTGGGACCTAGCGGTGTTTTCAAGCGGATTGGATCATCATCGCTGAGCAGTCCACGTACCCGGTCGGTCAGGACGACCCCTGGCGAGATCGCGTTGACCCGGATACGGGCGTGCGCCCATTGCAAGGCAAGCGCCCGGGTCAAAGTGACGATACCGCCTTTGGCTGCAGTGTACGCATCCGCACCCGATGTCCCAATCAGTGCCCGAATAGAGGCGCTATTGATAATGGCGCCACCACCGGCTTCGATCAGGTGCGGAATTCCGTATCGGCAACCGAGCACTGCGCCAAAGAGGTTCAGCCGGATCGCGTGCCAGAATTCGTCCAACTCAATCTCGGTGATCAGTCCATCATTTCCAGTGGCACCGCCGGCGTTGTTATAAATCACATCCAAGCCGTCAAAAGCGGCCGCTGCCTGCTGGAAAGCCGTTTGCATGGCCTCAGGATCGCCTACGTCGACATGAATAGCCAGCGCTTCGCCTCCTCTATCAAGGATTTCTTCGGCCAGCTGGTTATTCTCCTCAGCCTTGATGTCACAGAGCGTCAGTCGGGCGCCCTCTGTCGCAAACAACCGGGCCGTGGCTCGGCCG
>CBFIBN010000192.1:0-2649 GCA_965660775.1 Arenicellales bacterium | reverse complement strand
GTACGCCGTTCGGTACTCTCGATAGTGTTACTCGCCGTGGCCAGCTGCTTTTTGACCTTGGCCAGCACATCGCCAAAGCGGCCGAACTCAGTTTTGACCGCACCGAGCACCTGCCATACCTCACTTGCCTGCTGCTCGATGGCCAGCGAGCGAAAGCCCAGGCGCAGACTGCTGAGCAGCGCGGCAATGGTGGTCGGGCCACTGACCACCACGCGGTAATCCTGCTGCAGCTGGCTCACCAGGCCGGGCTGACGCAGCACCTCGGCATACAGGCCCTCGGTAGGCAGGTACAACACCGCGAAATCCGTGGTCTGCGGCGGGTTGAGGTATTTCTCGGCAATGGTCTTGGCCGACTGTGTGATCGAGCGCAACAGCTCGCGGGTGGACTGCGCCACCGCCTCGGCATCGGCGCTCTGCGCGGCCTCGCTCAAGCGCAGGTAATCCTCCTGGGGAAATTTGGAGTCGATCGGTAACCAGACGCAATCGTTCGGATCATCACTGCGTCCGGGCAGGCGGATCGCAAACTCGACACGCTCGGATGAATCCTCGCGGGTCGCCACGTTGCGGTCGAACTGATCGGGGGTAAGCACTTGTTCGAGAATGGCTTCGAGCTGGTATTCGGCCCAGGTGCCACGCACTTTAACGTTGGTGAGCACATTCTTAAGATCGCCAACGCCGGTGGCAAGATTCTGCATCTCGCCCAGGCCCTTGTGCACGGCATCGAGCTGCTCTCTGACCACCTTGAAGGATTCGCCCAGGCGTTTTTCCAGGGTGCCCTGCAATTTCTCATCGACCGTGCGACGCATCTCCTCGAGTTTTTTCTCGTTGGCCTCGCGCATCTCGTTCAGCTGCTCGCTGATCGTCGCGCGCAGACCCTCAAGGCGCTGCTGGTTAGTCTCAACCAGCGCCTGTACCTGAGTGGTCACGCCCTCGAGCTGCTGTTTTTGCACATTACCCAGCTGGCCCACGGTGCCAGAAAGCGTCTGCGCGGTTTTGCTAAGGCTCCCCGAGACTTCCTCGCGTAACTCGCGGCTGCGCTTTGCGGCTTCCTCGCGGCCATCGCGCAACTCTTTGCGTACCGCCTGTTCCGCATCGCCCGACGTCTTGCGCCCGGACAAGCGCAGCAGCAGTACCAGGTTGAGCGCAACCAGTACCGCCAAAGCAGCCAGCAGCAAATTGGTGTTCATAGCAGGGAAGTCTCCAGGCCACACGGGGCTGGCCCATTATCCACGCCCAGACGCGCCCCGGCCAATCGTTCGCGGGCGAACATATTGTGCGCACACCGCAGATTCATCGGGTGAGCCTGTGGCCGATGCAAAATCGCATCTCTTGTGAGTGTACGGACTTTAGCGCTATGTCGAAAAAACCGTTGAGCGAGATTATCCGCCAGGCCGAAAAGTACCTGGCCCAAGGCGCTCACCCCGATGATCTGGAGCATTTGCTTGGCAGGGGCGATTTTGCTGCCTGGGAAAAAGAAGCCCGGCGGCGCTGGCGACTGACCCGACCGCTGGAGTCTATTCATGGTACACGGGCGCGCCATCAAGGCCAGCGTGGCTGGAAATCGCCCATGGCTCGCGGGTTTTAACCCCGCAACCACTGCCCTTAAGTACCACTGATGCTGTGCGATGTCGTGATATCAGCATCGCAAGATAAAAAGAAAAGAAAAAGCCCCGCGCAGACTCAAGATTGGGGGAGGAGAGACTGCGCAGGGCAGAGTCTGGATACCAAAGGAGGTAAGTTACCCAGAAGGCAAACGATAGCATCAGGTTTACAGCGCTGACAGTCAGACTTTCTTAGTCTTTATATAATTTTTTACTTATGTTTATAGGAAGATATATCAATATAAATTGATTGTTTAGACGACATCAGGCCTGTGGCGCCAGATGGCTTACCCGCGTGCCGACTGCCGGCAACCGGCTGGCCATTTAGCGCCCGCAATGAATCCGTTAAAGCATCATCTGCAGGCAATCGGTACTGTCTATGGCCATGTGGATGAGTAGCCCCGCCGCCACGATGCGCACGGGTTTAAATGCCAGACCCACAAGGTAGGCCATGATGGCCGGGTAACTGTGCAGAGGATGAAAACCAATGCCGCAGCGCTGCGGGTCAAATATCGGATCAGCCAGCAGGTGATCAAGATCCACCGCCATGGTGGCAAGCATGATCAACCAGGCATAGCGCCAGCGGGGGCGAAAAAAAATCACGGCCACGAGCCCTGGCACCAGCAAATGCCCGACCATGTGTATCGTGGTAGCAATCATAGAGCCGCCCAAGGTAGAGTTGTTTGTAGCTGCGAGGTCGTACCGGCGTTAACGGCTGACGTATAGTGGATGTCGACAGCCATGATAGCGCCTTGGCCAGCGATGCCAAAACACCCGCTACGATCGATGGTTCAGATAAAACACACAAGCGCGATCAGACATGAATAAATCATCGGACCGTTCGCCTTTATCGGTCAGTTATTTCAGGGCATCGGACCCTTTGGATGAACAGATCCTGGCGCTGAAAAATGATGGCGCGATCGTGGTTCGTGATCTGGCCAGTGCCGCCCTGGTTGATCAGGTGGCAAGCGAACTGCAGCCGTTTTTTGATACAAAGGGCCGCGACTTTGAGGATGATTTTAATGGCTCTGCGACGCGCCGGCTGGCC
>CBFIBN010000191.1:0-2687 GCA_965660775.1 Arenicellales bacterium | reverse complement strand
CAGGCACCATATAAGCCGCCAACAACCAACAGCAGCACAAAGATAGTGACTACCCACCGGTAATGAATTGCAACCGGTTGGTATCGACTCTTGGTGTGCTCGGTCATCGTGCCGGGGCCATCTTCTTTTGGTGGCAGACCCGTTTGGTAGTCAGCTATCGCCTGCTCTACGCTGACACCAGCCAGGCGTGCATAACTTCGAAGATAACCAACGGCATAGGTCCAACCGGCGGTGTTGCTGTAGTCGTCGGCCTCCAGCGCACGAACCATGTCGGGCAGAAGGTTCAATTCGACCGCTACGTCCTCGATACTCCAGTCGTAGAGCTCTCGGGCGCCACGCAGTATCTCTCCAGGGCTGGATTGAGTACCTTTATCAGTCATTCGATCCGCCAACCATGATCGCTCTTAGTTCTTCCACCTGCTCGCTCGCTGGATAATCTGAGCGTAGTTTAGATGCATACTGCGCTACGAGGTCCTTGGCTCGAAGTTTTTGTTCGTTACGAACAGCAAGCAGCAGACTGTCGGCTGACGCCAGGCCGGTACCGAAATAACGCTCGAGAAACGCCCTCGCAGAGAGATTTTCCCCCAAATTAAAGCTTACGACAGCACACTGGTACAGAATTGCGCTGTTATTCGGCCGTGATACGAGCGCCGCACGAAACTGATCTTGCGCTCCAATCAGGTCTGACACCCCCATCAAGCAAACACCGAGGCCAAACTGGCTGCGATACGCGGCCGTATTGAAGGGGTCATCCAAGGCCTGACGGAACTGCTGAATCCCATCCGCCCAGGCGCCTAAGTCGCAAAGAACGGTGCCAAAATCATTGCGAGCGCCGAAATTGCCAGGGTCACTGGCCACAGAAATTCTAAACCGTCGACGCGCCTCTGCTGGTTCACCCAGCTTATATCTCAGCAAGGCCATGGCATGATTTGCCGCCGAGTCTTGTGGCGCAATAGCCAGCGCTTCCTCCAGGGCCTCAAGTGAAGCCGAGAGGCGGTCTTGCTTCATATAACCCAGACCAAGACGCGTATACAACTCGGCTTGCTGGCTGTCGTTCCAGCCCGACGGGTTGTCCTGCACAGCGGCGCAACCGGCCAGCATCATCAGTCCAAAAAATACTGTCGCCAACCTCATCTGCTATCACCGCCTAAGGCGTATCGTGCGCTGCGGCTGGTGCGATCACGAACTTCACCTGCCAGTTGTCCGCACGCAGCAGCAATATCGGCGCCTCTGGTGCGACGAGTCATTGTCATCAATCCACCCGCCAAGACTTCCTCACGAAATCGGTCGATTACCACTTTCGGGGAGCAATCGTACGCAATACCCTCAACCGAATTGAATGGTATAAGATTCACCTTCGCAGGAATATCTCGTAGCAGGCGCACCAATTTTCGGGCATGATCGGCAGAGTCGTTTATGCCATCTAGCATAACGTATTCAAAAGTAATCCGTCGCCGGCTGTCGTTATTCAGGAAACGGTGGCAAGCGCCCAAAAGCTGGTCGATAGGATATTTACGATTCAGCGGCACCAACTGGTCACGAATATCATCTTCCACTGCGTGTAAAGAGACCGCAAGGCTGACCGGGCAATCTTTGGCCAAACGATCTATTGCCGGCACGACGCCTGCGGTGGAAAGGGTGACGCGCCGACGCGACAGCCCGAACGACAGATCGTCCAACATCAAACGCATCGCACTGACCACTGCATCGTAGTTTAGTAGCGGCTCGCCCATACCCATCATGACCACATTCGTAACTGGTCTTGGCCCGTATCCTGCATCAGCCAACAACCGTCCCGCCAGCCAGAGTTGGCCAATGATTTCGCTGGCCTGGAGATTACGGCTGAAGCCTTGTCGGGCAGTTGCACAAAAGGTGCAATTCAGGGTGCAGCCTACCTGAGATGAGACACACAAGGTTCCCCGATCATCTTCGGGAATAAATACGGTTTCGATACAGTTGCCATCCGCAAGCCGAAAAAGCCACTTCCGGGTGCCATCTTTAGAGATTTGTTCACCCGCTTTATCCGGTAAAGCCAGCATCGCCTTTTCAGACAGGCTCTGCCGTAGCGAAAGGCCCAGGTCTGTCATCTTGGAGAAATCAGTGACGCCACGCTGATAGACCCACTTAAGGAATTGGCGAGCATGAAACTCTTTCACGCCCAGCGCGACGAAATACTCCTGCAGCGCCGATCGATCCAGTCCGAGTAAGTTGATCTGCTGTGGCACCCGCTTTCGCCCTTGGCTCAGGCCGCTCTAGAGCACAGATCAGTCGATTCGAAGAAAAACCCTATTTCTTCCCGCGCGGTATCGGGGCCATCAGACCCATGCACCGAGTTGGCTTCGAGCGATTCGGCAAAATCAGCCCGTATCGTACCTGGAGCCGCTTCAACAGGGTTGGTTGCCCCCATGATTTCGCGGTTTCGCACAATCGCGTTTTCGCCCTCAAGCACTTGCACCATCACGGGCCCAGAAGTCATGTACTCGACCAGGTCGTTGTAAAACGGCCGTTCCCGATGAACTGCGTAGAATTCCTGTGCTTGAACCCGGGTGAGCTGAATCATCCTGCTGGCGATGATCTGTAATCCGCCGGATTCAAACCGTGCATAGATTTTGCCAATGAGGTCGCGCCTGACGGCGTCTGGCTTTACGATGGAAAAGGTACGTTCAACGGCCATTCAATATCTCCAG
>CBFIBN010000190.1:0-2716 GCA_965660775.1 Arenicellales bacterium | reverse complement strand
CGGTCATGGCTAATCAGCCACTACCAAGCCCGTTGTAGATGTCGGACGCTTCAGCACGCCTGAGACCATGCGGGTCCAGGTAGAACACGACTGGTCTGAAACGCTTAACTTGTTGCTACAACCCCAGCCTGTCGTCACCAGGCTCAGGGTTTTGCTTTGGTCGCCCCAGGCTGGACGTCATTATCGATTTTAGGAAAGTGATCTGATTTCGATAAAGATTAAATCGCTTTCGTGGCCGCTAGCGTGACCCCCTGAGCTGACTATTGGTCCAGTGCTTCGACCACCAATTGGTGAAACTGGTGCACGCCGTGTTCGGCGGTACCTGAGTGGGATGGATCGACCATGAATCGGCCCTGGTTGTAGGATTGCGACTTAAGCCCGCGCTGCACTGATTCGCAAAGTCCCTGGTCTTCCGGTCCAAGGATCTTATTCAGGTAGGTACTGCGTTCGGTAGCTGTGGCGTCAGTCAAGCCGTATCGATGACCTGAAAAAACGGTACTTTCGTGATTTTTCGGCATCATGGCCAGCACGAACAGATTGGCCGAGCCAGGCACAAGCCAGATCGATGTTGTTGGCCACAAATACCAGTAGGCGGCGATCTGTATGTCGTCACTTTCGTCAAACGTGTAAGCTTTATTTTCGCTACGAGTCTTGCGGGCGATCTGACGTGCCCATCGATGCTGTACCTTGTGTTCGTAGCTTTCCATTTCCATCAGATCGGCTAAAGCCGGATGGGCGGACGCGCAGTGGTAACACTCAAGGTAGTTGTCCACTATGACTTTCCAATTAGCTTTCCAGTCAGCCGACTCTGGCGAATCGAAGGCGAAAGTGTCCAGTGGCCTCAGAGAGCTCATATGTGGTATCAACTCACCAAGATCTTTTTTGAAACCTGGAGCCAGTTCATCAATAGACGTGGCATCGAGATCCAGGTTGACGAACAGCAGGCCCTGAACAGATTCGACCCGTATCTCGGGAAGGCAGAAGTCATCAGGATCAAAGCTTGGCATGTCGCGACTGAAGCGTGCATAGCGCAAGCTGCCATCGTTGCGGTAGGACCAGGCATGATAAGGGCAGACGATATTGCGGACATTTCCAGCACCTTCCAGCAGCCGATGGGCCCGGTGACGGCACACGTTAAAGAACCCCCGCAACTGGCCGTCATCGGATCGAATAATAAAGACACTTTCATCAGCGATATCCAAGGTGAGATAATCGCCGGTGTTGCAGACATGGCTATCATGGCCAATGTAGTGCCATGTCTTTGAAAATATGGCTGTTTTCTCTAGCTCGTAGACTGCTGGATCGGTGTAGAACTTTGCCGGCATGGTATATCCATCGGCTGGATTTGAGGATACCGGTTTGTTGACATCCGAGAAGACATGGATGTTGCTCATAGATTTCTTTGTACCTGGCATAAAAGGTTGGGTTGCTCGTTCCTGGCGACGACTATAACCAATCCGCTTGAAGGTGGTGAGTGTAGTGACAGATGGCCAGCGCAAAAGACTAAGCGATTGCCTGTAATTCTGGCCCGAATTTATCTCCGCTTGCGTTAGAATCGCCGATCATTTCTTAAGTAAATCGAGAAACCTATCATGGGAGAAGTGCAGGGGTTGGCAGGCGATTTGACTGCCTCTCAAAATGACAAGACGGGTGGCAAGTATCGGATTCTGATACTGGGGGCGTCTTATGGATCACTCCTGTCTACCAAGCTACTGCTTGCGGGGCATAACACCACCCTGGTCTGCCGTGAGGCAACAGCCGCTTTATTCAATACTGAAGGTTCAGTGGTGCGCACGCCGATTAAAGCACGCGAGGGTTCTGTCGAGATCCGCTCTGGCGAGCTCGCCGGAACGTTGCGCGCATCGCAGCCGAGCGATGTTGATCCGTCAGAATTTGACCTCGTCGTTCTGGCGATGCAGGAGCCGCAATACAGCGCTTCGGGTGTTCGTGAACTACTGGGGCGGGTCGCTGTTTCACGGGTTCCGACGATGGCGGTCACGAATATGCCGCTTTTGCCGTACCTCAAACGCATCCCGGGACTCGATACTGATAGGCTGCATAGCTGTTTCTCCGAGGCTGCGTTATGGGATGATTTTGACCCGGAGCTTCTAACGCTGTGCAGTCCAGACCCGCAGGCATTTCGCCCCCCTGAAGAGAAACCCAATGTACTACAGGTGCGGCTGCCGACAAACTTTAAGGTCGCGCGGTTTGTGTCGCAGGCGCATACCCAAATGCTGCTACAGCTTGAGCAAGATATCGAGGCCGCCCGCTTCGACCTTGGTGACGGTGATCTGATTCAAGTTCCGGTCAAGTTGCGCGTTCATGAGTCAATTTTCGTGCCCCTGGCAAAATGGGCAATGCTGATGGCGGGTAATTACCGGTGCGTTCAGCCAGATCAGATGCGGCCGATCAAGGATGCGGTGCACAGTAATATCGAGGCTAGCCGCGCTGTTTATGACTGGGTAGTGAATTTGTGCATTGACCTTGGCGGCCAAGCAGCTGATTTCGTGCCTTTTGAAAAATATGCGAAAGCGGCAACCTTGCTCGCCAACCCATCTTCAGCAGCCCGCGCATTGGCGAGTGGCGCGCAGGCAATTGAACGGGTCGACAAACTGGTCGCATTGATCGCGGCCCAAAGGGGAATGCAGCTCGAGGCCATCGATGCGACAGTCGGCATGGTGGATGATTGGTTGACGCACAACCGGGCGGCCAATCA
>CBFIBN010000189.1:0-2720 GCA_965660775.1 Arenicellales bacterium | reverse complement strand
AAGAAAGCAGGAACTGAATGCTGTTAGTGCCCCGGTCGATGAAACGGTTCAGTGCTCCAGTTTTGCGCGATAGGTGAAAGCGCATCGACAGCGTGTGCAGATGTTCAAAGACTTGTAGCGCTAGGGTACGCACGGCGTTTTGTGCTACCCGGGCAAACAGGGCATCACGCAACTGGTTTAGCACCAACACCGAGAGTCTGAATGCCCCATAAGCCAGAATCACGGCAAGTGGAATGCCCAACCACAACCCGTGTTGCTGATCGAGGGCTCCCAACTGATCTACGGCATCACCTAGCACCAATGGCACGTAGACATTGGCGGCTTTGGCCAGCACCAGGCTGAATAATGCAATAGTCACCCGCGCCTTGAGGTCCGGACGTTTTGCTGGCCACAGGTAGGGCACCAGGGTAGCAAAGGTTCTTAACGAATTAGACTGCTCTATTTGATCCATAAACGGGGTAACAACAGTAGGTGGCGCACTTTTTGTGCTTTGGTGGAGGCGGCCCTCGCCGGTGCAGCAGTCTTAGGGCATGGGTTGCCATACCAGTGCCGGTTCATCCATCAGGGCAGCTTGCTCGCGCAAGTCCAGGATATGTTGTTCCCAGGACCGCGGCGTATTAAACCACGAGAAAACTCTTGGGAAGGCTGGATCCTCCCAGCGTCGGGCAATCCAGGCGTAATAGTGCATCAGGCGCAGGGTCCGTAGCGCCTCTATCAAGTTTAACTGCGCCGGATCAAAATCGGCAAAGGCGGTATAACCCTCCAGCAGAATGCCAAGGCTTATCTCCCTTTCTTCTCGCTCGCCAGACAGAAACATCCAAAGGTCCTGTATCGCTGGTGCCATGCGTGAATCATCGAGGTCCACCAGGTGCGGACCATCATCAGTCCAGAGAATATTGCCGCTGTGGCAGTCGCCATGGGTTCGGATGAACTTGATCTCAGGGCAGCGTTCGTAACACCACTGTATCCGTTGCAGTAGATCTTGGCTCAAAGATTCGTATGCTGCTATCAGTTCATCTGGAATAAACCTGTTCTTAAGAAGAAACTCGACACAGCTTGAGCCAAAGGTTGTGGCGTCCAGTGTAGGTCGATGCTGATAGGCTGTCTCACTGCCAACCGCATGCAATCGCCCGATAAAACGACCGAGTTGGCGTAACTGATCGGGGCTCTCAAAATCCGGTGGCCGACCGCCATAGCACTCAAACAATGCAAAACGATAACTCTTGTGTCTAAACAGTGTTTCACCTTTGGAATTGGCCAGCGGTGGGACCAGCGCGATCTCCCGCTTGGCCAGTTCAAGAGCAAAATGATGTTCCTCGTAAATCTCCGCATCGCTCCAGCGGCCGGGTCGGTAAAATTTAACGACGATAGTTTTATCGTCATCCAGGCCAACCCGGTAGACCCGGTTCTCGTAACTGTTCATGACTAACAACCGCCCATCGCTGTAATAGCCCTGACTGTCTACCGCCTCAAGGATTTCAGCGGGACCCAGGTTCTGGTAATCGCTAGTGGCGTGGTCGTTCATGGCGGCGTCGGGCGAGTGTTATCGGCGCGGCTTATCGTTGGCCGCGTGCGAAGAGCGCCCATCATCAGCAGATTTCCAAGGATCGCGTAGCTGCCGAATATCATACAGACCCAGTATATCGATATGCCGGCATCCATCAGCATGCCCATGCTGACCGGTCCCAGTGCCGAGGCCAGTACCATGAGCGCCATGTACAGACTTTTGATCGCCCCCAAGTGTTTAACGCCATAGAGTTCGGCCCACAGCGCCGATACTGAGGTGTGTGCAAGGCCAGTATGGGCGCCCAGCATCATCATATAGGGAACGACGCCCAGGGGGTGGCTCACCGAAGCCAGAATAAAGCATCCTGCCGCCAGCGGTATCAGCATGACTTGCACCACATTGACGGCGCGCCAGCGATCAATCAATGGGCCCGCCACCAGCATGGTTACAATTCCGGCTGCAGCAAAGATCGTGTAAGCGCCCGTAATCCATTCGCCGGACCAGCCTTTGACATGGGCAATATTGAGGTGGTGAAAGAAAAGCGCCGTCCCAATCAAAGAAGACGACAGAATCCCCGGGCTCATGAGATAGAACCGTGGGTCACGCAGAACTTCAGCGCGGGTCCACGAGACAGTCGCTTTTTCCGGGGAATCTGCCTTGGTGGATAGTTTGTCCAGGTGCCTTTGATGAAAGCGGTCGTGACCGCCCAAGAGCCACAGGGTTGCCGGTATCAGCGTTATACCGGCCAGTATCGCAGCGCCGGCGTAGGTCCAGCGCCAGCCGAACGCCGCGATTGTCAAAACGGCAAGGAATGGCAGCGCAGCTTCACCTACGGTGTAGCCCAGCGAGGCGATGGCAATCGCCCGACCTCGGTCCCGATCAAAATAACGAGCCATACTGGTGATGGAAACGTGCGAGGCCAGCCCTTGTCCCGAATGGCGCAGCAAAAAGATACCCAGTACCAGCGCGACGGGGCCTGGCACCAAAGCCATATAGGCACAGGCACCCACCAGCAGTACGCAGACGGTCAGCGCGTAGCGAGACAGGCGAAAACGGTCGATCAACCCGCCGGTAAATGGCATCACCAGAGCGCTCGCCAGTGTCCCGGCCATATAGATACTGCCCCACGCGGTGTGGCTGAGGCCGAACTCGTTCTGGACCTGTGGGCCAAATACACCGATAAAGTAGGTCTGGCCAAAACTCGAGTACAACG
>CBFIBN010000188.1:0-2734 GCA_965660775.1 Arenicellales bacterium | reverse complement strand
ACGTAAGGGTTCAATGTGTGGTTCCAGCAGACCAGGCTGCAAACTGGAAAGCAAATGCTCCATGGTCAGCAGTGCGTGCACCTCAGACGCATTAAACCAGAGCCCGGGCAAAGCGTAGCGGTCGGCCTCTTCGGAGTGCGCTTCGTAACAATAGCGGCGCGCCTCATGGTCCCAGGCAATGGGTGCCGCCAGGCGATCGCGCATGTATTCCAGGTCGCGCCGCACGGTGGCCCGCGATACTTCCATTGCCTCCATCATCTGGCGCAAGGTGGTGCCCTGGTGGGCCCGCAGCATGCGGTCGATGGTATAGAAGCGCTCGGTTCGATCCAAAAGAGTATCAGTCCTCAGCCAGCAGCAGCATACGAGGCGTCACTGCGTGAAGCCATGATCAGATCGTTAAGATGAATATCGCCAATCTTGTGAGTCCACCAGTCTACCGTCACCCGGCCCCACTCGGTGAGCAGCGCGGGGTGATGGCCTTCTGATTCTGCCAGTTCGCCGATCAGGTTGGTAAAAGTCAGTGCCGCGGCAAAATTGCCAAAGCGGTAAGCCCGTCGCAATCGCGGCTCATCATCGACAATCAGGCGCTCCCAGTCTGGGTGGGCGGCGAAAAATTCGGCCAGCGCCTCGTCAGTGACGGGTGGTGCCCCAACCCGGCAGGCCTCGCAAGTCATCTTGGTGTAATCGGTCATGATTTCCTCTTTGGGTTCATTTGGGTTGGGCTTCCCTGGAGCTCACCTTTGGTGATGCTGGCCCAGGCTCATGATATTGGCAATGGCACAACCGCGGGGCTTTTGTCTGGCAATCCCAAGCATACGCCCGCGCTGACCCGGTTGGGTTACAACCCCCTATCACCCGCCTTACTGTGCGTTTTGCGCTTTGTATCATTTGGCTGCCTGGTGGGCGAGCTCGAAATCCCGCTCGGGCTAAAGGGAGCGTCGTCCGTCTTTTACTTTTTGCGGCCCACAGGCACAATACTGTAATCATGGAACTGGAAGAACATCTCATTGAGTGCCCCTACTGCGCCGAGGTGTTCACGGCTCTGGTTGATCCAGCCACCGCCGGTGACCAATACGTAGAAGACTGCGAAATCTGCTGCCAGCCGATTGTCTTTTGGGTCAGCGACAATGGAGCCCAAGCCCCCTGCACAATAAGCGCTCGACGCGAAAACGAGTAGCACCTCCTAAATTGCTTTGCCCACCAGGCGCGCCAGCCGGGCAGCTGTTGGCCTGGGCGGCCCGCTTTGCCGTGGACCTCGCTCCATACTCCAATACCGTTAAGCCTTAAGCATTTCAACCTCAGTTGGGCCGGCCGGACATCAGATGGGCATACTTAAGATCCTCAAATGTATTGCGGTAATCATCAAGATTGGTAGTGAACATCTCCCGATACTGTTCCACAAAATATTCGATGGCCCGGTCGCGCTCCTGGTCGTAGGCCGCAATGTCATCGGCGTGCGAGGTCACCACAAACGCATTGAAGCGTGCCGCGGCATACATCAGGCCCTGACTGATATTCTCCTTATGAAAGCGCTCGGCCTGCTGGTTGGCCAGATCAATAAACTGGTCGGCAATCTCGCGCAACTGGGCATCGAGTTCCTCGTCGGTCAATTCCGCGTCGCTTGGCTTGTCACTCATAGCGCTCCTCCTGTAAGCACATCCTGATCCTGTGCCCCATTCTACGAGGGCCCGGTAAGTAACGCCATGAGCAGCAACACCTGGGCAGACCGCCCCGGCGAATAGTCACAGCACGTGCGATGCCACTTCTCCCAAACGGGCAGATACGGTAATCTGTACCGATGCGCTTCGACAATAAGAAAGTATTGGTCACCGGGGCCTCGCGCGGGATTGGCCGCGCTGTGGCACGCCAGTTTGCTTCAGCAGGGGCGCAGGTGGCCGTGCACTGTCGCGCCAACCAAGAGGCTGCGCGCGATACCCTGGCAAGCCTCGACGGCACAGGCCATGTGCTTTGCGCCGGCGACCTAGCCGACGCCCCGACGGTACAGCGCATCGTCACCGAAGTCATTACAAGCCTGGGCGGGCTGGATATCCTGGTGAACAACGCAGGTATCTTCGAAGCCCACCCCATCGATGAAGTCTCATTTGCCAAGTGGCAAACGGCCTGGCAGCGCACCCTCGCCGTCAACCTCACTGGCCCTGCCAACCTGTGCTGGTGTGCCGTTGAGCACATGCGTGAGCACGGTGGCGGGCGCATTGTAAATGTCAGTTCGCGCGGCGCTTTTAGAGGTGAACCGCGTTGCCCGGCTTACGGCGCCAGCAAGGCAGGGCTGAATGCAATGACCCAGTCACTGGCCCAGCACGTGGCAGGCCTTGGAATTTTTGTCGGCGCGGTCGCGCCAGGCTTTGTCGAAACCGATATGGCAAAGACTACACTACAGGGACCCGATGGTGATGCCATCCGCCATCAGAGCCCGCTCGGCCGAGTCGCTCGACCCGAGGAAGTCGCCCATGCCGTGCTGTTCCTGGCCTCGCCGGGGGCAGAGTTCTCCACTGGCGCCATTATTGACGTCAACGGTGCCTCCTACCTTCGCAGCTGAACCACGCTGCTCCGCTAAGTACGAATACCCGATCCCGCTCAAGATCTCAACACTGCCTGTGACGTACAGTGGCACTGTGAAGTCTTCAGCAACTTTGTTCTTTTGGCTGGGTGCGGCCAGCATCTGGCGGGTCACAAATTCCGATCAAACTGGACCATATTACAGGCTTTGAGAAAA
>CBFIBN010000187.1:0-2786 GCA_965660775.1 Arenicellales bacterium | reverse complement strand
CTCAAACAATCCGGCTATCTCCCGACTCTTCCCCTGCAAAAGCATGACGACTTGATCTACCTCGCGCTGGTAGTCGGTAACGCTGATTAGACCCACACATGGCGCGGAACAGCGCTTAATTTGATACTGCAAACACGGTCGACTACGGTTGCGAAAATAGGTTTCCTGGCACTGACGGATGGGAATTACTTTTTGCAATTCGGCGAGGATGGTTCGGACCGATCCGGTGTTGGCGTAAGGCCCGAAGAAGCGCCCTTTCCCACGCGTACCCCCTCGATGCAAAGAAAGTCCGGGGTATTGTTTGTCGGTAGAAAGGCGCAGGTAAGGGTAACTCTTGTCATCGCGCAAAAGGATATTAAAACGCGGGCGCAACCGCTTGATGAGATTGCTTTCCAGCAACAAAGCCTCGATCTCGCTGCGGGTCCGTTGGATGTCGATGTCTGCAAGATTCGCCATCAACAACCGCGTTTTATTATTCTGCCCGGTCTTATTGAAATAACTCGAAACGCGACTCTTAAGATTACTAGCCTTGCCCACATATATTGGCCGGCCGTTCGCGTCCCGCATCACATATACGCCTGGGCCTTTAGTCAGGCTTGCTAAGAATATTTTTTGATCGAAGGACATCAACTAGCTCAGCAGTTCCCGCACCCGAGCAAAAACATCATTGAACATAGCCTGGGTGAGACGTCGGGTTTGGGTGTTGTAACGACTGCAGTGATAACTCGACACTAAGGTGCGTTGATCAGGTATCTCCAGTTCTCCCGCATGCCGAAACGGCATCTGGCTCAGCGTGAGTCCAAGCGCCCGAACCACACTATCATGCGCCAGGCGGCCAAGCACAAGCACCACGCCGTTTACTGGGACAGTTGCCAGTTCTTGAATCAAAAATGACCGGCAGGCATTGACTTCAGCCGCGTTCGGTTTATTCGCAGGAGGCAGACATTTGACGGCGTTGGTGATCAGACACCCGTACAACTCGAGATCGTCGCCCTTGAAGGACTCGGGCGAACTGGAAAATCCGAACTGATAAAGCGTTTGGTAAAGCATGATTCCAGCGTGATCACCGGTAAACGGGCGTCCAGTCGCGTTCGCTCCGTGCAGTCCAGGGGCAAGCCCAACAATCAAAAGCGGTGAATTCCAGCAACCAAACTGCGACACCGGCCGACACTCATAAGTAGGATGTTTCACCCGAACCTGGTCCAGGAACCCGGTCAGTCGGGGACACCGAACGCATGCGGGATCGTAATACTCTTTAATCCGGGTGCTCTTTACGCCCCGTTCTACGTTAGATTGGCTCATGCCTCGCCTCTTCGCAGTTGTTGGGGGCCTTGCAAGGTCGTAGAATGCCCACGCTCAAATTCATAAAACATTGTTAAATCCATGAAAATCTCTGCATCCGATGTCCGCATTGGGAATCTCGTTGAATACCAAGGGAAACTCTGGCGGATATTGAAGAAATCTCATGTTAAACCTGGTAAAGGCGGCGCGTTTGCGCAATTGGAAATGAAGGCCATCTCAGATAATACCAAGTTGAACGAACGTTTTCGCTCCGAAGACAAGCTTGAGAAGGCGCACGTCGAACCTCGTAAAATGCAATATCTGTATCCTGAGGGCAGCGATTTCGTATTTATGGACCTCGATTCGTTCGAGCAGCTTCAATTAGCCAGCGACGACCTCGCCGGGCAATCAGAGTATCTTCTTCCCAATGAAGAGGTCCAGATAAATTTCTACAACGACCAGCCTATCGGCGTCGAACTTCCCCAAAGCGTGGCTCTGGCGGTAACCGAAACCGAATCCGTGGTGAAAGGTCAGACAGCCGCGGGTTCCGGCAAACCGGCAATTGTCGAAACCGGCCTACGGGTTATCGTACCTGCATTCATTAATGTCGGTGACCGAATAAAAGTCAGCACCGAGTCTGGCGAGTACATGGAGCGCGCCGATCACTGAGTGGTTCAAAGCTCCGGGTTGATGACCCGCTCTTTCGCATCGATGAGCATCTGCCTGTTCGGGCCTGGAATATCTCGCAGCCGCATCTTGTCGATGCGGGCCTGGGTCTTCTCATCCAGAGGCGAAAGATCGACGCTATCGAGAACCAGATCGATCGCGCGTTGATCATTGCACAACAACATCATGTCGCATCCGGCGGTACGCGCCTTGAATACTCGCTCGACTGGGTCTGTCACTTCACTCAGAGCTCCCATCATTAGATCATCTGAGAAGATCACACCGGTGAAATGCAAACGTTCCCGAAGTTCCTGGCGAAGCCATCTGGCCGAGAAGGTCGCAGGCAAATCATCCACCGTACTGAAGCCCACGTGGCAAGTCATGATTCCTCCAAACAGATCCGAGTCCAGATCCTGGTAAACTAAGGCGTCGGCTAATTGGATCTCATTTAGCAAGCGGTGATCCCGCGGTAGATCAAGGTGGGGATCCTTGATAACCCCGCTATGGCCAGGAAAATGCTTCGCCACCGCCCGCATCCCGCACCATTTCATGCCTAAGGCGAGTTGGGAGCCCAGCAACTGGACAATATCGGGCTTTTGATGGAACGCCCTTTCGCCAATGGTCTTGTTAGCACTGGCCAGATCCAGAACAGGGGCGAAACTAAAATCAACCCCGACTGCGGCGAGTTCGCTTGCGAGGACAGTGCCAACGGCCCGGGCCCAACAACATGCCCGATCAGGATCGCGGTCATACAGGTCGCCTATTGCCCTCAATGCCGGTAAGCGAGTAAAGCCATCAGTAAAACGCTGTACCCTTCCGCCCTCCTGATCTACGGCGAT
>CBFIBN010000186.1:0-2807 GCA_965660775.1 Arenicellales bacterium | reverse complement strand
TATTGCGCCTGACCTATGTGGGCGAACTGGGATTTGAACTTCACATCCCAGCAGATAATGCCCTTAAGGTCTACCAGGCGCTGATGTCGGCTGGAGCTGACCTTGGAATACAGAACGCCGGCTATCGCGCGATCGAGAGTTTGCGGCTGGAAAAAGGATACCGCGCCTGGGGCGCTGATCTTTCACCCGATCACACGCCGCTGGAGGCGGGACTTGGCTGGGCGGTAAAACTGAAAAGCGAAACTGATTTTCTGGGTAAAGCTGCGCTACAACAACAACGCCGTGATGGGCTTAAAAAAGTAATGGTCTGCTTCACCGTGCAAGACCCGCAGGTCAATCTGATCGGGCGCGAAACCCTGTACCGCAATGGCGAACGGGTGGGCTGGCTGACCAGTGCCGGCTATGGTCATACGCTTGGCTGCAGTATCGGCTACGGTTACGTGCGTAACGCCAGTGGTGTCGGCCATGATTTTCTAAAAAACGGCGAATACACTTTGGAGGTAGCCGGAATCGAGGTGCCCTGTGAAATTCATCTACAACCCCTGTACGACCCAACCATGGCTCGAATTCGTGCTTGAGTAATCCCGGCATCAAAAAATTCAGTCACTATTCAGCATGTCCGTTATACCTGTAACCCTGGACCCGCAGATGATAGCGGTGATGAAAAAGCGCCGTACGCTCACCCTCGGCCTGCAAGACCTGGGCAATCTTTCGATCGACGACATTCGCAAAAACTATAACCACGAGCGGGCATGGTGGAACGCCATAAAGCCAGAGATGGGCGGCGTGGAAGCGTTGTCGGTGCCTGGCCCCCTTAGAGATATCCCGCTACGGATCTATCGGCCTTTCAATCAGAATCCCTGCCCTACCCTGCTGTACCTGCACGGTGGGGGTTGGGTCGTGGGAAACCTCGACACCCACGACCGCGTCATGCGCCTGTTAGCGAAATTCTCCGGTGCAACTGTGGTTGGCATCGATTACGCACTTTCGCCGGAGCACAAGTTCCCGGTCGCCATCAACGAGACGTTGGCAGTTGTCCAATGGCTGGAAACCTCGGGCCGCAACCACGGTCTTGACCCTACCCGCCTGGCATTGGGCGGTGATTCTGCGGGCGCCAACATGGCTGTTGCCGTGACCCAGTTGCACTACCAACGAGACCATCAGGCAATACGGTTCTTGTTACTTTATTATGGAGCGTATGGCCTGACAGATTCGTGGTCATGGCAACAATATGGCAATGCCGACTACGAGTTTACCCGCGAGGAAAAAGCGTTCTACCTCGACAGTTATCTCACGAACCCTAGCGATCATGCAGATTCACGCTTTAATGTGTTGAGCGGAGATATCGCATGCCTGCCGCAGGCCTTTATCGCCGCTGCACAATGCGATCCACTACACGACGACTCTGTTGCGTTGCATGAGGCCATGAGAAAGGCCAATAGGCCTGCACACCTCAAAATCTACCCTGGCGTGCTACACAGTTTTATTCACTACAGTCGCATGCTGGACAAAGCCAGCGAGGCACTGCAAGACGGCGCGAATGCACTGACCAAAGCGATGAACTGAGACCCACGCGTTGTGGTGAATCAGCCGCCGCCCCGATGCGCCAGCATCAAACAGGCGCAAACGCTTTTTTTATAGGCCCGCCGTCGCCGTTCCCAGAAAAACCTGATTTTCTGGCTGCCCGCCATTTGCCACCCGCTGCAGATTATCTGCGACGAACTTCCATCGTCGTTCCAGTTGCTCTGGTGACGCCGCACTCTCGTGGGCGCTGAGAATGACATTGTCAAGATCTTGGAATGGGTAATTACAAGGCCACACATCTTCTTTGTCATTACCAATATAGTTGTACCAAACGTCGAGGACAGCACCACCGATAGACCGATCCTTCAGTGCCTGGTAAAGAGCCTCTTCGTCTATGACCCGGCCACGGCCCACATTAATGATCACGCTGTCGGGCTTCATCCTGGCTAATTGGGGCGCCCCAATCATGCCTATGGTTTCTTTATTCATATCACAGGCCACCACAACAAAATCGCTTTCAGCGAGTAATTGATCGAGCTGGTCGGTGCTTCCCAGCCAATCAAGCGGGGGTATGGTTTTGTGTTTCGATCGGCGGATCGCGATCACTCGCATACCAAAGGCCGCAGCGCGGTGCGCAACCTCTTTACCGATATGCCCGTAACCCACGATGCCCACCGTCCGATTGCGGATTTCTCCGTGATTTCGAGATGAGCCCGGCTGTCTGCCGCCCCATCCTTCAGCCCGAAAACGTTGATCTATTTGCCGCAATCCAATTTTGGTTTCGAGCATGGCACAAAGGACAAATTCGGCGATCGTTGTTTCATGTTCATAGCAATTACATACAGGAATGCCGTTTGGCATCGTTTGCGGTGAACAAAAATCATATCCGGTCCACGGAATCTGAAACACTTTTAGTTTCGGTATGTTCGGCCAATGGGGTGTCGGTATTTTCCCACCGATGATGGCATCTGCCTCAAGCGCCATGGCAATAAACTGATCGGGCCCATTGCACGACGGATCCCACACTAGAATTTTCCAATCATCGTTTAATTCGGCTCTTAAGAGGTGTTCGTACTGAACAGCGATCCGACCTTGTATTAATGCAGTTGGCAAAACATTTTCTCCGTATTGATTTTATACAAATTACGTAAGGCGAGATGCTGACATAAAACACATCTGCCTAATCACGCCTCACTAACCCACTAGCTGTGAAACCGTCTTGTGGTGTGGTCCTACGCACTCACGGCTGAACTCCTACGGAGTTACGGTTATGAAAGACGGTT
>CBFIBN010000185.1:0-2835 GCA_965660775.1 Arenicellales bacterium | reverse complement strand
TTGGCTTGAGTCTGGGTAGTAGCCCTCGGCGCGATCTGGTTAGTTTTTCTGGGTGCTCGGGTACGCAGCCCCGCACCGGCACGAATATCCTCAGCAAGCTGGATCGGAATCTCTGATAGAAACCGTGATGGACTGGCGGCGTGCTCACGTCCGTGTAGCCGTCGCACTTCAGCACAGGTGAGCACCAATTGCTCCATGGCCCGGGTCATGCCGACATAGCACAGGCGTCGCTCTTCTTCTAACCCTCCAGGCTCATCCAGCGAGCGCTGGTGCGGAAACAGGCCTTCTTCCATACCGCACAGAAATACCAATGGGAATTCCAAACCTTTTGCCGAGTGCAAGCTCATCAGTTGTACGCAGTCCTCCCATTCAGCAGCCTGCCCTTCGCCCGCTTCCAAGGCAGCGTGTGCAAGAAAATCAGACAGGGCGTCGTTGTCTTCTTCACCGTCTGCTTCACCGGCGAAGTTGCGCCCGGCGCTGACCAGTTCTTCGAGGTTTTCTACCCGGGTGATTGCTTTTTCACCACGCTCCTTGCGATAGTGGTCGATCAGGCCACTGCAACCGATGGCAAGGTCGATCTGCTCAGCGAGATCGAGGTTCTGGGTGTCTTGCGTCAATTGTTCAATCAATCCGATAAAGCCTGCCAGCGCTGTTCTAGCTCGCCCCAACAGTTCTTCAGACTGGCTAAGTGCCACGGCTGCGTTCCACAGCGATAACTCGTGCGTGCGGCCATAGGCGCGCACGGCCTCGACGGTACGCGCACCGATGCCGCGCGGCGGTACATTGACGATACGCTCAAAAGCCGGGTCAGAAGTACGATTGGCCAACAGACGCAGGTAGGCCAGTGCATCCTTGATTTCGGCGCGCTCAAAGAAACGCAGCCCGCCGTAGACCCGGTAAGGTATCCCCTGGGCAAGCAGCAGTTCCTCGAATACCCGGGACTGGGCATTGGACCGATAAAGTATGGCGATACTGTCACGCCGCTGCCCCTGGCGCTGCCAGGATTGGACACGGTCGATGACAAAACGCCCTTCATCAATTTCATCCAGCGCGCCATACAACTGAATCAGTTCACCGTCTGCTCCTTCGGTCCATAGTTTCTTACCGAGCCGATCAGCGTTCTGGTCGATCACCGCATTTGCGGCTTTGAGAATGTTGCCAGTCGAACGGTAGTTTTGTTCGAGGCGGACAATCCGGGTGTTGGCAAAATCCTGTTGCAGTTGATGCATATTCTCAATCCGGGCACCACGCCAGCCATAAATCGATTGATCGTCATCACCCACCGCCGTGATTTGCTGATGCTGCTGCGCCAGCAGTTTGAGCCAGCGATACTGGATGGCGTTACTATCCTGGAATTCATCAACCAGGATGTGCTGGAAGCGTTGTTGGTAGGTTTGCCGCAGCGCTTCATTTTCCTGCAGAAGTTCCAGCACCCGAAGCAGCAGTTCAGCAAAATCGACTAGCCCGAGTTTCTGGCAGATCTCCTCGTAATGGGTATACACCTGTACCAGGGTTTGCTGGTAACTATCACCTCCACCCTGCAGGCTCTGTGAACGGCGGCCTTCTTCCTTGTGGTTGTTGATAAACCACTGGATCTGCCGGGGTTGCCAGTGTCCCTCGTCCAGGTTGAGTTCACGCAGGGTCCGGCGTACCAGGCGGTATTGGTCGTCCGAATCAAGAATCTCAAAGCTGCTGGGGAGACCAGCTTCCTCATGGTGCGACCGCAGTAAGCGGTGGGACAGTCCATGGAAGGTGCCAATCCACATGCCCCGTACCGAAAAACCCAGAAAATCCTCGATCCGCCGCCGCATCTCGTTGGCGGCCTTGTTGGTGAAGGTCACCGCCAACACGGAAAACGGCGAAGCCTCCAGAGCCTGCACCAGATAGGCGATGCGATAGGTCAGTACCCGGGTTTTGCCGCTGCCCGCGCCGGCCAGCACCAGCACCGGCCCCGGAGGTGCGCCTACTGCCTCGCGCTGGGCATCGTTCAGGGCATCAAAAATCCGCGAGACATCCATAGTCGTCAGCAGCGAGTGAAACGCTGACAGGCAAGACGGGGGTCAGCCGCAAACGTCCGGCGTGGCCCGGCGTCCCATAGCGATCGGTCCAGTTCTGGAAAATACACCAGATTTTCGCCCTCAATATGGTCGGGCACCCAGGTTACGTCGACAAAATTGCAGTATTTCAGGGCTTCGGTGTACAACTGAGCGCCGCCGATAAACCAGATGTCACCGCTGCAGCTGTCCAGCGCTGCCTGCACTGATGAAAAACAGGGTACGTGCTTCAAGGTGGTCCGGGTAATCACCTTGTTTTGGCGCCCAGGCAGTGCCTTGCTGCCGATTGACTCCCAGGTACGCCGACCCATAATTATCGTTGTGCCCAGCGTCAGGCGCTTAAAGCGCTTGAGGTCTTCAGGGTAGTGCCAGGGTAGCCCTCCTGCCTGGCCGATTACCCGTTTGGCCGACATGCCAACAATGGCGGCTCGTATGGGTATTGCGCCCGTTGCCGTTATGCCCGTGTTAGACGGCAACTTTGAAACCGATCGCTGGATGGGGTGCGTATCCGCTCAGGCGGAAGGTATCGAGCAGCGAATCAGTGCGTGCTTCCAGCAACCCATCGATGTCCTCGAGTTTTTGCACCGATGGATCGATCTCAAGGCGCCCCAGTGCAACCGGTTCGCGCAATAACTGTTGGCGCAGTCCGGGCACGTGATCGTACTCGGCCATAGAGCCATCGGTTTTGGCCGTGTATATATGTGCGTCGATCAGTGTGTGTCCAAAAAAGCCGGCGGGGATTCCACTGAAGCGGGAAATCAGTTCCAGTAAAAAGGCATAT
>CBFIBN010000184.1:0-2875 GCA_965660775.1 Arenicellales bacterium | reverse complement strand
CCCCTTTGACGACGCAGACGCGTAATCTTTTTGACAGTGATGCATTTACTCATATGAAAAAAGGCGCGATATTTGTGAATGCGGCGCGCGGTTCTATCCATGATGAGGATGCGTTAGCCGATGTTCTTACTTCGGGGCACCTGGCAGGCGCAGGACTCGATGTCTGGGATAGTGAGCCGCCGGCGAAGGAGCACCGACTGCTGCACCTGCCTAATGTGATTGCGACACCACACATAGCGGGGTATACCTCGGACAGTCTGGCCAATATGGCCGAGTATGCAGCTACCCAGTTGTTGCAGATTTTTGCAGGTGAACCACCACCACGGCCCGTCAACCCTGAAGTATTGCCGCGGTTCCAGAGTAGGTTTGTACAGATTCTAGGTGAGCCCAGCCAGACTTAAGCGACCATGCTGATATGATCGAGTGATCCAAAACTATGACAAGCTCGTTTTTCAGCGTTGATGATTTCCGCACCGGGGCACGCCGACGGATGCCGCGAATAATTTTCGATGCGCTTGATGGTGCTGCCGGCAATGAAACAGCAAGCCGACGTAACAGAGTGGCATTTGAGGATGTTTGTCTGCAGGGACGGGTACTGGTCAATGTAGAGGATCGCGCCATGCAGACCTCGTTTCTGGATCGTGAATGGCAAGTGCCCTTTGGTATTGCTCCCATGGGGATGTGCGATCTCTTCTGGCCGGGAGCCGATAAAGCCATGGCTAAACTGGCCCGTGACAACGGCTTGCCGCTAGGGGTCTCGACTATGTCCTCGACCACGCTTGAGCAACTGTTCGATCTTGCGGCAGGGAATGCCTGGTTCCAGCTATATGCTGGTGAGTCAGACGAACTGACTCATAAACTGGTTGACCGCGCCGTGAGCGCTGGCTACCGGGCGTTGATACTGACCGCCGATGTACCTGCCCTGGCACCACGCCAGCGCGATCTGCATAACGGTTTCAAGGTGCCATTTCGGATCGGGCCCAAGCAGGCTCTGGATTTTGCCTGCCATCCGCAGTGGACTTTAGCTACCCTGAGAAATGGTCGACCAAAGCCCCGTAACGTCAATTCGCAACCCAAGACTGCAACAGCCGAGGATGGTATTGGACAGTTTCGCCGCGAAGCCGGGCGCGGACGCTTTGACTGGAATTTTCTTCGTGAACTGCGTGCCCAATGGCCACACCAACTGATATTGAAGGGAGTGATGTGCGCGCAGGATGCTAAGAACGCGGTCGATGCGGGGGCGGATGCCGTCTATGTCTCCAACCACGGCGGACGCCAGCTCGATAGTGCGCCGGCAGCCATTGCGATGCTGCCTTCGATTCGTGATGCGCTGGGCTGCGATGTGCCCGTCGTTTTCGACAGCGGTGTGCGTAGCGGTGAGGATATTGCCCGCACGCTCGCCAGCGGCGCTGGCTTCGTGATGCTGGGCCGGCCTTTCCTATACGCCATGGGTGCCGGGGGTGCAGGAGGTCTTTCCCAGTTGCTGAACCTTTTAACGAATGAGTTGAGCACGGTCATGGCACAACTGGGCTGCGTGTGTCCGGCTGAGCTGAATTTCAATGTTCGGGCCTCGGTCCGATGACAGGATGGATCTTGGGGTATGGTTAAAGAAGCGCAAGATATAAGCCAAAACGAGCAGATCCGTGGTGGGGCCTTGCTTGCCCGGGCCCTGCATGCCAAAGGCATCAGTCAGGTTTTTACCTTAAGTGGGGGGTTTTGTAATCCTGCGTTGGAAGGCCTGGCCCAGTGCGGCATCAGCATCATTAACTGCCCACATGAACAGATTGCGGGACACCTGGCAGACGGCTATACCCGTATTACCCGTAAGCCCACTGTCTGCCTTGTTGGCCCGGAAGGTTTTGCCAACGCCGTGCCGGCCATGATGGAAGCCTGGGGCGAGCGCTCGCCGGTGATCTTTATCACCGGATCCAGCACTTTGAAGCGCCAGGGCAGCGGCGGCTTCAAGGAGATCGACGATGTGGCGATTGCGGCTCCGCTGACCAAGTACAGCGCCAGCATCACCGATGGTGAGCGTATCCGTGAGTTTGTGGATCGCGCCTACAAGATTGCGCTCAGCGGTTATCCCGGTCCGGTACACCTCAGCGTGCCGGTTGACATCATGTTCTCATCCTTTGCTGCCGATGCCCAGTTGGCTGAGCGGCCATTTGACCATAACCCGCGGTCCGCACCACGCGCCTGGCCCTGTCCCGATGATCTTCAAGAGGTGATCGATCTGCTACTGGCCAGCGAGCGCCCCCTGCTGATCGGTGGCCATGGCGTTTGGTGGTCAGGTGCAGAGCGCAAACTGGAGCAGGTAGGTATCTCACTGGGGATTCCGGTGTACAACATTCCCTATCATCAAAAACTGTTGCCCGAAGCCAGCAAGGCCTACATGGGTCTGGCCGATGTGCACCAGTATGGCCCAGCCAAAGCTGCCCTTGAAGAAGCCGATGTCGCCATCATGATCGGCGGTCGACTCGATAACCAGATGAATTTTGGCAATGCGCCGTTGTTTCCCCCTGCGTGCAGGCTCATCTGCGTTAACGGTTCTGCCGAGGAGACTGAACTCAACCGTGCGGCTGACAAAGTTCTGTTGAGTGATCCTGGCGCATTCCTGAGTGCACTGCTTGACCTTAAAGAGAAAGGGCGCTGGCAAGGCGGCGACGATTGGATTAACGCCCAGCGTACCCGGCGGGGTGAATGGGTGGTACAGACTCTGGCTGGTATGGATAACGACTTAACACCGGAGCAGGGCGTACATCCTTTGCAACTGGCGTTGGATGTACAAAGTGCCATGGGTCCTAAAGACTGGTTGGTGATTGATGGCGGCAACACCCATTTCTGGTCCGAGATCGCGATTAATATCGCCGGTTGG
>CBFIBN010000183.1:0-2899 GCA_965660775.1 Arenicellales bacterium | reverse complement strand
TGCCAGCTCATGATGAAACCCCCTTTGCATTTTGTTCTGCGAAGGCTTGCATACGTCCTACTCCCGTCGCCCCAGCGTCAAGGTACGTAATGGCGTCAGTCGGGCAGGCCGCTACACACTGCGGATCACCGTTACAAAGATCGCATTTGTCGACTTTGCCGCTGACTGGGTTGAATTCGATCGTGCCAAACGGGCATGCTGTGGTACAGGCCTTACAACCTACACAGGCTTGGGCGCTCACCAACTTTGCGCCTAAGCCGCTGTCCACGTAGATAGCACCCGTTGGACAGGCTTTAAGGCACCAGGCTTCAACACACTGAGTGCAGGTGTAAGGCACAGATGTCTTGCCATGCTCGAACTCAAAGACTCGAATCCGGGATCGGGCTGGATTAAATTCGCCCTCGTGCTCAAAGCTACAAGCCAACTCACATTGCAGACATCCGGTACATAAGCTAGGTTCGATGTGAAGCGACCGATGCATGATTTCCCCCTTGGGCAATAAATGGTTTTTAACTGCCAACAGGCACTGTACCAAAAAACCAAAGGTAAATAACAGTCTTAGTGCGTCAGTGAAGCATATAATCTAGTATCTGGATGCTCTATCTTTAGTCTTTTTCTCTTGCTTAATCTCCAGAGCAGAACAGCCCCATGGAAAAATTACTTCACCGCCTGCGCGCGATCCTGGATGACAAGGGCCTGGTCACAGCTTCTTCCGAGGCTGAGCCATACCTCAATGAAAGTCGTGGCCGGTACCGAAGTGAAGCCTCAGTTATCGCCCGCCCAGTGGATACACCCCAGGTGGCAGCCATTGTCCACGCCTGTAGTGCACAAAAGGTTTCGCTGGTGCCACAAGGTGGTAATACTGGCCTGTGCGGAGGGGCGGTAGCAGGGCCCAAGCAGCTCATTTTGAGCCTTGAACGGCTTAATCATGTGCGTGATCTCGACCTTGCCAATAACACCATAACGGTCGAATCCGGCTGCATCCTGGCAAACCTGCAACAGCAGGCAGCTAATGCGAACCGCTATTTTCCGTTGAGTCTTGGCGCCGAAGGTTCGTGCCAGATCGGGGGGAATCTCGCAACCAATGCGGGAGGGGTAAACGTACTGCGCTATGGTAATGCCCGTGAGCAAGTCCTCGGAATCGAAGCTGTAATGCCCAGTGGCGAGGTACTTAGCGATCTAAACGGCCTGCGGAAAAACAACACCGGTTACGATCTAAAACAACTGCTGGTGGGCTCAGAAGGAACGCTGGGAATTATTACCGCAGCCGTCCTCAAGCTCTACCCCTACCCCGATCACAGTGCAACAGCCCTGGTCGCATTGCGCGACCTCGGGGCAAGTGTTGAATTGCTGCAAACCGCCTCGCACGCCAGTAACGGTAGCCTGTCGAGTTTTGAACTAATACCCAGACTGGGTATGCAATTCGCTTGTCAACATATACCTGACTGTAAGGATCCGTTCGATCACCCTCACGACTGGTATGTACTGCTGGCATTGCAAGGCAGCGGGGAAACCCTGGGTCTTGACGCGATGCTTCAAACCTTATTGTCCTTAACTCTCGAGAAAGGCAGTATTGTCGACGCCGTCGTCGCCTCCAACGAAACCCAGGCAGAACGACTATGGCGTTTGCGAGGAGGAATGGTCGAAGCCCAGCGATTTGAGGGCGGCAGCATCAAGCACGATATCTCAGTCAAGGTTTCACAGGTTCCTGAGTTCATCCAGCGCGCAGTCGATGCGGTCATAGACCGCCTGCCCGGCATCAGACCCTGCCCTTTTGGTCACGTTGGCGATGGCAATATTCATTTTAATCTCTCCCAACCGCTCGAGATGGATACCCAGGAATATCTGTCATTACAAGGCGAGGTTAACCGGATTGTTTTGGATATTGTCGCTGACCTGGGCGGCTCTTTCAGTGCCGAGCACGGCATTGGGATGCTCAAACTTGAGCAAATGCAACGGTACAAAGACCCGGTATCAGTAGACCTGATGCGGAGCATCAAAAAGGCAATCGACCCTGACGGCTTATTTAACCCCGGCAAGGTGCTGCCCTGACATAATGGGCCCACCGGTAGACACCGTCTCCTGCAGTGAAACCCTGCCTCACGCTACCGAAGTATTAATTATCGGTGGCGGCATTATTGGTGTCAGCGCGGCTCTGACCCTGGCGGAGCGGGGCATTCCAGTCGTGCTTTGTGAAAAAGGAGAGATCGGCGCCGAACAATCCTCCCGCAATTGGGGCTGGTGTCGCCAACAAGGCCGAGACCCGCGTGAGTTACCTCTGGTGATTGCCTCTCTCGCCCGTTGGGCCGATATGGATCAGCGTACCGGGGAGGCAACGGGTTTTACTCGCTGCGGCACTTTATATCTTGCTGAAAACGAACAGGCGTTGGAGGATCGACGGGCCTGGTTAGTGCATGCCCAAGCATTTGACATTAACGCCCAGTTAATAGACGCGAAGGATACTCGCCGACTGCTACCTGGTACGAGCCGGGCGTGGGCTGGCGCGCTGCATTGCGCATCGGACGGTCGGGCGGAACCGTCTATGGCCGCGCCGGCAATCGCCCGCGCGGCGCAACGCGCTGGGGCTTTCATTCTTACGAACACTGCGGTACGGGGGCTGGAATCGGTCGGGGGTGATTCTCAGTTGGTCGTGACCGAACGCGGTGCGGTCCGGGCTCAGTCTGTGCTGATAGCGGGAGGGGCCTGGTCACGATTGTTCTGTCGCAATCTGGGGATTATCCTTCCACAACTCAAGGTGCGGTCCTCCGTATTCAGAACAGCGCCACATAATAACGGACTAGAGTGTTGCGCTAGTGGGCCGGATTTCTCATTGCGGCGACGTCTGGATGGAGGGTATACCGTCGCATCGGGCAGCCGCAGCAAGATTGACCTTGAAATG
>CBFIBN010000182.1:0-2954 GCA_965660775.1 Arenicellales bacterium | reverse complement strand
TCCTGCTCCCCGGTTGAGACAAAACTCATGTCGAGCTTCCTACAGACCTCCTCATGAAACTTGCCAGATAAGGAGATGCCTCCGGGTTCGGCCATGGCCTCAAGCCGCGCCGCTACATTGACACCGTCTCCGTACAGGTTATCTCCCTCAACGATGACATCGCCCAGATTAAGGCCGACCCGAAAGACCATCTGATCTTCTTGGGCAACACCCTCGTTTCGCTGCCTTAGACTCCTTTGAAACTCGGTTGCCGCAACCACTGCATCAACCGGGCTGGCGAACTCGGCGATGATGGAATCCCCCGCGCTACCGAAGATCCGGCCGTGGTTTGAAGTGATGAACTCGTCGGTGAGCGCTCTACAGGCCTTGAGGTTTTTTAAGGTCCGATCCTCGTTATCCCCCATCATCATACTGAAGTTGACAACATCAGCCGCCAGAATGGCAGCGAGTTTCCGTCTGGGTTTGGTGTCGGTCATATGGAATGCTATTGGCTTTGCGGTCTTGGGGAATTAAGAGTCAAGCAAGAATAAATGTCGTCTTTTGCGGGGTCTAGCGTTAATTGTCTATCATCAGGGGTTTAGAGGTGCATAATGGACTGCGGTCCTGCCCAACAAAATACCGTGGCATCACTTTTGCGGTGACAGAGTTCCGTGCTTAGTCACCGCCCCAAGCATCTATTCTAATCCACCCAAACCTGAGTTGACGACGCGCCAGTGGCATTCCAAAAATCATCTGCCTGGTTGAAAAAGACCCGGCTTTTTTCTGATCGTTATAACCCCATCTGGCGGCTATTGGGGGTTTTATTATTCGTCGGCTGCATAGCGCTTACATTGTATTATTCGTTTTATGACCCACAGCAGTAGCGACCTAGCTCAGATTCAACCCCTGGCCGCAACGGACCTGGTGACTCGCTCTGCAAAGGTGCGGGCCCAATACTCTCGGGCGAACCCCAAAAGCTACGCGCTTTTTGAGAAAACCAAAGCTTCACTGCCCGGGGCCAATACCCGCAGCGTATTACATTACTCTCCTTTTCCGGTAACCATAATCCGTGCAAAAGGCGCACAAATTGAAGATCTTGATGGTCACGGCTACCAGGATTTTCTGGGCGAGTACACAGCCGGACTCTACGGACACAGTCACCCGGTTATTGTCGACGCCATAACCAAAGCTCTCGCAAATGGTCTTACTTTCGGCGGCCCTAATGCCGTCGAATCAAAATTTGCACAGTTAATGTGTTCGCGTTTTGCCGCGGTTGAACGCCTGCGTTTTTGCAATTCTGGCACCGAGTCCAACGTGCTTGCAATAAGTGCCGCCCGAGCGTTTACCGAGCGCACGGATATCCTGGTTGTAGACGGCAGTTATCATGGATCGGTACTCGCTTTTTCTGGTAGTAGCCCACTCAATTTACCGTTTCCCACACACCGGATGACTTTCAATGACTCTGAGTCAGCGAAGCAACAGATTCTCAACCTTGACGGTAAGTTGGCCGCTGTTCTGGTTGAGCCCATGATCGGCGCTGGTGGCTGCATTCCTGCTGACCCTGAATTTTTAACCAGTCTGCGTCGCCTTACCGAGCAAACTGGAGCATTATTGATATTCGATGAGGTCATGACCTCTCGCCTGGGAGCAAGCGGACTGCACGGCTTATACGGCATTACGCCTGACCTGGTTACCTTCGGCAAATACCTGGGTGGCGGGTTGAGTTTTGGAGCATTTGGTGGCCGTGCAGATATTCTCGATCGCTTTGACCCTGCCCGCACCAACGCATGGCCGCATGCGGGGACATTCAACAACAATACCTTGAGTCTGTCTGCGGGATTTGCCGGACTGAATAACATCTTTGGGCCCAAGGAGTCGGATGCGTTCCTTGTGTATGGAGACACCTTTCGTACGAGACTGGTAGATTCAATTGATCGTCTTCAGTTACCGATTCACATTACCGGTAAGGGATCGATGATGGCTTTTCATTTTTGCCACGAAGCACCTCTCGCTCCCTACGACCTGCATCGTATTCCGGCCGAACTGTACGAACTGATACATCTGTCGATGATAGCGAGGGGTCAGTTTCACGCCCGGCGCGGTATGGTCAACTTATCGCTTGCGACCTCGGACGAAATGCTTGAGACCTTCAAAAACAATCTCGTCGAAGTGATGCGGGAGTACGGGGAGTTAATCGAGCAAGCAGTGCTACCTTGAAACCAAAAACGCCGCGCTGAGCGGGGCGTCGTGATTGGCTGCCAAACCTTAAGGTCCCACCAAGAGAGTCGAATAGTCCCCTGGCAGACCCCACCCCACCCCCTTTGGCGACTTGCGAATTTATATATCTCGTGTCCATACACCGGAGGGAATTTCAAACACCGGGATAACCTGACAACCCCACTGCCAGTCTTGGTTGCCAATGTGTAGGGTTCCCGAATCCTCAAACCCCATTTCAGGCCAACTTCTGGAACAACCAAAATGCGTATCCTGTGGATTGAATACATCCACTAGGAACAGTCAGACAAGTGGGGAAGTGGAGAAATCCTTTTACTAAGATTGGTGGGAGTATAGGCAGCATTAACGCCCATTATGGCTGTGACGCGGCGACCAAATTGTCGGCAACAACGGCCGAGCGGCGCGAGGGATAGTGGTGATTCGCACGAAGATGCATGATCGGATGTCTTTCTAGTGTTGAGCGGCCAGGTGACGGGTCAGGTCGGGCCTGACAATATGGTCTCGACCAAAATCTGAACGCGCAGCGCCTCCTCTGGGGTTGCCAGGCTGTTTGGCTTGCCTTCACAAAGCAGGACAAGATCATCAAGCTGGGCTTTCAGGCTGGTTGCGCGCGGATCTTCCCGGATCTGGCCGACCGGAACATAAGGCCCGCCATCCGAGGCCGCGTCGAGGTGGAATTCGCTGATGCGCCTGCTTACAACCGAACCTTTGATCGTTAGTTCCTGCCGATCTGGCTGCGC
>CBFIBN010000181.1:0-2970 GCA_965660775.1 Arenicellales bacterium | reverse complement strand
TCTCAAGCCAGTGCTAGACACGGTAGTCATGTCCAATGCGGTCCATGGATATGTCAGTCAATCAGACAAGGGCGAACTGGTGATTGGCGCTGGAATCGACGCCTATATCGGCTATGGCCAGCGTGGCAGTTTCTCAATTATTGAAGGTAACGTCGCGGCGATTGTCGAGTTGTTTCCCATATTCAGCCGAGTGCGGATGCTGCGCCAGTGGGGAGGTATTGTCGATGTCTGTCCTGACGCCTGTCCAATTATTTCCAAAACTTCACTCAAGGGGCTTTACTTCAATTGTGGCTGGGGTACTGGCGGTTTTAAGGCGACGCCTGGCTCTGGATGGGTGTTTGCGCACACCGTCGCCCACGACGAGCCGCACACCTTGAACGCTGCTTTTAATATGGAGCGTTTTACAACCGGCGCCCTGATTGACGAACATGGGGCGGCCGGTGTGGCTCACTGATTCCAAGATTATGGAGTTCAAAAGTGCTTCAGATTGACTGTCCCTGGTGTGGGCTCCGTGATCAGGATGAATTTCAGTGTGGCGGTGAAGCGCATATTGTCAGACCAGCAGCTCCCGAGGCGTTATCTGACGCCCAGTGGGCCGATTACCTTTTTAATCGAGCAAATACTAAAGGAGCGCATGCCGAGCAGTGGTGTCACAGCGGCGGTTGCCGGCGCTGGTTTAACGTAGTGCGCGACACGGTCAGCTACAAGATTGCAGCTGTTTACGCTGTCGGCGAGAGTCCGCCAAAGGAAAATCCATGAGCGGGGCTCGGCGTTTGCCGGCTGGCGGTCTGATTGATCGCTCCCGTAGTATCACTTTTCGCTTTAACGGCAAGGAATACTCTGGTCACCCGGGCGACACTCTGGCTTCTGCGTTATTGGCGCAAGGGGTACGGTTGTTCGGGCGTAGTTTTAAGTATCACCGGCCGCGCGGTGTGGTTGGGGCCGGTGCAGAAGAGCCGAACGCTTTGGTTCAACTCGGCGAGGGGGCGTACAGTACGCCTAATCTTCGGGCTACCCAGATCGAGTTATACCAGGGGTTAACGGCGCGTACCGTTAATGGCTGGCCAAGTCTTGCATTTGATATAGGGTCGATCAATAACTGGTTCGCTCGATTACTTCCGGCAGGTTTTTACTACAAGACCTTTATGTGGCCCCGCTCGGCCTGGACGCATTATGAACGTTTTATCCGGCGGGCAGCCGGGTTGGGAGTCGCGCCAACTGCCCCCGATCCTGATCGGTACGACAAGAGGCACCGGCATTGCGATGTTTTGGTTGCCGGGGGAGGGCCTGCCGGACTGCTCGCGGCGCTGGCAGCAGCGCGCGCTGGAGCGCGGGTGATCCTGGCGGACGAGCAGTCCCGTTTTGGTGGCAGCCTGTTGTACAGCGACACGAATATCAGTGGAGAGTCCGCGTTGGACTGGGTAAATGCGACCGTAGATGAACTCAAGGCTAATTCCAACGTAACCTTACTGCCCCGGTCTACTGTCACCGGGTATTACGATCACAACTTCCTTGTTATTAATGAGCGCCGCACGCATCACCTTGGCCCAGGACAGGCAGACCCACGAGTTAGTCGAGAAAGGCTCTGGCGGGTACGGGCCTGCCAGGTTGTGCTTGCGACCGGCGCCATCGAGCGCCCACTGGTATTTGAGGGTAATGATGTCCCCGGGGTAATGCTCTGCTCGGCGATATCGACTTATATCCGTCGCTACGCCGTAGTCCCTGGCAGACGGGGGGCGGTTTTCACCAACAACGATTCGGGCTATCAGGCGGCGGTTGATATGGCGTGGGCCGGGATGGAGGTCAGTGCCGTGGTTGATTTACGGCCACGGCCCGCCGGTCAGGCAGTCGAATCGGTTGAGGCGTTGGGTATTCCGGTGTACGCGGGTCATGTCGTTTGCGGCACCCGCAGTAACGCTAAAGGCCTTAACCGAATAGAGCTCGCGCGATTGACCGATAACGGTAACGACATTCTCTCGCACAAGGGCCTTTTAGATTGCCAGGTCCTGGCGGTCTCCGGCGGCTGGAGCCCCACAGTGCATCTGCACTCGCAATCAGGCGCAAAGGCACGATTCGACGAGGACCTTGCCTGTTTTGTACCGGGTAACTCTGTCCAGGCGGAGCGATCAGCGGGGTCCAGCGCGGGCACATTTGATCTTGCAGGGCGCCTTGGCGCGGGCGCCCGTGCTGGAGTGGTTGCCGCCCGGGCGAGTGGCTGGTCGGGGGGGCATCTCGATATTCCAATGGCGCAAGCAAGCCAATCTGGCTCGATTCAAGCCTGCTGGGAGGTGCCCAGCACTGAACTTGGCCCAACGGGGACCAAAAAATTTATCGATTTCCAAAACGATACCACCGTTGCCGATGTCCAATTGGCGGTACGTGAGGGGTATCGATCAATCGAGCATGTCAAACGCTATACCGCATTAGGTTTTGGCACGGATCAGGGAAAACTAGGCAACATCAATGGCATGGCGGTTCTGGCGGACGCTCTGGGTCAAACACTTAGCGAGACTGGGACGACGACGTTTCGCCCCAACTATACGCCCGTCACTTTTGGTGCGATCGCTGGCCGTACCATCGGCGAGGACCGGTTTGATCCGATCCGGAAAACGGCAGTCCATCCATGGCATGTACGCCAGGGTGCAAAATTCGAGAACGTGGGTCAGTGGAAACGGCCATGGTATTACCCACGCAATGGCGAAGATATGCACACGGCTGTTAACCGTGAGTGCGCTGCCACGCGACAGGGTGTTGGTGTGTTGGATGCGTCCACTCTGGGAAAAATAGATATTAAAGGCCCGGATGCTGCGGAATTCTTAAATCGCCTGTATACCAACCGTTGGGACAAGCTGCAGAGTGGCCGTTGCCGCTACGGTTTTATGTTGGGTGAAGACGGCATGATCATGGACGACGGTGTTACCAGCTGCCTTGGGCCCGGCCACTATTTAATGACAACCACGACCGGCGGGG
>CBFIBN010000180.1:0-2971 GCA_965660775.1 Arenicellales bacterium | reverse complement strand
GGGTACCTGCTACAGAACTGGGCGCAGCAATCCGGCCTTGCGGTACAAAAACCAGCTACCCAGGACTGGTTGGATGCCTTTAATGCCTTGGCAAACCCAGGCCAGGCTAGCCGGTCTACTCCTGCATCGACGCCGACTGAAGTCGTGGTTGCGCCATTCAAAACCGCCTGGGTCACGACTGACAATGCCCTGGTTGTTGGCAGGCCGGAGGCAGGTGCTCCCGTAGTCAGTCATTTGGGCAAGGGCGTAACAGTGAAAGTGATAGGCAGCAAGGACGGCTGGATAATGATAAAGAGCCCTATGGGACTTGACGTGTGGGTCTATGGCACATTCGTCAAGGAAAGCGGCGGACGCGCTCACATTAACGATGACCGGGTGCGAATTCGCTCCCTGCCATCAACCGGACCGGACTCAGACGTGCTCGGACTGCTCGACAAGGGGACTGAAGTCGAAGTTATCAGTCGTAAGGGCGACTGGAGCCGTCTACGGGTGCTGAACTCCGTTGCGGGATGGATCAAACAAGATCAACTGACGACTCCGGGAGCTATCACTCCCGACTGGCAAAAACGCTGGGATGCGATTCGTTCTGAAGCGACCCGTTAAAACACGGACACCAGGTTCTTCGAAGAATCGTTGGCAACCAGCGGAACACCGTCTTCTCGCACTGCTTGTCATCAGCGCCGGCATGCTGCTGAGTTCAGCAATGCCCGCTTTTGAACTTACGCAAATACAAGTCCTGCTTGAGTCACAGCGCTACAACGAAGCGTTGATATTGATCGAAACCACTATCAGCAAAGGAGCCAGTGAATCAACCGAGCTACTGTTTGTACGAGCTGATGTGTTTGCCGCTAGCGGGCGGCACAATGAGGCCGAACAGGCTTACCGCGAGCTAATCACCCGTTATCCGGGGCGTCCGGAACCCTACAACAATCTTGCAAGACTTTATGGCCTGCAGGGCAAGCTGGAACAGGCTGCCACGTTGTTGCGCGCTGGTTTATATACTGACCCCTCTTATCGTATTCTGTTTGATAACCTTTCTCAGGTTTACGCTGAGCAGGCAGCCCGTGCCTATCGTCATGCGATGAACCCAGAAAATTCGCAAGCGGACAAGCAAGCGCCCTTGACTACGCTGGGCGAGCTTTCCAGCGTGCGATTACCGCTCGTGACCCCTTAGTTAACAAGGGAACTGGCCCCTGTTTGGAAAGTCGGCAACCAACGGGTACACTTGCGCCCTGCCGGAATCCCAAGAACCCGACGCGAAGGACCCTTATGAAGCGCTTTTCCCGTCGCCTGCTGCTCGCGCTCGCTATCACGATGCCGTCTACCGCGGTACTGTCCGGGACAACCTCCGATGAGTATGAATCCCACCTGCTTCGCGCCACGGCGAATATTATCGCCGGTCAATGGTCTGTCGGGCTTAAGGCATTAAACACCCTGACTCAGGACTACCCCGAAAGCCGCGTTGGACATCTTTTGCATTCTGATCTTCTGTATGCGCTCGCTGGGCAAGCTGGTTCACTTCCTGATCTGAACGACCGCTCATCCAAGACCCGTGCTCAAAAGTTGCGCGAACAACTTCGCCTACGATGGCAACACGCCACCGTAACCCTTGATGCGACGGACACCCGGGTCCCGGCGAAACTCGTCAAGATCTCTTTGGAAAACACGACAGTGCTTTATGTTGATCTTCCCGCGGCACGACTCCATGTTTTTCGACAGGCTCATGGTGAACTACAGAGACTGGCTGATTTTTATATCACAGTCGGTCGACAAGGCTACGGCAAAGAGCGCGAAGGAGATCTAAAGACGCCCGTCGGCGTCTACCGGATCAATGGCTATATTCCTGGAAGTCAACTCGATGCCCGTTACGGATTGGGCGCGCTGACGACTAATTACCCTAACCCACTCGACCAGCAACTGCGCAGAACGGGTTACGGGATCTGGCTCCACGGGACTGAACCTGGGTGGATTAACCGCGCACCCCGCGCCAGTGAAGGATGTATTACATTAAGTAATGCTGATTTTGGAAATCTTTATCACCTGCTTGGAAGCGCCGACGAGATACCGATCATCATCGACGATACGCCGGACTGGATTTCCCCAGCAGAAATGCAACGCCTCCGTGCAGACCTCCTCGCCATCGTTCACGGGGGCCCCCAACTAGCCTCACAACCGCGGGCCGAACCTTCCTCTGCCGCTATTACTGTGGATATCCCCAAAACCTCCCGCCACAACTTTCCACAGGCCCACACCGAGTCTGGTAAATTCACGTTTACCGAAGTCTTTGTCTATCCCGGCTCAAAGACGCAACTGGTTACCCGGGCAACGAAACTCAACCAGTTAGGAAAAATAGGTACGGTGGAACAGTATTGGGCCAAGGAGGAGGATGGGCAATGGCGGATCATTCTGCAACAGCAGGTTCCAATCCCGAGCCAACGAAAAATCGCCTCCGAACCTGAGCCAACATCGGCCAGACAGGTATCGGGCGCCTGACCCCGTCCTATCGACAACTATTTCGACAATCTGTTGTCGCTTCTATCTTTTGTGTAAAGACCGAAACGTACTCGCAGTGGCTGCCTGAATAGGCTTTAATATCCTGATCCTGTTTCGACAAGGTTAGGCCAGGCCTTTCCCGCGCGGTAAGCCTGGAGCGCATCAGCGATATAGCGACAGGCTGTTGGCGGGTGAGTGATACTGGCGATATGCGGGGTTAGAAAAATACCCGGGTGTGCCCAGAAGGGATGCTCGGTTGGCAGCGGCTCTTGATTAAATACATCCAGTGCCGCAGCTTGAAGTTGACCACTGTCCAGTGCCATAAGAAGATCCTGCTCGTTGATTAATTCGCCGCGGCCAGCGTTAACCAGACATGCCGTAGGCGGCAACATCGCAAGCGTCTCCCGGTTAATAATATGTCGGGTCTGCTCAGTCGCTGGAAGCAGCATCACCAGGATCATTGTCTGGCGAAGAAAAG
>CBFIBN010000179.1:0-2997 GCA_965660775.1 Arenicellales bacterium | reverse complement strand
CTCCAGGTTACCCCCGCCCTGGTCGACCCAGCGAATCTGAAGCACTGTCCCGAACACAAAAGTATACACAGCGAGCAGAAGCAACGGCGTGAAGAGAGACCAAAGCAGTCCCAGCATTGTGCCCCGGTAGCGGCCCAGGATTGCACGTCGAGAAAGCTGGGCTACCACAAATCGATGCTCAGCCAGACTGGCGAATACGTAGGCGGGATCTGAGCGGCGAGTCTGCCCCCCCGGCTGCGGCGTTATTGTTTTCATCTTATACGAGACATAGTCATCCTCTCAGGATCACTACTCCTGGGTTAGCCCGTGCAGATATTCCCCATAACTGCTTTTTCCAAGCTCGGCAGCTAGTTTTGCCAGTTCTTCAATTCCGATATATCCCATACGGTAGGCAATTTCCTCGGGGCAGCAAATTTTCATGCCTTGTCGAGCCTCGAGTGTTTCAATAAAGACGGACGCCTGAAGCAATGACTCGTGAGTTCCGGTATCAAGCCAGGCCGTGCCTCGGCCTAACAATTCCACATTCAGGGATCCATCCTCAAGATATCGTCGATTAAGATCGGTAATCTCAAGCTCACCCCTGGCAGATGGTTTGAGGCTTCGTGCGTACTCCGGTGCGCGCTCATCATAAAAGTAGAGTCCGGTCACAGCATAACGTGAGCGAGGGTTTAAGGGCTTCTCTTCCAGTGTTTCTGCTCGACCCTCGGAATCAAAACTCACCACTCCGTATCGTTCAGGGTCGCGTACCGGATACGCGAAGACCCTCGCGCCGCGTTTCAGTGCAGAGGCTCGCTGAAGTGAATCAGAGAGTTGGTGTCCGTAAAATATGTTATCTCCAAGAACAAGGGCTGATGGGTTGTTCCCAATAAACTCCGCGCCAAGGATAAAAGCCTGGGCAAGTCCATCAGGAGACGGTTGGACCGCATAGGATAAGTTTAGCCCCCACTCGGAGCCATCTCCCAAAAGATCCTGAAACCGAGGCGTGTCCTGGGGTGTTGAAATCAGCATAATTTCCCGGATCCCAGCTAACATAAGGACGCTTAAAGGGTAGTAAATCATGGGCTTGTCGTATACCGGCAAAAGCTGCTTGGATATCACTTTTGTTACCGGAGCAAGTCGTGTACCCGCACCCCCTGCCAGGATCAGTCCTCTCACTTTTTTGCTCCTAGTCCACGCCGTTGGCCAGCAGCGCAAAAGCCGCCAACAGCGTTTACCCAGTCTGGGTTTGTGAGATACCACTCCACTGTCTGGCGAAGGCCCGTCTCAAAGCTCTGTTGCGGGCGCCAGCCAAGCTCCGTGCGAATCCGTGACGCATCAATGGCGTAGCGAAAATCATGACCGGGCCGGTCAGAAGTGAACTCGATCAGGTCCGCGTAGGGTTTCTTGGCCTCCCTTGGGCAGACCTCGTCGAGAACCCGGCAAAGCTCCTCAACCACTGCGATATTGGTCCTTTCTGAATCGCCGCCAACATTGTAGGTTCGCCCCGATTTGCCTTGACTCATAATAAGGACCAGCGCCCTTGCGTGGTCGTCGACAAATAACCAGTCCCGTATATTCTCGCCCCTACCATAGACAGGTATCGCCTCTTCGCAAAGCGCTCGTTGAATGATGACGGGAATCAATTTCTCGGGATATTGGTATGGACCGTAATTGTTCGAACAATTGGACAATACAAAATCGACCCCAAATGTCTCGCCCCACGCTCTAACAAGATGGTCAGCGGCGGCCTTAGTCGCCGAATACGGGGAGTTGGGCTGATAAGGTGAATCCTCGGTAAAAAGACCTTGCTGTTCAAGGCTGCCGTAGACTTCGTCGGTCGAAATATGATGAAAACGAATCGAGTTTTTGACCTCCCCTTGGGTTTTCTGGTTATAAGCGCGAACCGCCTCGAGGAGATTGTAGGTTCCCGAAATGTTCGTGCTGACGAAAGCGCCTGGACCATCGATCGAACGATCCACATGCGATTCCGCAGCCAGATGCATAATCGCGTGTGGCTCATATCGAGTGATCAACTCATTCATCAAAGTGCTGTCACGGATATCCGCTTGCTCGAATACGTATCCTGGGTATTTCGACTCCTCAATCAATGACTCAAGGTTGCCTGCGTAAGTCAGAAGGTCAACATTTATGATTTTGCCATAACCATCGGCAACCAGGCGCCGAATCACAGCGGACCCAATAAACCCAGCCCCACCTGTGACCATGACACATGTGTTTTTCGGTGAAAGATTCGGGTTTTGTATCATGAAAATTAACTCAACGATCGAGGCTTTAGTTAGCCTTCAAAGCCTGGTAACGGTGGCGCGCGTAGTGTGCCACCCCTTCTTCCAAGCTCGTCCAGGGTCCCGAATAACCGACCGATTGCAACTGGTTAATAGAGGCCTCGGTAAAACTTTGGTATTTGCCGGCTAAAGCTTCCGGCATTTGAAAATAACTTAGCACCTTCTGGCTTTGGGCGTCAGACAGGCTGAGTGGCGCCTCCCCATCGACGTCGCGGCATGCATTAATCGCCACCAAGGCAACTTCGTTGAAACTTCGGCTGATGCCGGTGCCCACGTTGAAGATTCCGCTAATGGAGGGATTGTCAAGAAAAAATAGATTCACCTGGGCAACATCTTGGACGTGAACAAAATCGCGGCGCTGCTCACCGGGGCCATACCCACCACATCCATCAAACAACCGAACAGCCCCGCCCTCGTGGTACTGCGCAACGATATGCCACGCCACCGATGCCATTCGACTTTTATGATCCTCTCGTGGGCCGTAGACGTTAAAATACCTCAATCCAACCACTTGATTACTGATGTGAGCCCTCTCGTTACTGACATAACGGTCAAACAAAAATTTAGAATACGCATAGGCGTTTAATGGCTGCTCACCTTCACCGGACTCACGAAAAGGCCCCTTTCGTCCATAAACCGATGCCGACGAGGCGTAGATAAAAGAAACCCCCGCTCTCGCGCAGGCTAAAAAGAGTTTTTTCGAATAGGCATAGTT
>CBFIBN010000178.1:0-3051 GCA_965660775.1 Arenicellales bacterium | reverse complement strand
AGTGAAGGCACCGCTTTGCCGATCGCCTGGTCAACTGATTCTATCTGACGATCGTAAAGATAACGGGCCAAGCCATCGACCATATCATCGATGATCTTAAAGCCATGTGTCATTGCGGCGGTGCAAACCTGTACATTCCCGGCTCCCAGTAGAATAAATTCGGCAGCATCGCGCCAATTACTGATGCCACCTATGGCCGAGATTGGTAGGCCTGCGCAGTCGGGATCACGGGCAATATCCGAGACCATGTGCAACGCAATCGGTTTGACCGCTGGGCCGCAGTAACCGCCATGCGTTCCATTGCGGTCTATAGTTGGCACGACGCTGAAGGTATCCAGATCAACCGACATCACAGAACTGATGGTATTGATCAGAGACACCGCATCTGCTCCACCGCGTTGCGCAGCACAGGCGGGCTGACGAATACTGGTGACGTTGGGCGTCAGTTTTACAATCACGGGAAGTTCAGAAAGATCCTTGCACCATGCCGTCACCATCTCAACATACTCGGGGACTTGTCCTACCGCAGCACCCATACCCCTTTCAGACATGCCATGAGGGCAGCCAAAGTTAAGTTCAACGCCATCGGCACCAGTATCTTCAACCCGGGTTAGAACCGCCTTCCAGGCTTCCTCGGTGCAGGGCACCATGAGGGAAACAACCAGGCCGCGATCCGGCCAGTCTTTTTTGACCTGTGAAATTTCCTCAAGATTGATCTGCAATGGGCGATCAGTAATTAACTCGATATTGTTAAAACCAATGACACTGCGATCTTTTCCATGTAATGCGGCGTAGCGTGGCCCGTTGACATTAACGATCGGTGGGCCATCTGCGCCTAAGGTTTTCCAAACGACGCCGCCCCACCCCGCCTCGAAAGCGCGATTCACGTTATAGGCTTTGTCGGTCGGCGGCGCGGATGCCAGCCAGAACGGGTTCGGCGACTCGATACCGGCAAAAGTGGTCTTTAGATCAGGCATTGTTCCCTCCTTACGTCCATTAAACAGGCCATCAGGACTCACCTGTCTCGCTTTTGGATAGGTATTGATCAATAGAGATTGCGGCCAATTTACCGTCCTGTACCGCACTGACTGTTAAATCTTCACCATCCGCTATGCAATCCCCGCCGGCCCAGACGCCGGCCTGAGAAGTCCGTCGCTCTTTATCGACAACAAACCGGCCATCTTTGAGAGTGAAACTCCCCGCATCATCGTCAGGTAACCGGGGCGTCTGGCCGATCGCCCTAAATACCGTATCTGCCTCGATCGTAAAATTGTCGACCCCATCGGCATCCAAGGTCGTGCCGGTTCGACTGAACTCAACGCCGGTAACCTTGCCGTCCTGGTGCTGAATACAAGCTGGTTGACCCCAAAAGCGAATAATCACCCCGCGAATCTTGGCAGACTCCTGCTCCTCAATACTGGCCTTCATTTGTTGTGGGCCACGCCGATATACCATCGTCACCTCCTCAGCGCCCAACAACCGGGTTTGAACGGCAATATCGATTGCAGTCATTCCGCCCCCAATCACTACAATGCGCTTGCCGAGCGCGAGTGACGACAACTGATCTGCCTGACGAAGCGTGCTGATAAAGTCCACTGCATCCTCGACCCCGGGCGCGTCTTCTCCGGGTATCCCCAGCGTTCGGGTCAGACCCAGCCCTATTGAAAGAAAGACAGCGTCATGACGGCGTTGGACATCGCGAAGGTCAAAATCACGGCCAAATAGTTTTCCGTGTTCTATCTCGATTCCGCCAATCGATGTAATAAATTTCGCCTCTTTCTGGGCGAAGTTATCCAGCATCTTGTAGGCCGCAAGCCCATACTCATTTAAACCTCCAGATTTAGGGCGATGCTCATAGATAAGGACAGAATGCCCCAGCACCGCGAGCCTGTGGGCGCAAGCCAAACCCGCCGGGCCGGCACCGACCACAGCAACAGACTTTCCCGACGGTGCACCCCGGGAGAAAAACGAAGTCTGTTGATCCAAAGCCTGATCGACGGCGTAGCGCTGAAGCAAACCTATGCTCACGGGCCGATCATCCGGCTGGTTACGTACGCAGGCGTGTTCGCACAACGTCTCTACCGGGCAGGCTCTGGCACAAGTGCCGCCCATAATATTTTCTTGCAATATAAGGCCCGCTGCACCCACAGGATTGTGATTACCTATCATGCGGATAAAACCGGGAATATCTATTTCCGTCGGGCAAGCTTCGATGCAAGGAGCATCGAAACAGAAATAACACCGCTCGGCCTCAACCCGTGCGCCGTTAGGTTCCAGGGGTGAATGCATTTCACAAAAATTGCGTCGACAATCCTCCTCAGACAATCGACCCGATACGACCCCGGGGGGGCCATCGGTCGCGGTTGCAATAATGTCCACGTACTCCTCCTTGAATGCCCGGATCCGCCAGAACTGGCCTGTGACAGACTCCTGCGACAGGCCAGTGCCGATCTCTAGGTAAGCGAAACTACCTAACGCTTAACAGAAACAGGCTGGGTGTGATCCCGAACCTTTGCGATCGCATCAAAATACGGCGCAAAAGGCGGTCTTTCAATATACCGGCCTGCGCCGCGCTCAACAGATAACTCGCCATCCTTAAACACAACCTTGCCCTGGCTGATGGTGTGAGATGCCGTACCTCGGACTGTCATACCTTCAAAAATGTTGTAATCCACGTTCTGGTGGTGGGTCTTGGCAGAGATAGTCTTACTCGCCTCCGGATCCCAGATTACAAGATCGGCGTCGGCGCCGACGCTGATCGAGCCCTTACGCGGATACATGTTGAAAATCTGAGCGGCGTTGGTCGAAGTCACCCGAACGAATTCATTCATGGTTAGCTTGCCGGTATTGACCCCGGCATGCCACAACACCTCCATTCGGTTTTCCACACCACCGGTACCGTTGGGAATCTTGGTGAAGTCATCCTTACCCATCGCCTTCTGGTCAGCGCAGAAACAACAGTGATCGGTGGCTGTGGTCTGAAGATTGCCCGACTGGAGCCCGCGCCAAAGTGCATCTTGGTGCCCTTTTGGCCTAAATGGCGGGCTCATC
>CBFIBN010000177.1:0-3051 GCA_965660775.1 Arenicellales bacterium | reverse complement strand
TTCGGCCGATACCATGCTCGGCGCTGATGGTACCGCCCAGGCTAAGGGAAACTTTTACGATGGCATCGATCAAATCCGACCAATGGTTTTTGAAGGTATCGGCGGACATATCTTCAGGTCTTTGCACATTGAAATGAATGTTGCCATCGCCCAGATGGCCAAACGGTACGCAACGCGCCCCGGGTACAATTTCTAGAATTACGGCTTCTGCGCGGGAGATAAATGCCGCCACCTTTGCTACCGGCACTGCGGTGTCGCTTAATAAAGCCGATTTATCCTCAATCATGGCAAAAGCAATACTCTCACGAAGATGCCAAAGCTCATCGCGCTGCGCCTCGGATTGTGCGATCACGGCATCCAACAGCATTCCGTCCTCCAGAGCCCCAGACAACGCTTCTTGGATCGCCCCTGAGATATCGAAATGCGAACTCGGAGTATCGACCTCGATCAAGGCGCACCATGGGTAACGGGTGGGCAGGGTGAACCTCACACTTGAAAGCGTTAATGCCGCCGAGATCGCGTTGTCAGATAACAGCTCAAAGGCTGTGACTGCTTCTCCAACATGGCTTTGCAGCAGCCGTAGGAATTCCAATCCGGCTTGTGGGTCCGCCAGCGCGACAAAAGCCGTTTCCCGACACGATGGCACTGGGCGAAGTTTTAATGCCGCTGCGGTAATAATCCCAAGTGTGCCCTCCGCCCCCATAAACAGATGCTTGAGATCATAACCCGCCGTATTTTTGCGTAACCGGCGCAGTCCATTCCAAATCTCACCGCTAGGCAGCACCACCTCTATGCCCAGCACCTGATCACGTGCCGTACCATAACGCAGGGCGTTATTACCACCGGAATTGGTCGAAAGGTTGCCACCGATCTGGCTGGAAGCCTCACCGCCATGAGACAGCGGGAACAGTCGACCGGCCTCGCGCGCAGCTGTTTGGATATTCGCCAATACCGCGCCGGCCTCAACAATCATGACATTATCATGGGTGTCTATCTCGCGAATGGCTGTCATCCGATCCAAAGACAAAATGACGCTACCGTTGTCGCTGTCGCTGTCTTTGTTATTAAGGGCGACGGCGCCACCGCTCAGCCCTGTGTGACCGCCCTGCGGGATGATGGCAAGTTGGCTTTGGCGAGCATATTGCACGACCGTGGCGACCTGAGCCGTTGTTGCGGGGCGCACGACACAAACTGGGGCGACCGTCTTTAAAGCCAGTAGGCTTGATGTATAGGCGGTAATATCATTGGGGTCATCGAGGCAGCCTTGGGGCCCGAGCAAAGATTGGAGTTGTTTCGCCGGTTCCTGCACGATACATCACCGATTCAGAAATTCGCCAAGACGGCGCAATAACTGATCAACGTCATGGGCATCGCCAATTGTCATACGTAAACTTCCGAAACTACCCGGCCAGGGCATCGATTGAACCAGTAAACCATGCTTTTCCAGATGTGATGCCAGTTGACTCGCTTGACGAGGTGTTTTCACGGTGAGGAAATTCGCCTGGCTCGGAAAGATCTCAAAGCCTAGATTTTGCAGGCCTTCGGCCAGGCGGCCGCGCTCGTGAATGAGGGTCTTAAGTGTCGATTGCAGATAAGCTTCGTCCTTCATGGCTGCAACGGCCCCAGCCAGGGCGACTCGATTCACATTAAAATTACCGCGAAGCTTCCAAAACGCTTGGCACAATTTGCGGCTTGAGGTAATGACATAGCCGACGCGCATGCCGGCCAAGCAATAGGCTTTTGAAAAAGATCGTGTTACCGCCCAGGGCCCGTTACGAGCTTTCAACAGCGATAATACCTCCGGCGAGCCCTCGGCTTTAGCGAACTCGTGGTAGGCCTCGTCGATCAACAACAGGCAATCGTCGGGCACCTTTTCGATAGCCTTGATCAAACCCGGCGCGCCGATAGCGCCGCCGGTAGGATTGTTGGGTGTACAAAGGTAGAACAATCGCGTCTTCGGTGTCACCGCCTCCAGCATGGCATCAACGTTGTTCACGCCATCAGAGTCTACCGGCACTTCGATGGCCTTACCCCCGGCGATATGAACCCCTTTCATGCAAACTGGAAAGGTTGGCGCCGGGAACACCGCTTCGTCGCCAGCCTCCATGGCCAGCGTAGCGACTTGACTCAACAGTTCACCACTGCCATTACCAAAGCTAATGCGGTCGGTGGAAATCCCCGTGCGAGAAGCCAACAATGCCGCCAAGGCGGCGCAACTGTGGTCGGGGTAGCTTTCCGCACTGACCAATGCCTCGGTCATGGCCTGAATAGCGTTCGGGGACGGTGGCTGTAGCGATTCATTGAGGTTCAACCGACGCAGTTCCGAGGAGCGACGGCAATCAGGCTCCGCGATCTCGGGCGGCCTCATGAACTCCAAATCGGCAATTCGCTCTACAGGTATTTGTTGCGACATTAGTCAGCGCCTTTTTCTAATTGCCCAAGTTTAGGAATGGGACCAGTTGTCTGGATCGTCCGATTGATTTGGCGACAACCCCAGGATATCGCCCCTTGTGGAGCAACCCAGCCCCATAACGGTTCGATTGGCGTAGTTGAAATAGGCGCTTACCTGATTGATCTCGAGGATTTCACCATCTTCGTAGCCCAGATCCCGCAATTCGGCGACCATGGCTTCGCTGGCCGCCACTGGCGTCCGAGTTAACACTTTGGCGTAGCGCAAGGCTGCCTTTTCTTTGTTCTCAAATGGGCCATTATCGGTATCTTCACTATCAAGGGCGGCACGAATGGCCCGGGCCCGATCATCGTCGCCCAACAGATGCACCAATCCCTGATAATGGTGATCCACGCAGTAGTGGCAATCATTAAGGAGGCTGACCCAGATGCCGATGGTTTCCAGAAACCACTTCGGTACCTTGTTGGCGGAATGATGCAGCACATGCTTATAGATCGCCATATGTCCTTCCATGGTATGCGGGCGCAGGCTGTGCATCATCATTATGTTATCGACATTATTGTCCGGACCTTTTACTCGATCATATAGTTTCTTAAGGCGTTCATTGGCTTCTTCATAAGGGATGGTGTGAATCCAGGCCA
>CBFIBN010000176.1:0-3063 GCA_965660775.1 Arenicellales bacterium | reverse complement strand
TGCAGTGGTTGCAGGAAGCCGCGCGCACCAGTGTTTTTCCGCTCGACAATCTTTCTGATATTGAAGCCGGTGTACTGCGATTTCACCAGCGTCTTAAAAAAGAAATCCCGGTGATGTCACTGGTGCATCCACCTGCGCCGGGAGCCCTGGCGGCAGTCAATCAGGCGATGCGCTCCGGCGCTGCTCGCGATTGAAGACAGCCCGGTAACGCATACTGAACAAACGACAAGGAGAGCTTTGATGAAACCTTCTCAGTCAGGGACTGTGGATCTTGCCGCGCTTCGGGAAATGGACGCCCATGTGGTGCATCCTTGGGAATCATTTGATAACCCGAATCCGAGCCGTACCGTTCTCAAAGGCGGTGAGGGAAGTTATGTTACCGACGCACAAGGGAATCGCTTGCTCGATGGCCCTGGTGGAATGTGGTGTGTCAATGCTGGGCATGGCCGACACGAAATTGTCAAAGCCATGGCAGATCAGGCGGGGCAGTTGTCTTATACCAGCCCGTGGAGTCATCCGACCGAGCCATCGGCACGTTTGGCTGAGCGCCTGGCGGCGGTAGCACCGGGCGATCTCAATCATGTTTTCTTTGCTACGGGTGGCTCCACTGCAGTGGATTCGGCGTTGCGTTTTGTTATGTTCTACAACAATGTGCTCGGTCGGCCGGAGAAAAAGCACATTATTTCCCGTTACGATGCCTACCATGGCAGCACCTATCTTTCCGCCGCGGTATCGGGTAAGTCTCGCGATAAAAACTGGCTGGATGCCCAGCTTGATACTGTGCATTTTATCTCGTCGCCTAATCCCTACCGACGACCCGAGGGGATGGATGCCGAGGCTTTCTGCCGTCATCTGGTTGATGAACTGGAAGCTAAGATTCTGGAGGTGGGCGCAGAAAAAGTGGGCGTCTTTATCGCGGAACCGATCCTGGCCTCGGGTGGAGTGATCGTACCCCCTAAGGGCTACCATGCCGCCTGCCTTGGAGTCTGCCGGCGCCATGATGTGATTTATATCTCTGACGAGGTGGTCACCGGATTTGGCCGACTGGGTCACTGGTATGCCTCAGAACCGGTTTTTGATATTACCCCTGATATTATTGTCTCGGCCAAAGGCTTAACTTCCGGATACATCCCGTTGTCAGCTGTGATCATATCGGACCGACTGATCCAGGCAGTGGGAGGTGACAGTGAACGTGGAGCTGTATTCTCTAATGGGTTTACCTATTCCGGGCATCCGGTCTCTTGTGCGGCAGCGCTGGCCAATATGGATGTATTTGAATCTGAAGGGCTACTGGAGAATGCCCGGGAGTTGGGGCCTTATTTGCAAGAGCAGTTGCAGACCTTATCCGATCTGCCAATCGTGGGCGATATTCGGGGACAAGGCCTGATGGGATGCCTGGAGTGTGTGGCCAGTCAGGAAAGTCGGCAGCCGCTGGCGCTTGACTACGAAGTAGGTAGTCGTATCGATGCCCATTGCCAGGCGCTTGGCTTGCTGGTGCGGCCGTTGATTAATATGTGTGTCATGTCGCCACCGCTATGCATTACCCATGAGCAGATTGATGACCTGACCCGAATCTTACGTGAAGGGATTGTACGCACCATGGCAGACCTTCAGAAAGAGGGTATTGCGCGCTTTGGTTGAACGATGGTATTTCGTCTATGGAAGGCGCACTGATGGTTGAGGTGCTGATCATCGCCTTTACCACGTTTTTTGCCACTATTGGGCCTGTGGACGTGGCTGTGGTTTACGCGGCGTTGTCGCGGGAGATGACGTCGGAGCAACGGCGGCGCACCGCAATGCGAGCTGTATTTCTGGCAGCATGCTTATTGTATGCATTTGCCCTTTTTGGTCAGATCCTCCTGGACCGGCTTGGGATATCCATGCCGGCACTACGTACCGCTGGCGGTATCTTGTTGTTTCTGGTTGGGCTCGATATGGTTTTTGCCCGTCATTCGGGAGTGGCATCAACCACCCCCGATGAAGATCGTGAAGCCCGTGCGCGCAAGGATATCGCCGTGTTTCCACTGGCAACGCCGTTAATTGCAGGCCCCGGAGCGATCGGTGCCACTATTTTACTAATGGCCAATACGGGTGGAGATTTTTACCAGCAGTTGGCGGTGATGGCGAGTTTGGGTATCGTGTTGTTGCTGGCCCTGTTGCTGTTGCTGGTATCAGGTCAGGTACACCGTGTGCTCGGTGTTACTGGAATGAACGTGGTTAGCCGGATTTTCGGCGTGTTGCTGACCGCCCTTGCCGTGCAGTTCGTTTTTGACGGGATCAAGGAGTCTGGCCTGCTTCCGGGTTGATGCCAGGGACAGGTGGATTGTACGCCTGGGCGTAGTCGTGACAGGATAGCCAGTCGTTCGCAAAAACCTCGCGTACCCGCGATAGGCTGTCTGGGTTAATTAAAGGGTCAGGGTTAACCCATTTTGCGGGCACCATCTGGGCGACTCCAAGGATTCCGTAGCAGGCCCATAAGTGCAGTCGCCGGCGTACGCGGTGAAGACTCGGGTGAGTCGCAGCGCGTGGGATGGGGTCAAAAAGCCGCTTTCCGGCAAGTTTTGCCAGTTTAAGTTGTTTGTCACTCCAGGCGCGGTGAACGATCGAAAGGCGGACCTGTTCACGCTGGTAGTGCGCCCCGGTAAACGCGCAAATCTGATCGATCAGTGCAAATGGGTCGGTTTCTAGATCTTCGTGGAACAGTACCAGCGGTCTTGAGCGAAAACGTTGCTCTATGGCCTCGATCATGGCCATAAAGCGAACCTGTTGCGCCCCCCAGATGCGGGGTTGGTTGCTGTCGAGATCAAGATAATGCTCAAAGTCCAGACTGCCCCCGTTCTTCAGATATCGTCGGTAGTGGGAGGCGATCCACTGGTCATGTCGGCGCAGCACCAGAATCACGCGGGCGTCGGGCTTGAACGCGGCGAACTCATCGACGCGTTGTTGCAGCCGGTAAGCCGCCTCGCGAGATACCAGATAACGGGCGTCCTTTGTCCGTTCAATAAGCCCCTGGTAGCCGCGGTAGCGATCCCGGGGTATGTAGCGGATGTTCTGCAGTATTGG
>CBFIBN010000175.1:0-3081 GCA_965660775.1 Arenicellales bacterium | reverse complement strand
TGTTGCCATCATGGGCGCCAACACACCCGAAATGCTCGAGGCGCATAACGGAGTGCCGATGCTTGGGGCGGTTCTCAACTCTCTTAATATTCGATTGGATGCAAAAACAATCGCGTTCGTTCTCGATCACGGAGAGGCTCGGGCGATACTGACTGATCGCGCTTTTTCCGCAACCGTTAAGGAGGCGTTATCTCTCGTATCCCGGCCACTGATGGTAATTGATATCGATGATAGCGAAAACGATAGTGGCGAGCTTATCGGCGAAACTAACTACGAGGCATTTATCGGTAACGCGAGCCCTGAATTTTCGTGCAACCAGCCGCAAGACGAATGGCAATCCCTGTCGCTACTCTATACATCTGGAACGACTGGAAACCCCAAAGGCTGTGTTTATCATCATCGCGGCGCGTACCTTAATGCACTGGGCAACATGTCCACTGTGGGCCTTGATCGACACTCTGTCTATCTATGGACCCTGCCAATGTTTCACTGCGATGGCTGGACTTTCACATGGGCGGTTACGGCAGCGCTCGCAACCCATGTTTGTCTGCGGGCTGTCGAACCAAGCCTGGTATTTCGTGCGATTTCTGATCACGGGGTGACTCATATGTGCGGCGCCCCGATCGTCCTCAATATGCTGGCCAATGCGCCCGCAAAAAGCAAAGTGCCTCTTCCACAGGCCGTCGAGATAGCGACCGGGGGTGCCGCTCCGCCCTCAGCGGTGATTGAGGCTATGGAGGCTGACGGCTTTCGTGTCACTCACCTGTACGGCCTGACCGAGACCTACGGCCCGGCAACGGTGTGCATCCCTCAAGAAGACTGGCCTGCACTCGAACTGAAACAACGATCGAGTCGTATGGCGCGCCAGGGTGTCCATTACAGCACTTTGGAAAACGCGAGCGTCAAGCACTCAAAGACGATAAAGGATGTGCCCTGGGACGGTGAAACCTTCGGTGAAGTGATGGTCCGCGGAAACACCGTAATGAAAGGCTACTTGAAAAATCCGAAAGCGACCGCCGATGCGTTCGCCGGCGGCTGGTTTCATACCGGCGATATAGCCGTTCGCCACGCGGATGGCTATATCGAAGTGAAAGACCGCTCCAAGGACATCATCATTTCAGGTGGGGAAAATATCTCTAGCCTGGAGGTCGAAGAAGCGCTCTACCGACACCCCAAGGTCCTGGAAGCTGCCGTCGTCGCACGGCCCGACGAAACCTGGGGTGAAAGCCCCTGCGCTTTTGTCACGTTGCGCGAAGGCGCGCAGGTTAAGGAGCGCGAAATTATCGAGTTCTGTCGAGACAACCTTGCCCATTACAAGGCGCCGCGCACAATCGTATTTTGCGACCTACCAAAAACCTCGACCGGGAAAATTCAGAAATTTGTCTTGCGGGAGATGGCTCAGAACCTTAGGGACTAAGAGCTCAGTGCGAGACCAGGCAGGCTGTCAGGTGACCAGCGCTACAATTGGCACCGAACAAGGCTATCGCAAGCGATCAAACCGTCCTCTAAGATCTCACAGCGAAGCCCACCCTTATGGGTCAGGCGCTTAACCAGATCGGGCACGCCCAGCAGGTCCTGCAAATAAGCGCACGGCTCGCACAACTCAATACCTTGCACCTGCACTTCACCCACAGCGAATGTCACGCCGACCAACGAATTCAAAGAGACGCCTTCGGTCACCAGGTTACGGCGAAATGCAGTCACGGGTAGTGGTTTGGCGAGTTCGCCGTTCAGAGCGTCGATAACCTCGCTCTCGATCAAGGTCAGTTGCGTCTTTGACGATGCGCCAGTTGCACAGTAGCGATCCCCCCTCAAACCTTCGCCGGCCATTGCAACAGCCTCGGTTACCCCTTTGATCGGGCCCCCTTCAGTCGGGGAAATGCAAACGGCAATAATTCGTCCTTCATTAGGCATACTGATTAACCCTGCCTACAGTGGAATGTTCCCGTGTTTTCGCCAGGGGTTATCCAGCTGCTTGTTTCGCAGCATGGATAACGAGCGGCACAGGCGCCGGCGGGTATCACGGGGGAGGATCACGTCGTCAATAAATCCCCGATGCCCCGCGACGAAGGGATTGGCGAATTTCTGGCGGTATTCTTCGGTACGCTGAGTAATCTTTTCCTCGTCTCCGATATCCTCGCGGAAGATGATCTCAACAGCTCCCTTGGGGCCCATGACTGCGATTTCGGCACTCGGCCAGGCCAGGTTGACGTCCCCACGCAAGTGTTTCGATGCCATAACGTCGTATGCGCCACCGTAGGCCTTACGCGTAATCACGGTAACCTTGGGCACAGTGCACTCGGCGTAAGCGTAAAGTAATTTGGCGCCGTGCCGAATAATCCCTCCGTACTCCTGTGCAGTACCGGGTAAAAAACCGGGAACGTCGACAAAAGTTAAAATCGGTATCGAAAAAGCGTCGCAAAAACGCACAAAGCGGGCCGCTTTAACGGACGACTGAATATCCAGACACCCTGCGAGCACCATCGGCTGATTGGCAACTACACCAACCGTTAAGCCTTCCATGCGCCCAAACCCGGTAATAATGTTGCCGGCGTAATCGGGCTTAAGTTCGAAAAAATCACCGTCATCCAAAACCTTGGTAATTAATTCATGCATATCGTACGGCTTGTTCGGGTTATCCGGAATCAAGCTATCCAGCGAGAGTTCCACCCGATCAGCAGGGTCCACCGCCTCGCGCTCAGGCGGGTCGGCCATATTGCTAAGCGGTAGAAAATCGAAAAAACGCCGCAGATTCAACAAAGCGTCGATGTCGTTATCAAACGCGCCATCAGCCACACCGGAGCGGCTGGAATGGGTACTTGCACCGCCAAGTTCCTCGTGGGTGACGGTTTCATGGGTGACAGTCTTAACCACTTCTGGACCCGTGACAAACATGTAGGAGGTGTTGCGAACCATGAAGACAAAATCCGTTATCGCAGGGGAGTACACCGCTCCACCGGCGCAAGGACCCATGATCATGGAGATCTGCGGAATGACGCCCGAGGCCAAAACGTTGCGCTGGAAAACCTCTGCGTAACCGGCTAACGAATCAATACCTTCTTGGATCCTCGCACCCCCCGA
>CBFIBN010000174.1:0-3112 GCA_965660775.1 Arenicellales bacterium | reverse complement strand
CAGTACGCCGCCTGTGTGCTGCTGGCCACTACCCGCCTTGATGTCAACAAATGCGTGCGCAAAAAGATGGGTGTCAAAAAGTGCTCCTTTGCCTCGGCTGAGGAGACCAAGACACTCACCGGCATGGAGATCGGCGGCGTTACGGCGCTTGGCCTGCCGGAATCACTGCCGCTTTGGGTCGACAGCAAAGTGATGCAGTGTGATTACATCATCCTGGGCGGAGGCAGCCGATCCATCAAGATCAAGATCTCGCCCTCGGTCTTTAACCTCACACCCAACACCGAGATTATCGAGGGGCTGGCCATCAGACGAATGCCGGTTCCGGGGTGAGCTGAAACTGGGCCCACTCCTGGCCTCTTGAGTCCTTTTGGATCCAGTTGCGTGGAGTCCGAGCCTGTTATAAAAAAGTTTTAGAGCTATCGACAAGAGGCCCACTGCCTTCACCCGGCAGGGGCCACAAGTTGGAACCTTGGCGCGCCTGATCTATTCAGGCATCGTCTCTCCCGAGCCGCCGAGCTCAGCTGGAAAATCTTTGAACTTGGGCAGACCATCTTTCATCGGCATAACGGTGCTTTCGTAGTTGACATGAAGCCCCGGCGTAAACTCCAGATCTTCGATCAGCGCGGGGTAAACATCGACCACGCCCAGTGGGCCAGCAATGTGATAGACGTGCGCACCGCACTTCTTGCACCAGGCTCGATGACTATCCTCTGAGCTGGTATAGCTTTCGATCTGGTCTTCGCCCTTCGCGATAGTCATCTTTTCGGGCGGCCAGATTGCAAATCCATTCACTGGGCTCGCCGACCATGCTCGGCAATCCTTGCAATGACAAATTCCCATCCCCACGGGGTCGCCTTCGACTTCGACTTCCACTGCCCCGCACATACATTTCGCTGTATAAGTTGACATATCTCGCTCCTCTTTAAGAGTTAGTTTCCAAAAACTTGCGCCCAGGTTTTTTGCGGCTCACTTATCATACCAAAACATCTAATGCCATGGCCCAGATGACGACCAGCACCGTCAGGACGCTGAGCCCCCGAATCAGCCGCCGCTCCACTATTGATAGCGGCCAAGTGTTTATAGCTAACGGTGTCAGAAAAAGGCGTTAGTGCTGCCTATGCTCGCTCGAGGCTGGGGCTCTTGGCTTGGGGCTGGTAGTCTCCGGGTTCGCCGTCAGGAGGAATCGCTCATGACCACCAAAGTCGTTATCTTCGTCTTCGACGGGCTGCGCCCCGATATGGTGACACCCTCCGTCATGCCGAACCTGCACCGCTTCGCGCAAGCGGGAACATTGTGCACCGGGTCCCGGGTGGCGTTTCCGACCGAGACTCGCGTCAATCAGGCCACACTGGTCACCGGGTGCTGGCCGGCCCGCCACGGAATCGTCGGCAACCGGTTTATGGATCCGGCTGCCGCTGGTGGCTCGCTCATCAACTCCGGTGACGAGGACCAGCTTCGGGCCGCGAGCGATGCGCTCGAGGGCCGGTTGCTCGATGTGCCGTCGCTCGGGGAGATCCTGGCCGAGCGGGGAATGTCGCTTGCAGTTGCAGGCTCGGGAACCGCGGGGGGTACTCGTATCTTGCATCACCGAGCGGAGGCGCTCGGTGACTTTCGCCTCTCGCTGTATCGCCCGGATGCCTCCACGCCAGTGGCTGAAGTTCAGGCGGTGGTGGATAAGCTCGGGCCAATTCCCGAGGCCAAGGTGCCGGCGCTGGAACGAACAACCTATCTGCTCAATACCTTTCTCGAGGAGATCGCACCGCGTCTCGCGCCGGAGGTCACCATCTTGTGGTCGTTTGAGCCGGACATCAGCTACCACTACAGCGGGCTCGGCACCGAGGATAACCTCGCGGCACTTGGCCATGCGGATGCCCAGTTTGGTCGGCTCGTCGACTGGCGAAATCAGTTGCCGAGCGACGAGCGGCCTACCCTCTTAACACTATCCGATCATGGGCATCTGGCTATGGAGGGCGAGCCGATAGACGTCGCGGGCAAGCTGGCCGAGGCCGGATTCTCCGTAGGGCCAGCCCTGACCGACGAGGTTGACGCCGCGCTTTTCTGCCAGCGGGCCGGGGGCATCTACGTGCGGGACCGCGAGGGGGAACGGGTTGCCGAAATTGCCGAGTGGTTAGGTGCGCAACCCTGGTGTGAGCTGGTTTTCACCGATGTGCTCCCCGATACCCTGTCGCTTGCGGATGTGGGTATCGCACATCGACGGGCGCCGGACATTGCTTTTGTCACCACGGCGCATGACGGCACCAACGCCGCGGGTCTGCCGGGACGCTGCGCCCACGATACCTCGGGGCTCGCGACCGATGGTGGGCTGCACGGCGGCCTGCACCCGATCGAGCTTGGCAACTGGTTTGCCCTGCAGGGTGCAAGCAATGCGGGCATCGAAACCCGTCGGGTAGTCGATACTCCGTGCGGGATCGTCGATGTGCTGCCGACCGTTCTGTATCTGCTTGGCATCGAGGTAAAACACCAACTCGACGGACGGGTATTGCACGAACTGCTCGGGGAGGTGTTGCCCGATGCCTCGGTAGAGACTGTTGAATCAGTCGCCGCGGGCATGGTGCTCGAGCGCAGCACCTTCGCCGGGGCGACCTACCTCGAACGCGGCTATCGGCGCTGACGTCTCAAGCCCCCAAGCCGCCGGTGTTACAGCCAGCAACAGCGGAAACGAGTGTGCTGAAAATACGCTGGTTTCTGGCTAATCAGGGAACTTTGCGTAGAGTTGATGCCTGATTATTAAAGGGTTTTTGGGGTTTTATTTCAGAGCGCTCTGCCTTCACACGGCAGGGGTCGCAAGTTCGAACCTTGGCGCGCCCACCATTTTCCAACTGGTTTTTGCCAGTTTTCTATACCTGGACCTGTTCTGTTCTTCTGTGTTCACAATCTGATTACAATGAAGAAACAGACATGGAGGGCGGTTCTATGTAGCGTAGAGAGCTTGTGTAGAACTGAAGAAGCAGATACCCAAGTTGGCCTGTCCACGCTGCCATGTAAACGATATTATGGTCGCCTTATCCTACTAAATGAACTGTCAACACTAATCTTCGGATATCTCAATGACTGACAACACACAGACCTTCAACGAGGCCATAGTCACGAC
>CBFIBN010000173.1:0-3139 GCA_965660775.1 Arenicellales bacterium | reverse complement strand
AGGCCATTGCCGGAATCATGCTGATGGCACGGTGTTTGCGAATCATGACGAAATTGAATGCCAGCGAAAAGCTGACAGCTAACGCAGCGAGATCGCCCGCGGTACCGCCACCTTCCATGCTGCCTGAGAAAACCAGGGCCAGGCCAATGACAATAGTCACCGCGGCCAGCCAGGTGCGAAGCGTAATGGGCTCGTGAAAAATAAAGTGACTCAGCAGAGCCGCTATGAGGGGCGAAACACTCATGATCACCAGTGCGTTGGCCACAGCCGTATTCATGATCGCGAAAACAAAACACAAAGAGCCGCCTGCAAAAATAACAGCGACCGTTATGCCGTGCCGGCCGATACTGAAAAGTCGCCTCCAGCCCTGAGGGCGATCCAGCACCGATGTAATGAGGATCAGCCCAAGTGCGGAAAGGCCTCCGCGGTAGAAAACCAGTGTCCATACATCGGCATTAATTAACCGCAGCAACAGGCTGTCGGGGCTGATCAGGATAATGCCGCCAAGGCATAGCGCGACGCCCTTGAATTGATCCGCTTTGTGGCTCATGGCTGCGCATTCTATAGAATGCGCTTACCCGCCCGGGGAAACTTTTCTGATCGGTTCGCAACCGAAAACGCATCGTAGTGCAGATGATGCTGCGGGCGAACAAGGCCACCCACTACGCTGGACTGTATTTAGGGTTTCTTTAAAAATTCCCAGAGTTGAAGTCGTGCACAGCCTGGATAATCTCCTCGTGGGTGTTCATGACGAAGGGTCCATGGCGTGAGACCGGCTCACCAATCGGATCGCCTGCGACCAACAGAAAACGACAGGCGTGATCATCGGCGAGCACATTCACTTGTTTTCCGTGTCCGAGCACCGCAAGTTGACGACTTGATACCGTACGGCTATTTTTCGTTCCGCGCCCGCCAATAGTGATGGTGCCGTCAATAACAAACACGAAAGCCGATTGATCTGGAAGCAGTGACTCAATAAATTCACTATCCGGGGGCATACTGACATCTAAATACAGTGGCCGGGTTACCACGTTGGCGACTGGGCCCCGGGTACCGCCCGAGGTCGTTCCTGTAATCACGCGAATCCTGGCGCCATTGTCACAAACTTCTTCGGGAATCCTGTCGGCGGGAAATTCGCGGTAATCGGGAGGGCTCATTTTCAAACGGCCCGGTAAGTTGACCCACAACTGAAAGCCGGCAAGGCGACCATGTTCCTGTTCGGGCATCTCTGAGTGGATGATGCCACGGCCGGCGCTCATCCACTGTATGCCGCCGGCCTCAATAACGCCACCGTGCCCGGTACTGTCTTCATGGCGCATTTTGCCGGCGAGCAGATAAGTCACGGTCTCGAACCCGCGGTGGGGGTGAGCAGGAAAGCCGGCAATATAGTCATCCGGATTATCCGACTCGAAAAAATCCAGCATTAAAAACGGATCCAGGTGCTCCAGTTGCGCTGAGCCGATATATCGGGTCAGGCTGACTCCGGCACCATCGGAAGTGGCCATGCCCGAGATGATTTTGAGAACCGTACGTATGTCGCTTGGTAGTTGATCTGACGATTGTTGTTTCATGGCTTTATTTTAAAAGATTTGACAACCCGTTTGATCATCAGGGCGGGTGGATTCCAGGGTAATGTCCAGATCGGCTTCTTAAGCTTTAAGGTTGTGCCGGTGGATGGGCTGTACCTCAAGAAACCCGGCAGATCGAAATCTTTAGCATGATTCCAGAACTTTCTTTGGCATTATGAGTCTACCGGTAACGCGACGCCGAAAGTATCACCCCCGGATTCCAGAAACGCCTTTTCTTCGGGCGTAGATACTCTGCCAAGAATGGCATTGCGGTGGGGAAACCGGCCAAAGCGCTCGATAATGTTGTAATGCCGGTTGGCGTAATCCAGCGCGGTCTGTGCAGCTTGTTCGTAGGGCGCTAGGCACCGCCCAGCCAGGATTCTATAGAGATCAACTGCGCGAATCTGGTCATCCATGGCTTCGGAGTGCTCAAAGGGTAAAAACAGAAAAACCTGCTCGATCGGATGCAGGTCCAGATAAGCATTTTGATCTACAACCTTGCGAGCAAGATCCAACGCAGCATTGTCATAGTCAAACGCCTGCGCTGTGTTGCGATACATGTTTCGCGGAAACTGATCCAGAACCAGCACAAGGGCTAGTGTATTCCTGGCATTGTTTTCCCAGTGCACTAGGTCTTGGCTCATCGCAAGATCGGGTAGCCGCTGAAACCGGGCTCTAATCTCGTTATCAAACTTGGAATCAGGCACAAACCAGACGGCTTGGCGGTCGGCCAGCTTGCCCACTGAGTCCAGAGAATCCGCGAACCAGAAGTTCAGTATTTCAAGCGGACTTGTCACGGGGTTCCTGGTTGGCTTGGATCGGCAGGGGATGGAGATCACGCAGTGCCTGGATTGACCAACTTGGGATGGCGATTGCCCAGAATTCATCAACATTACGGCATGGCTCATGCAACGGCTGCTGACCCAGCCATGTCCAGGCGGCATGCAGGGCAGGCAATGGTCTTGTGGGCTGAACTGGACGGGCGTCATCACGCTTGCTGATCTTGCGACCGTCACGGTCTCGCACCAGGGGTACGTGGGCATAGGTAGGGGTTGGGTAGCCCAGCAGTTGCTGCAGGTAGACCTGGCGTGGTGTCGATAAGGCAAGATCGGCGCCGCGTACCACATGGGTTACCTGGTCAAGAAAATCATCGACAACCACGGCGAGTTGATAGGCGGTAAAGCCGTCGGCGCGGCGGATAATAAAGTCGCCACTGTCGCATTCAAGGTTTTGGCGAACTAAATTACAGATGCGGTCATGGATCTTTATTTCCCGGTCGTCAGTACGCAAACGTAAACGCAACGATACCTGCCCAGATCCGGTACCGTCCCAGGTGCGACAGGTGCCTGGGTAGATGATGCCATCTTTGCCATGCCGACCAGTAGCTTCGATCTGCCGCCTTGAACACTGGCACGGATAGGCCAGGCCTCGCTGGCGCAATTGGTTAATGACTTCCCGGTAGTGGTTTTCGCGTTGCGACTGCCAGTGTACGGATCCGTCCCAGTTAAAACCGAAAGCCTTCAGCGTGACCATGAACTCTTCAGCCGCCCCAGGAACTGTGCGACCCTGAT
>CBFIBN010000172.1:0-3156 GCA_965660775.1 Arenicellales bacterium | reverse complement strand
GGTGTCGAGGTGCGAGCGAGCAGTGTTATTGAGGGGGCGAAGATAGCGGCTAACTGCACTATCGGACCGTTCGCTCGCCTGAGACCTGGGACAACGCTGGCGACTGGCGCCCGCGTGGGCAATTTTGTCGAAACCAAAAACGCAGCCCTGGGGAAAGATAGCAAGGCTAGCCACCTGGCCTATGTGGGTGATGCACAGATCGGTCAGCGGGTAAACATTGGTGCTGGCGTGATTACCTGCAATTACGATGGCGCTAACAAGCACCAGACCCACATTGGTGACGATGCTTTTATCGGCTCGAACACTTCACTGGTTGCGCCGGTGGCGGTGGGTGACGGCGCCACCATTGGTGCTGGCTCTGCTATCAGCCGCGATATACCGCCTGGCCAGCTGGTTCTGACCCGTGCTGACCAAAAGACCCGGGACGATTGGCAGCGCCCGCAGAAGAAAAAAGACTGAATGCATCTATATCTGTCCGACGGCAACAGGTTCGTCATCGAAAAACAATGACTCCGGGAAAGACGCTATGTGCGGGATAGTCGGTGCGGTAAGAAACTGTGACGCCAGCGGTTTTTTGCTTGAGGGATTGCGCCGTCTGGAGTATCGCGGTTATGACTCGGCCGGTGTCGTCATGATCAGCGAGGACGGTGATCTGGAGCGCGCTCGTACGGTAGGCAAGGTTGTCGAACTTGAGCAGGCGCTGAACCAGGCTCCGCTTATGGGGATGACGGGCATTGCCCATACTCGCTGGGCCACACACGGCGGTGTCACCGAACCCAACGCCCATCCACATATCTGTAACGGTACCCTGGCGTTGGTCTGCAACGGGATCGTCGAGAATCACGAAACTCTTCGGCAAAAGCAACGGGAAGCGGGCCTGGCGTTCACTTCACAAACCGATACTGAGGTCGTGGTACACCAGGTGTATCTGCATCTGCAAAATGGCCTGGACCTGGCTGATGCTGTGCGCGCCACTATGAAAGAACTTGAGGGTAGTTTCGCCCTTGCGGTTGTCCAAGCGGGTGAGCCAAATCGCTTGGTTGCGGCCCGACAGGGCCCCCCTTTGCTGTTGGGCTGCACCGACGACGAGTCTTTTATCGCGTCCGATATTAATGCCCTGCTTCCTGTGACACGCCAGTATCAGGTGCTAGAGAACGGTGACGTTGCCGACCTCAGCGGTGCGAACCGCTTAATTAAAGACCGCACAGGTGTTGTGGTCGATCGATTAGTGCATACCAGTTCCCGGTCAGGCGATAGTGCTGATCTGGGTGAGTATCGCCATTTCATGCAAAAGGAAATTCATGAACAGCCCCGTGCCGTGGCTGACACGCTGGAAGGTCGATTACAGGGCGATCAGGTGCTGGAAGACTCTTTCGGTCGCGAGGCCTCCAGGATTTTCGACGCCACGCGCCAGGTACGTATTATTGCCTGTGGCACCAGCTACCACGCGGGGCTCGTGGCGCAACACTGGCTGGAATATGTTGGAGTCCCTTGTGAGGTGGAGGTCGCGAGCGAATACCGCTACCGCCGACATGCGTCTCGTGAGGGCACTTTGGTGGTTACTATTTCTCAATCCGGCGAAACCGCCGATACCCTGGCGGCGCTTGAAGAAGCCAAACGCCAGGGAGTAGCGGGTTCTCTGGTTGTCTGCAACGTCCCCGAGTCTTCCTTGGTGCGCGAGTCCGATCTGGCTTTCATGACCCATTGTGGCCCGGAGATAGGCGTTGCCTCAACCAAGACCTTTGTCAGCGCAATGACTGGCTTGCTACTGCTGGCACTGGCGCTATCGCGACGCCGGGGTTTCGACTCAGGGTTCGAGGCCCACGTGGTTCATCAGATCCGCACGTTGCCAGCAGCTTTGGAGTCGGCGCTTGGCATGGAGACTGCAATTGCCAATATGGCCCAGGCTTTTGGCGACAAGCAGAACGCACTGTTCCTGGGGCGCGGCGCACATTTCCCTATTGCGATGGAAGGCGCGCTCAAACTCAAGGAGATCTCCTACATCCATGCCGAGGCTTACGCGGCCGGGGAACTTAAACACGGCCCCCTGGCATTGGTCGATGAGAAAATGCCGGTAGTCGCTGTGGCGCCCAATGACCTTCTGATTGAGAAACTGAAATCGAATCTTGAGGAAGTGCGCGCACGCGGCGGCAGACTGTACCTCTTTGCCGATCCGGCATCAGGCTTGACCGAAAGCGAGGATGTTCAGGTGTTGCATGTGGCGCCGGTCGATAGCGCCATCGCACCGATTATCTACACCGTGCCTCTGCAGTTGCTGTCATACCATGTTGCCCTGATCAAGGGCACCGATGTGGACAAGCCGCGTAACCTCGCCAAATCGGTCACTGTGGAGTAAGTTTGTACGGTGGTAAGTCAATCCACCCATTCAACACCGATATTTACTTCACTTTCACCTTGGAAGTGCGTTTTACCAATCTCCGGGTTGCACTCTGTTCTGCATACCAGCAGTTCTTTTACGACAACATATGCGCTTTCCGTGAGAAGGGGTGGAACTACACCCAAATCGCAGATTGGTTGAACCAGAACGATTACAGAACCCCAAGAGGCAAGATGTTTCACGGGTCACACGCACATTCTATCGTTAAGAAGAAGAGGATCAGAGAGAGTAGATCAAACCAAAGATACCCCCCAAAACTCTCTAATTCTGGGATCCGGTTGGTCGATAGAACCCTAATCAACAGCCCGACCGACCAGGAAACCGCATAAAATCATTAATGCACTTCCTCCAGTCTTGGGCAGGAGAGCAATGATGAAACTAAACCCACCACTCTCAGTTGTCGGTCTCTGCTTCTTTTTGATAATGGGCATCTCTTGGCAGGTGGGCGCGTATGATGAAGATGACTTGCAGAAACTCAAGTCAACTGGGGGTTGCTCTGGTTGCGATCTAAGTGGGGTATTTCTGCAAGGGGCAGACCTGACCGATGCAAATTTGTATGATGCAGATCTGAACGGAGCAATTCTGTTTGCGGCAGATCTATCTGGGGCAAACCTGACTTGGGCAGATCTGAAAGATGCAGATCTGACTAAGGTAAATCTATCTGGGGCAGATCTGAAAGATGCAGATCTAAGGGGAGCAACCCTGACTAAGGCAAATTTGAGCGAGGCAACCCTGACCGACGCAAATCTGGCTGAGGC
>CBFIBN010000171.1:0-3235 GCA_965660775.1 Arenicellales bacterium | reverse complement strand
AGACCTCCAATCTTTTTCGTAACCGCAGCACACAGGACCAGGTGCTGGATGTCCGCGAATTCAACCACGTCCTCGCAATCGACCCCGATACCCGCATCATTGAAACCGAAGGCATGGTGACTTACGAGGCGCTGGTCGATGCCAGTCTGCGCCAGGGCCTGATGCCCGCGGTGGTACCACAACTCAAATCCATCACCATTGGCGGTGCGGTCGGTGGGATCGGTATTGAATCTTCGTCGTTTCGCTACGGCCTGCCGCATGAAACGGTGCTGGAAATGGATGTATTGCTTGGCACCGGCGAGGTCATCTGTTGTACCCCCAACAACGAGCACCGCGACTTGTTTTTTGGCCTTGCGAACTCCTACGGGACGCTGGGGTACATTCTGCGCCTGAAGATCCAGGGCATACCTGTCAAGCCTTACGTGCGGCTGACCCATGTACGCTGCACTGACTCACAGGAATTTTTCGACCGCATTAACAAGGCCTGTCAGGAGCCATTCGATTTTGTCGACGGCGTGGTCTTCGCTCCCGGGGAGCACTACCTCGTGCTGGGTGAGTTTACCGATGACGCACCCTACACCAGTGATTACAGCTACCTGCAGATGTTCTATCGCTCTATTCGGGCGCGTAGTGAAGACTACCTCAGCGTGCGCGATTACCTGTGGCGCTGGGACACCGACTGGTTCTGGTGTTCGAAAAACCTCTATGCACAGAACCGCTTGATCCGCCGACTGCTCGGGCGTAAACGGTTGAACTCGATCACCTACCAGAGAGTCATGCGCTGGAACAGCCGGGTTGGCCTGACCCGCCGCCTTGGAACACTGGCCCGCCGACATCACGAGGCGGTCATACAGGATGTAGACATCCCACTGGAAAACGCGCCAGCGTTTTTGTCGTTTTTTCAGCGTGAGATCGGAATACACCCCATCTGGATCTGCCCGGCACGCCACGATGGCAGGCATGGCCACTACCCGCTCTTTCCGATGCGTGACGATACGCTGTATATTAATTTTGGCTTCTGGGATGCGGTGCGCACCGAGCCAATGCATCCACAGGGTCACTTCAACCGCATGATCGAAGAAAAAGTAACTGAGCTGGGCGGCATCAAATCGCTTTATTCCGAGAGCTTCTACCCCCAGAAGGAATTCTGGGAGCTCTACGGTGGCAATACCTGCCGTCTACTCAAGGATCGCTACGACCCAGATCACGTGCTCAAGGACCTCTACCAGAAATGTGTGCTGCGCCAGTAACCAGGGCGCACTTGAAAAAGGGTCCGACAGCAACCACCTGTAACAACGCCTTTCTGTTGTCTCACCCGCGCGCTACCCTTGAATTACGCCCTTAGGACTCACCAGCTCACCAAAACCTACGCTAACGGTGTGACCGCCCTCAAAGGAGTGGATCTTGCCGTCGCGCAGGGTGACTTTTATGCATTGCTGGGCCCCAACGGGGCCGGCAAGTCGACCGTCATTGGCATCCTGTGCTCGCTGGTGAACAAGACCTCAGGCAATGTGGAAATCTTTGGGGTCGATATAGACCGTGATTTTGCCCGGGCCAAATCCTATCTCGGCGTGGTACCGCAGGAATTCAATTTCAATATCTTCGAGACGCCACTGCAGATCGTGCGCAACCAGGCCGGTTATTACGGTATCGAACGAAAACGAGCGCTGGCGCAGGCCGAGAAATACCTTGATCTGCTGGGCCTTACTGACAAGCGCAACGAGCGTGCCGGCCTGCTTTCAGGTGGCATGAAGCGTCGGCTTATGATTGCACGGGCGCTGGTCCACGAACCACGCCTGTTAATTCTTGACGAGCCTACCGCAGGCGTCGACATCGAGATCCGTCGCTCGATGTGGGATTTTCTGCGGCAGATAAACAGCGCTGGTACCACGATCATCCTCACCACCCATTATCTTGAAGAAGCCGAAAGTCTGTGCCGCAACATCGGCATCATCAACCAAGGTGCCCTGGTTGAAAACACTTCCATGCGCACCCTGTTGCGACAATTGAATGTGGAAACCTTTGTGCTTGATCTGGAACAACCACTCACGGTGGTGCCGGCCTCGCTGGCGCACAACGCGCACCTGGTGGATCCCACTACGCTGGAGATCGCTATCGATCGAGATGACAACCTCAACCATGTTTACGCCATGCTCTCAGCAGCTGATATCAAGGTACGCAGCATGCGCAACAAAGCCAATCGACTGGAACAGTTGTTCATCAACCTCGTCGGCCAGGCACCGGGAAGCAGTAAATGAATCCTCTGCAGCAACTGATTGCCTTTGTCACTATCGTAACCAAGGAGATCACCCGCTTTTTGCGCATCTGGCAACAGACGCTGGTGCCACCAGCGATCTCGACCTTGCTGTACTTCGTGATATTCGGCAGTCTGATCGGCAAACGTATCGGTCAAATGGACGGCTTTGACTACATGGATTTCTTGGTGCCAGGCCTGATCCTGATGTCCGTGATCAACGCCAGCTACCAGAATGTGGTGGGCTCTTTTTTCGGTGCAAAGTGGGGCAAGTCGATAGAGGAACTGCTGGTCTCACCCACGCCCATCGTCATTATTCTGCTGGCCTACATCACCGGCGGGGTTGCCCGCGGTGCGCTGGTCGGGCTGATTGTGACCGGTGTTTCACTCTTTTTTTCCGACCTGCAGATCCACAGCCTCGCAGTACTGTTCAGCATCGTGATGCTGACCGCAATCCTGTTCTCACTGTGTGGTCTTATGAACGCGATCTTTGCCAAGACGTTCGATGACGTCTCTATCATCCCGACCTTTGTGCTGTTGCCACTGACTTACCTGGGTGGGGTGTTCTACTCGATACATTTGCTCCCGGATTTCTGGCAACAGGTATCGATGGCCAACCCGATTCTCTACATGGTCAACGCCTTTCGATTCGGTTTTTTGGGGATCAGCGATGTAAGTCTGCTCGTCTCTTACGGCATGATCCTCTTTTTTATCGCCTGTTTGTTTATCGCCAGCCTGCACCTACTGGCCCGAAGCCGGGGGCTACGGGCATGACTGCAGATGCATCTGTGGGTCCCTGGTAGACCATGGTCGAAAACGCTCCTACTACAGTAGCTACGATGAAGGCGAGTGACGAAAAACTGATCCTCTATACCCGTAACTGGTGCGGCTACTGCACCATGGTCAAGCGCACTGTTGCGCAACTTGGGCTGACTCTGGAAGAACGCAATATCTGGGATGACCCCCAATGGCAGACCGAGC
>CBFIBN010000170.1:0-3243 GCA_965660775.1 Arenicellales bacterium | reverse complement strand
CCTCTCTTAGAGATATTTACGGATAGTGTGGTGACGCCGAGGATCGATACGTCGGGCTATCTCCAGATTCGATAATGTGCCGTTTCGCTTACGCAGCGCTGTTGCCACCCGGCGCCACCAGCGTAGATCCCCTCTTTTGATCTGTTGCCTTCTGGTCTGTGTACTGACTGCGTGTTCACTATCTATCGCATCCGTCAGCCCTGCGGTTAAGGCCAAATCCAGTAAATCCAACATACTTGCGGTTGCACGCTCAGCATCGTTTTCTTTCAGCCAGTGTTCCACACAATAGGTCTGGTAAAGCAACCGCGCGGTATCAATAACTCCCTTACGAGAGTAAAAAAGCGATCTGCCAGAATTGTCTGTTTCAGGCACTTGATGCGTATCCAACAGGTCAAGGCAGGCGGGCCAACCACTGGGCAAGCCAAGTGTCGTTAGTCTCTGTTCAGCGTGGCGTCTACACTCCAGCACAAGCCGTCGAGCTGGTGAGATTGTACGTTTACTGGCCATTTTCCACGTCATCCTGGTCGGTCAAACCGATCCATCAAAACTCGTCAGTGCGATGGCCGCATGCATTGCAACACCGACAGCCATTGCATCCTCATCGATCAGCATGTGATTTGAGTGGCACGGCGCTGCCGTACCTTCTGTTCCCGGTGGTGCTACTCCCAGAAATGCGAATGCGCCGTTATAACGCTGTAGCAGGTAGGAAAAATCTTCGGCCGCCATGAACGGCTCCGGCATTAAGCGATAGCCTTTTTCGCCAAGCAGGGCCTTTGCCGCCGCTGCGACGAGTTCTGAGCCCGCAGCATGATTGATGGTGGGTGGGTATCCACGTTCTAACTTGGCCTCGCCCTGCAGACCGTGAGCAACGGAGATCTGCTCGATTAGATCGCAAACACCGGATGCCAATCGTTCTCGGGTGTCTTCCGACAAAGAGCGCAGGGTGATGTCGAGTTCTGCACTTTCGGGTATGACGTTATTGGTTGTACCGGCCTGTATTCGCCCCACCGTTGCAACTACCGGCTCAAATACGCTGAACCGTCGGGTGACCAATGTCTGTATGGCCTGCACCACCTCGCATGCGACCGGTATAGGATCTGCAGCGTTATGCGGCATGGAACCATGGCCTCCCCGGCCGATGATGCGGCCGTAAACCGTATCGGCTGCGGCTAGAATTGGTCCACTGCGACAACCCACCACACCTGAGGGAAGCTCTGGTGCGACGTGCAGAGCAAAAACCGAGTCGGGTTTTCCGCCCGCTTCTAGCACACCTTCATCCAGCATGACTTTGGCTCCGCCATATCCTTCTTCTCCGGGTTGAAACATAAACAAGACGTTGCCGCTGATCTGTTCTACATATTCACTCAACAGATGAGCGGCACTGGCAAGCATAGCGGTGTGTGCATCGTGGCCACAGGCGTGCATACGTCCCGGTGTTTGGGATGCATACGGCAACCCAGTGTCCTCAGACATCGGCAGCGCATCCATGTCACCACGCAGCAGGATATTGGGGCCTGGGTGAGCGCCACGCAGGATCGCCACTAAACCCGTTGTCGCCTGAGATTGGTTGATCTCTAGATCCAGACCGGATAGGGCGTCCAGAACGGTTGCCCGCGTCCGTGGCAGATCCAGCCCCAACTCCGGTTCTTGGTGAATATCTCGCCTCATTGCTACGGTCTGCGATTGCAAGGCTCGTGCACTGGTTAGTAGTTGTTCGTGCATTGTGTTCTCATCAGTGTTGTTGGAATAGTGTGACAGCTCGGCTCAGATGATAGTTCACATCTCCGGGTCCAGAACAGCCCCGCGACTTAGCCGAGTTAAGAGTCCTTGGACGACTGGAGCTACTCGGGTCTTCACAACAATGTAGTAGCCAAAATTCCAAGCAAAGGGTGTCCACCGGAAAAGCACAGCATCTTTGCCGCAAAGGCCTGGTCGAGTTGATGTTTCTACAGGCCAGACGCCAATGCCAGCCCGCCCATGGAAAGAAAACTGATCCGGTTCGCAAAATTGGCAACCGTCTGATGCACCAAAAGAAAGCCACTGAACGCCACCAACACCGGTATCAATAACACAGTGACGCTGATATTGGCTGCGTCACTGACCGACAACCAGACGATGAGTCAGCAGCCGATCAGCGTGCCATACTTTTCCAGTGCTTTTTCCGAAAGTGTCAGGCCAAGCCCAGGATCCGGATTGAGTGTCAGCCACCCGTCCTTAATGACGGGTGGGTTCTCGAACAACTCGGCCTGCAGTGGGTCGCGCTCCGGATCCGTGAATGACTCGACGATAAACCCAGACGGGCTCGAAGCCACCAAAGGCGCATGGATAAAGCAATCGTGGTGGGGTGCGATCTGAACGTGGTTCATCTCGCAAAGGGCTGCCAGTTTCCGCCCATGAGTGAATCCACCGAACATCGTGCAGTCAAACTGGAGTATCTGGATAGCTTGTTCCTCAAGCAGTGCCCGGCAACCATAACTGGTCAGTTCGCTCTCACCGGCCGACAGGGGAATACTCGTTCGCTGGGAGAGCAGCTTCAACTCACGTCGGTCGTCCTGCCAGCGCACCGGTTCTTCCAGCCAGCGTGGCCGAACGTGAGCCATCCGGTTAGCGGCTTCAGTCGCGGTCTGAAGATCCCATGCCCGGTTGGCGTCGACCATTAGATCCCTCTCCTCTCCTATAACGTCGCGCACAATTTCCAGCCGCTCGATGTCTTCTGCAACAGATAGCCCACCCACCTTGGCCTTGAAGCCCCGATGCCCCTGGTCTTTCAAAGCCTGGATCTCATCTCGCAACTCGACCTCGTCCTTGCCATCTCGGTAGTAGGCACAAGTCACGTAACAGGGCACCCGATCACGGTAACCGCCAAACAACTGGTATAGCGGCAGCCCTGCCGTTTTACCGATGATATCCCAGCAGGCAAGGTCGACAGCGGCTGAAATCTTTAGCAAAGCATCCCGGCTCCAGCCCTTCTCATGGGCCAGACGTTTGGCCGTGAGCGAAAAGAGTTTTTCGTACAGCCGTTCCGGTGCAAGCGGATCACATCCCACGACCTCGGCTGTGATACCCGAGTTGATCGCGTTGACCACAGGTTCCACAGTGCTGTAGCAGGTAGCGAGACCAAACCCACAGACTCCTTCATCGGTCTCAAGGCGGACCAGCAGTTCGTTGGCCCGCGGCACGATAAAGTGACTGACCCAGTGTGGTCTGCCGTCTTCTGGTGCCTGCAATATGGATGTTTCGACT
>CBFIBN010000169.1:0-3259 GCA_965660775.1 Arenicellales bacterium | reverse complement strand
GAATCAAGGCGGCAAAGTGGCCTATCTGCGGGACAGCGACGGAATTACGATTGAATTTATCCAGAAACCGTGACCACCCCAAGGCCGGCGATGAATGCTGCACGTATTGTGACCGACCAGAGATGTGCTGCCGATAGTGACTACACCAACACAAACTATTCAGGAGGGGGGTGATGACAAAAAAAACCATCGTCGTAACTGGTGCGTGTGGGTACATCGCGCAACGCATGTGGCCGGAACTCAGTGAGTGTTACCACCTGGTTGCCCTTGATGTGGGCGAGGTTATGGGGAATGGAACGAAGTTAGCTGACGTTCGAGTCTGTGACCTGACGGACCCGGATCGCAGTTCGTACCTGGATCATTTCAAAGGCGCGGATGCGGTGCTGCACTGCGCATTTGCGAGCCCTCCTGGCCTGGATGCCGCGAACTGGCAGGACCATAGCGATTCCAAATTCCAGGCGGAGTATCTGAATGTGGGTATGGCCTACAACGTGTACCGCGCTGCCCAGGAGGCCGGCGTACGGCGTGTTGTTGTCGCCAGTTCCAATCACGCGGCTGATTATCTCGAACGTTTAATCTGGTCGGACCGACTGGAGTTCGTGACCCCCGAAATGGCTCCGTACACCGATAATTTCTACGGTTGGTCGAAGGTGGCTTATGAGCAATTGGGTTTTGTGTTTGCAACGGGTCAGGTGGGTGGTCACCCGCTCGAGGTTGTGCAATTGCGGATCGGCGGCCCCCGTGATGACGCAGATCTCACCAAGGTGACCGCGGGTGATGTGAAAAGAATGCACCGGGGGCTGGGTGCTTACTTGAGTCGACGCGACCAGATCCAATTATTCGTTAAGAGCATCGAGACAGAAGATATTGGTGACGAGAACGGAGTCCCGTTCCAGATTTTCTACGGTGTGAGCGGGAACAGCCATAATTTTTGGAGCATTGTAAATGCCCGCCGTGTGATTGGGTATCAGCCGCAGGACAACAGCCAGGTCAATTTTGCCGACCGCATCGCTAAAATTGCCCGTGAGGGATCCGGGTGAAGATTGTCGAGGTCGAACCTATTCCGCTTGCCATACCCTTCACTCATGGGGGCAGGCCCGCTGGGTGGGGTGGCCAGGCGTGGACATCGCTCAGTATTCTTTTGGTTAAGGTCACCACAGAAACCGGTGTCACCGGTTATGGCGAAGCATTCAGTTATGGCTGTCTTCGTGCCGTCCGGGCAGCGATAGAGGATATGGTTGCACCTATCGTCATCGGCCAGGAGTTTGACGACATTGGCGCCTTTGTTACCCAACTGCAACAGAAATTGCATCTATTTGGGCGTTACGGTATCACGATGTTCGCCTTGTCTGGCCTTGATATTGCCTTGTGGGACATCGCGGCGAGAACGGATGAACTGCCGCTTTGGCAATTACTCGGCCACAAAAAGAGGAATCGATTGCCAGCATACGCGAGCCTCTATCGGTACTCGGACCCCGAGATCGTTGCAACGCGTTGTAGCCAAGCGATTGCCCAAGGGTATGACTGGATAAAATTACACGAGACTGAGGACCGCGAAGTGGCTGCAGCGCGACAAGCGGTGGGAGAAGACTTTCCGATCATGCTCGACACCAACTGCCCCTGGACAGAGGCTGAGGCGCATGAGAGGGCTGCATCCTTACGCCAGTACGGGTTGTATTGGCTGGAGGAGCCGATTTTCCCACCTGAGAACTTCACGGCGCTGGCGACGCTCCAGGCTGCCTGCAATATTCCGATCGCTGCGGGCGAGAATGCCTGCACTGCATTTGAATTTGAGAAAATGTTCGAAGCGAAAGCGGTTCGTTACGCTCAACCCAGCGTGACCAAGGTAGGGGGTATTACAGAATTCAGGAAAGTGGCTTCTCGTTGTTCGGCCGCCGGAGTACACCTGATGCCGCACTCGCCGTATTTTGGGCCTGGGTTCCTGGCGACCCTACATCTTGGCGCACTAGAGCCAAAGGACTGCATGATCGAACGTTTTTATCTATCACTGGAGGCGAGCCTCTACGGAGATTGGATCGAGCCGACCCAGGGCGCTTTTGATCTCCCTGACGGGCCGGGGCTCGGTTTGCTACCAGATCCTGATGTTATTCGAGAATACCGGGTCGGGACATAAAAGGCACACCTTCGACCAGAGATTCATCCGATCGCCATGGAGGGCGTTTGCTCGAACGAGAGTATTGCAGAGCTCCGAGCAAGATTTCATACAAATACCGGTGTGCGTCAATAGCCTGCACGAATGACCAGCCTAGCGGTCGCGTTCGGTATGGGGAGTGATACTCGGATCGCCTTCGCTGATCCGTTTCTCGATACTGCCTATGTGATCAAAGTCGTAACTGCTTGTTTGAAGATCCAACACCCGGTCGGTTGCCCATTCATCATCTGCATTGAGGGCGCCGACGATGAAATAGTGAATCGCCAGTACGACGCCCCAAAGAAGCATCGGCCAGAACGGCCACCAGTTTCCCACCGTCAGGAATTCTAAGGTCACCAGAACCAGGGTGCTTAACCCATAGGCTGCAACATGGCGACGAAACCCAAACCGGGCAGGGCAAAAACGGCCGCCGGGGGGCCTCAGCATCATCGCTTAAAGAGTCGCCGCTGGGGTGATTTCTCGTCACCGGGCTCCGGAAAATTAGTATAGGAATACGCCAGCGCGACAAGCCGCAACGAGTACCAAAGGAACAGCAAGGCAATGATCGCGACAACAATCGTATCGATGCGCGCTCGATCGGGACCGAACCCGTAGATCAAAAGGTAAACAAGCCCGGCCAGTGGCATTGCACCGAGGTAGAGGGCCGCTGGGTAACTCTTGGTAAATCCCAATATGATACAGGCGCATACTACCGTGAACGCATAGAGGCCGATGCCGGGAGATCGCCCATGCGGTGTTGCGTCGCTTAATGCAGTGATCGCGACAATGCCAAAAAGAACCCCAACAAAAAGGCAGTAGGCGAGAATCTCGTGGTGAGCCTGACGTTGATTGAGTTTGGAAAGTGGCACCAGGTAGGGCGTGGTGCGGTCATCCCAGACGTAGCGCTTGAATAAACTCTCCCAATCCAGCATTGCGTCGTACGTTGGTAGTGTGATTCCGAGCGGGGTTACCCGCCGGCCTCTCGCTGGGTGTCCTCTTTCTCTTGTCGAATTCTCGCGCGTTCGGCAACCTGATCGACGAGTGTTTCCAGATTCAGTCGCTCCTTGCCTTCAACGGCTGAACCGATCTTTTCGGGCCACTCAAGAG
>CBFIBN010000168.1:0-3276 GCA_965660775.1 Arenicellales bacterium | reverse complement strand
GTCCGGCGCGTTTTCGTGTCTTACTCACGGCATCGACTAACTCTTCACCAATCACGAAATGCTCCGAATGCATCTGATGCTCAGCGAGGGTTTCAACTTGCACGGGCTGAAATGTCCCCGCACCAATGTGCAAGGTCAAATAAGCGATGTCTACGCCTTTGTCTTTTAGAGTGCTCAGCAAGGCTCGGTCGAAATGTAGACCGGCTGTAGGTGCAGCCACTGCGCCCGGTACGCGAGCGTACACCGTCTGATAGCGTTCAATGTCGTCATCTTCGGCTTCGCGGGTAACATACGGCGGCAGGGGTACCGTCCCCTCATCGTGCAGCAAAGCTGCCAGGCTGGCGCCGTCAACCCGCTTGATTATAAAAAACGAGCCTTGCCGACCGACCACTTTCAACTCGACGCCCCCAGTCGTTCGCAGCAGCGTACCGGCAGGTGGTGTTTTACTGACTCGCAACTGCACCACAGCTGTTTCTTTGTCAGCGAGGCGCTCTATCAGAACCTCGACTCGCCCGCCAGTTTGGGCTTTTTCCGCGAACAATCTCGCGGCAAGCACTCGCGTGTCGTTAACCACCAGAAGATCTCCCGGACCCAGGCGATCAACAAGATTGCCAAAACGCGTGCTGATGAGAGGCTGATCTTTGGGTGGCAAAATCAGCAGGCGGCTGTCGCTGCGGCGTCGAGTCGGTGTCTGGGCAATGAGTTCTGAGGGCAACTCATAATCGAATTCACTTATCTGAATCATAAATAGTGTATCCAAAGACCGTAAAGCCACAGTGCCCTGTCCACCGCGCACGGTGATGGACTGTGACAGACATGGTCGCAACCAGAGCCCGGGCGTCGCGTACTCAGTTTACCGCGGCAAGGTTTTTAGCCAACACCACGGACGCTCGTGCCTGACGAGCCGGTATCTGCCAGTACTGGTCCAGCAGTTCGCTCTTTTTATTGTTGTCGAGCAAGCGATAACCATTTGCCTGGTAAAAACCGATTGCCCAGGTCGCTTGAGCCCAGGTGCCAACGAGAATCTGCGCCTTCGAGTAACGTTCAATTTCTTCCAACAGCGTGGATCCAATGCCTTGCCCCTGCCACGAGCGACGAACATAAGAGTGGCGAATCAGGTCTACTCCGTCGCGATGCTGTAGGCCCATAACGCCAGCCAGCGCGCCTCGGATGGAAAGACCCCAAAAAAGCACTCCATCAGCGTCCTCGGCCTCAAGTTCGGCTTCGGACATATAAGGACTCTTCCAGCAATCGGCCGGAATAACTCCGTGATATGCCTTGGAAGCATCGTTGATCACCAACCCAATCGCGCGATGTTCCGATGCTGAACACCTCTGAATACTCCAACTCATCGATGGGACCTCCTGGCGCTAATAATATCCGTTGTTGGGCGAGGGAGTTGCTGTGATCCGCCCACCTACTCTGCAAACCGCCTCAACCGATGTTACCGGGTTGACAATAGTGACTGGTCGACTTACTATGTTTGTATTACAAACTAGTTTGTGCTGGAAATGATCATGGCCCAAGATGAACTGAGCGTTCGCAAGGCGATCGCCGATGTCGAATTGATTCGTCGAGTACTTGATCAGGCGGACCCCAAAACGGCCAAAGCGGGGCTTTTTGGTGTCACCCTCACCGCCAACATCGTGCTGCAAGGGCTTGCTTTGACCAGCGCGATTCTCCTCGTAGCAATCGAACTGTTCAGTGGTGGCGGCCTGACCCGTCTACTGATGCTGGGGGGGCAGTCTCCCGAGTTGCGCCTGGTCGGCATAGGGGTAATTGCCAGTATCCTAGCGGGATTGGTCATCCTTTTGTATTTCGTAATCTGGCGAGCGGCTCGACACAGCGGCGAGGAATTCAACTCTTATGTCGTGCGAAATTTCCGCTACGCACGCCTGCTTTCCTACTTGTCCGATCTTATGATGAAGTTCGGCGCGATAGCCTTGGTACTGCTTGCCGGTCACCCCGAATGGATCGCCCCATTACTGCTGGCTTTTACCGGTGATTATCTGGTCCAAGGAAGACTTTTCACCTTGCCGACCCGGATGGCGGTAATCCTTGGCGCAATCTGCGTTGGCGCCGGCGTTCTCCAATTTATTGCGGGCCTTGAGCAACTGCTGGTGCCTCTGATCGTTTTTAGCGTAATAGCCTGCATTTCAACCGGGAGGTTAATTCGACTGCGCCGTCAGCAAAGCCACGAAGCCACCTGAGCTTGGCGTTGTCATGGCCGCAAATGAACTCATCAATGTTCACCCGTCCCTGTTTGACCGAGTCCGACTCGGAATCATGGCTCATTTGTCGTTGGCAAAAAAAGCGGTGGACTTCAACACCCTACTGACTGAGCTGGAACTGACCCGTGGGAACCTTTCAACACACATGAAAAAACTTGAAGACGACGGCCTGGTACGGATCGACAAAACATTTGTCGATCGAAAAACCCGTACCACCTACCTGTGCACCGGCAAGGGACGAAAAGAGGTTCAGGTTTATCTGGCCGCTGTCGAAGCGGTTCTGAGGTCCTCCCTTTGAAGTTGCAATCCATTTTAAGCGTCTTAATTTGTTTAGGTAACCAGTATTATCGCTCCGGGGAATGGGTTAGCGGTGTACGGTGGCATCGATACGGCAAGGGCGACCCCCGGAGCACTCCTCCAAGCCTCTCGCCGATCCACCGTTTTTCACTTCGGTTGCGGGCTCCACTCATCAGCGCCGCGTCCTCAGAGGCGCGCGCCCAGGTACGAACTGGTGACTCCCGTTTTTGCAACCGGTTGGTCACGAGAAAGGCTTAAGCGGTGTGCGACGGCATCGTCACGATGGAAGAACATTCTCACTATCTCCTCCTTACGTCTCCCATCGAACCGTCGTGTCTACTTCTTAGAACCCCTGAGTGACCACAACTCACCGGGGGTTCAGAACTCAACTGGGTGCTTTGTAGGCCTCCAGCACCGTCTTCGCCTTTTCCATTCCTGCCACTGCGGTCGACATTTCCAATAGTTTGGTAGTTCGGCCTCCGGTAATCGCGCCAGCTGCGGTGACTGCAAAAGCCACTCCAGCCATCGACTCATCATCGGGCATATCGGCAATCACGACGATATCATCTTGGCCAAACGCCATCCACGCACCCACCATGGTGCCCCCATTGGCCTCAATTGCGCCTTTAGCCGCACCCGATCGGTCCTGTGGATTACTGACTAGAGTCTTGATGGCCTCAGCAGAATACGAGGCCTGATACATATATAAAGGCATAACGCCCTCCCTTTGTGTTAGTTAAAACCGGGC
>CBFIBN010000167.1:0-3290 GCA_965660775.1 Arenicellales bacterium | reverse complement strand
ACATCCGTGCGCGAGTCGGTCGACATCATACGCGCTGCAGGCGCCACGCCCACTGCGGTGATTATCGCTTTGGATCGAGAGGAAGCCGTCACTCAAGACGGCCGTTGTGCCATCGATTTCGTCACTGATGAGCTTGGTTTACGGGTGCATGCGCTGGCGCGATTCTCGAGCCTGATGGGGTTTCTCGGAGGTAAACCAGAGCTGGCTTCTGAGCTTCAGTCTCTACAGGATTACCGGGCCCACTACGGCAGCGCAAAAACCGTTCGCTAACCGTTTGCGATCTTATTTCGCGAATAAACCGAATCCCCGACTATCTCAGATACATTGCTCCGTACATCCTGCCTGATGCGTTGCAAGATCACTCTCGAGACAGTTATTTTCGGACTCGAACCAGATCTGTAGTGCTTAGGGCATCTTGAGGGGCATACGAGTTACTCCGTCGCCGGGGTGAATTCAAAAGTCTGGCCGCCAACGGATGCTTCGTACATCAGACCGCCGACAGTCAGGGTGAAAACCGCAACGCCGTTTGAATAATCGGCGTCAGTCGATGCGCCAGCAGTAGCGGCTACTGCTGAGATCTGAGCGCTGAATTCAGCTTTCTCTTGGATAAAGCGATTCAAGGCAGCCTCATCTCCAAGAAATATCAGCTCTGAGTAGGCCTGCGCGCCAAGCTGGAGCCCGTAGGTCAATTGGTAAAGTTTTGATACACTGATGTACTTTCCTTTCTTATAAACCCGCCCTGAACCATAAGCCGCGCCCACGCCGATGGCCCCTTTGTAGATTTTGGGAAATACAGCATACCCATAAGCCTGATCAAAAAACTCCTGAAGCCCTTGATCAGATTGCAGAAACTGGGCGATGGTTTCCTCGACCTCCTGTTCGGAGGTTGGCTGATCCTTTTTGTTGGGTAACCAACCTGCGTGGGTTGGCATAAGGAGCAAACTTGAAGTCACTAATGTCGCTATAGTGTAAAAAAATATTCGTTTCATTGTCTTTGAATCTCTCGTCTTACTAGTTGTTGTTGTGTCCAGTACTCATCCATCCTCGGATCTCATCTGTAATAGCCTATCCCGATCCTCACGGGGTGAGCCCGCTAATTCCTCAACCAAACGGAAAAAAACCTCAAAATTACGGTTGGCACGTTCAAACAACTGCTCAAAAAACTCAACCCGGTCATGATAGGCGCCGATTGACGCCAATTTCGCGTTGTTGAGATGATTCGCAAACCAGTCGCCCCAGTCATTGGCGTCGCCGGCACGCCGCATCTTGCTGTAATCGGCCTGCAACTGATCGAACACCGCGACCTTGCGCCAGCGCATTTCCTCAGCCGAGAGAGCCTCCATATACAACACTTGCAGTTCACTGCGCGCACTTCGAACAAGGTCGATGACTGCGTCTCGCTGCACCTGGAACTTTTCAAAACGCGGAATATCCGCCTGCTGGCCGCTACTCGCCAGCCAACGTCGCGTACCTTCGCGCTCAACAAAGGTGGCAAACGATTCGTTGAATGTCGTGTCATCCTTGATATAGATTCGTTCATGTGCGAGTTCGTGGAACACCAGCCCAGCCAAATCCGTATCAGAGTAATTCAGCACCGAACTGACAACTGGATCTGAAAACCAACCCAGAGTCGAATAGGCTGCCACCGGGCCGACTGATATATCAAACCCCTGCACGGCCAGGCTATCCGCAAAGGCCATGGCATCCGCTTTATTGAAATATCCCTGATAGCCGACACAGCCAGCAATCGGGTAACAGAAAAGCTCGGGCGCCACAGAGAATTCTGCGGCGGCAAATACATTCCACACAACAAAGTCGCGCTCAATATCAACGTAACGCCGGTAACTGCGGTTTGCCGGGAGCGCCAGAACCTCAGCCGCGAACTGACGAACGCTTTCAACCAGGATCAGGCGTTCGCGGATACCCTGGGGTGTTTTCGGGTCAGCCAGTACCTCGCCAATCGGTCGACTATGCCAGAGCAACTCTGACTGCCCAACAGTCGCCTGAGTGTAAAAAGCGGCACTTTGGCACCCACTCAGCAGGAGAAATGAAACCAGTCCCGGCAACAAACCATGTCGATAATTCGGTCTCGAGATAGCCAGATCCCATCGCAACGACCAAAATCTGGGCATCGAAACAGTTTTTCTCATCAGATCGAGAAATAATAGCTATCGTGGCGGCAATGGAGCATTGTCTTGGGCCACAGTGTACCTTCCAATGGGCTGACAACCACCGCTCAACACCCGCCAGCCACAAACCAAATATTTCAACGCACTTGGTAGCCTGCCAGAGCAGTAATAGAATCACATTCCCATAACTGCGCTGCTTCAGCCAATCGATTTAGCCCTAATGTCAGACCCCTGCGAACATCTTCAGTGCTACCTTGTCGGTGGTGCTGTACGCGATACCCTGCTGGGACTTTTAGAATCGGACCGTGACTGGGTGGTTATCGGCTCCAGCCCTGACGAGATGCGCCAACGGGGGTTTCGTGCTGTGGGCAAGGATTTCCCGGTATTCTTGCATCCGCGTACTGGTGAGGAGTACGCCCTTGCCCGCCGGGAGCGCAAGACCGGGCCCGGTTATACCGGATTCACCACAGATAGCCGTACTGATGTCACTCTGGAAGAAGACCTTTCCCGGCGCGATCTGACCATTAACGCGATAGCGCAGGATGCTGACGGGACGCTGATTGACCCCTATGGCGGAGGCGTAGACCTTGCAGCTGGTGTGCTGCGCCACGTCTCCACCGCCTTTGTCGAAGACCCACTGCGGGTGCTGCGTGTCGCCCGCTTTGCGGCGAGATACCAGAACCGAGGTTTCACCGTCGCCCCAGAAACTCTCGATTTAATGAAAGACATCTGCCACTCGGGCGAGATAGATGCACTGGTGGCCGAACGCGTCTGGCAGGAAACCTGCCGGGCGCTGGCAGAACCGGCGCCGGCTGAATTCATCCGGGTATTGCGTGCCTGCGGTGCCCTGGCACGGGTGTTCCCTGAAATCAACGCCCTTGAAGGTGTGACTCAAAGAGCCGACCATCATCCCGAAGGCGATGCTCTCATCCATACACTGATGGTTTTAACCGCAGCCGCCGCTATTTCTGACGATACCCGTGTCAGGTTCGCTGCGCTGGTACACGACCTGGGCAAAGGCGCCACGCCAAAGGACCAGTGGCCCCGTCACATCAAGCATGAACACCGCGGCGTACACCTGGTCAAAGCGTTGTGCCAGCGACTTGGGGTACCCAATGATCATCGTGATCTTGCGATCCTCGTGACTGGACAACACTTACT
>CBFIBN010000166.1:0-3303 GCA_965660775.1 Arenicellales bacterium | reverse complement strand
CGATCCCATTGATACAAAGATAACAAACGCCAGTTCACCAGGAAAATTTCCTCCATTAAAACCCAATGATGGCCTTCATGACTTGTGTAACATTCTTGGGGGCTCGGCTATGGAAAATACCTGGTCATTCACAAAGAACCCTTAGGTAGTGTAGTGTGGTGTCTGTGCATAAAAAGCTGAAGCACCCATGACTGATCTTGAATTCGCGCCGGCCAGGGTCACGGCAAAAGAGCTACCTGGCGGTGGGTTGGTGATCGAATCCCCGGTTGCACTCGGCGAATACGAAGCGCACCTGGGCGAGATGCTGCGCCACTGGGCAAAGCACGCGCCGTCGAGTCCGTTTCTTGCCCATCGCAGCCAAAGCGGCGCGTGGCATCAGCTGCTTTACGGTAAAGCAGCTGACCAAGCCAACAGCGTTTCGCAGGCACTGCTCGACAGGAATCTCTCCTTCGATCGGCCGGTCATGATTCTCTCAGGCAACAGCATTGACCATGCGTTACTGTCGCTGGGCGCGATGCAGGTCGGAATACCCGTGGTGCCAGTGTCGCCTGCCTACTCGCTGCAAAGCACCGATCATAAAAAACTGATCGAGTTGTTTAAATTGTGTTCGCCGGGTCTGATTTATGTCAGCGATCCTGAGCCATTTGCCCCAGCGCTCGCCAGGCTACCCCTTGAAGACACCGAACTGGTCATCGAGTCGCAAGGGGTAGAAAACCTGCAGGCGACCACCTTCGCCGAGCTTCTAGCGACAACCGTGACAGCCGAGGTAGATCAGGCGTTCGACGCTGTCGGACCCGATACTGTTGCAAAAATCCTGTTCACCTCCGGCTCTACCGGCGCCGCCAAGGGTGTGCTTAATACCCACCGGATGCTGTGCTCAAATCAAAAGAGCCTGGCCCTGGTATGGCCGTTTATGGAACGCAGCCGACCGATATTGGTGGACTGGCTGCCCTGGCATCACACCTTCGGCGGTAACCACAACTTCAACCTGGTACTGCGTAATGGCGGGGTAATGTACATTGATACCGGGAAGCCTGCCCCAGGGTTGATTGACCAGACGATTGAAAATCTGCGAGAGATCTCACCGACCATATACTTCAACGTACCGGCAGGCTACAGCATGCTGTTGCCCTTCCTGGAAGAAGACGAAGCACTCTGCAAACGCTTTTTTGGGAAGGTGCAATTAATAATGTATGCGGCTGCAGCACTGCCCCAGGATTTATGGGATCGACTGGAAAAACTCAGTGTGAAAACTTTGGGCCGAAAGATCCCAATGACATCAGCATGGGGTGCGACTGAAACGGCGCCGCTCGCTACCACGGCACATTTTCCGATAAAAGAGGTTACCAACATCGGTATACCGGTGCCCGGGGTGTCGCTGAAAATGGTGCCATTCGGTGACAAAATGGAATTGCGGGTCAAGGGCCCGAATCTGACACCGGGTTACCACCGGCAGCCGGAGTTGACTGAAAACATGTTCGACGAAGATGGTTACTACCGCGTTGGCGATGCCGGCGCTCTTATTGACCCCCTCGATCCTGCCCGAGGCATTGTCTTCGACGGGCGCATTGCCGAGGACTTCAAGCTGACCACCGGGACCTGGGTCTGGGTTGGTGCTGTGCGAGTCAATGTCATTGCAGCAACATCGCCGTTGATACACGATGCGGTAGTCACAGGCAGCAACCGCGACCATATCGGGTTGCTGGTGTGGCTGAATGAAAGTGGGTGCAAACAATTTCTCGCTGCCAGCGGTAAGGCGGCATCCGAGCCCTTGATCTCAAATCCGCTGATCCGCGCGAAACTGGCAAAAGATCTGGCCAGATACAATTCCCGCCATCCAGAATCCAGCCGCTCTATTCGCCGACTCATGCTGATGCACCAACCCCCGGGAATCGACACAGGTGAGATCACTGACAAGGGGTACATCAACCAGCGAGCCGTTCTGGATCATCGCGCTGATTTGGTTCAGCGTCTGCATAGCGATTTGGCAGATAATGAAGTGATCCTGTTGTGAGCCGACACTTATTCTTATCGGTCAGATAATAGGATCCATCGATACCGTGGGTTCAAGATACAACCGGAGACGCGTAAAGACCGTCCAGCGCCTGCAGCGCATCGTCCAGCGATGTGCCGTCTTCATCACGCAGCGCCGCTTCGCAAAGTCGGCGGATCTGATCTGCTCCATCCCCCCGTTCACCCAATTGCGTCGCCACGGCTATCACCCGGTCAAACTTTGACTGTGTCCGGCTGTGAGTATCGCTGTAGCCCTTGACCAACCGTCGGCACTTGATGATCTCAACCGCGAGATCGTAGTTCACCGTCACGGCATCCAGCGCCACCGTCAGCCAGGCCATGAGATGATCCTGCTCAACCCTGTGCCGTAGCAGGCGACGACGCCAACGTCGCAATCCGCCGACGGCGTAGAGTACGCTGAACCAGAACACCGAATCGGTGCGAATCCGCCGCCCGCGACTCACCACACGGTCAAGAAGACCGAACAGACGTTGACTGCCCTCGACCCAGCGACCAAGACCTGCCGGCAGCATACCGCATACCTCCTGCCCCCGCGGGTGCATGAAATCAGTAATGCGTATGACACCATGCTCTCCCGCAGCCACGTCGTCCCGGATCCGGGTAAAGCGCCCAGGGCGGGTCTTCAGATCCGCGACCCGGATCACGTCATCGTAGGTCATAGCGTTAGCGAGGTACTTGGCAGCGGCAACCGATAACGCGAAGTCACGAGCCTCACCGCCATGCTCAATGTCAGAATGAACCACGCCATCGAGTCGGCTCAGGTACTCATTCGCATAGGCCATATCCTGAAAGTCAGCCACCTTGCGGCAGCCAGCTTGTGCCATCTCCCGTACCACTGCGGGCAATTGTGTTAGCCGCTGCTGGAGTTCCTGCCAAGCCTGTCTTTGGGACGCGGGCCCGGTTGGGGCGTGAGGGGTTGTTGCGACTCTGGTGTCTGACGGTTCAACGGGCTCTGACTCTTCGGTCACCGCCGTGAAAGCCCCATCGAACGCCCGCAGGCTGCTCTCCACGCTGCGACCCGATGCCCGTACTGCGGTCTCAAAACTTTCGCGGGAAAATGGCAGAACCGCAGAAGCCGCCAACGCGCCGAACAGGCTCGCCGAAATCACGCTGCCGGCTGCAACCGCGATCTGTTCCATGTCGAACGCGATGTACCGCCTGGCCCTGGCTCTGCCTGCCGCCAACACCGGTGCCCGGTCGACAATGCCGTTACCGGGGGCGGTCTTTTCGGACATGGCGAGTATGCGGTGAGTTGAGGTGATCAGCGTG
>CBFIBN010000165.1:0-3306 GCA_965660775.1 Arenicellales bacterium | reverse complement strand
TGCAAGGACCGATGCAGACCATCTTGAGGCGATGAGCGTTGATGATATTCCGGTAATTGATCGTGTGCCGGGAATCGCCAATGGCTACGTTGCGACCGGATGGTCGGGGCATGGCTGGGCAATTGCGCCAGTCGTTGCGACTTTGATCGTAAAGTGGGCTTTGAGCGGCGAGCGAAGTGAATTACTTGCGCCATTTACCCTGAAACGGTTTGGCATCAACTGATCAAGATAGATGTTTGTCAATGAATAGACATTTTGCAGCAGCTATGAACAATTTTAATCACAAGTGCTGGCGTGAGTCCCATCGGAGTATTGGATGAGCGAAATTGGATCCACTTGTGAGGTAGCCATCGTCGGAGCCGGCCCTGCTGGTCTGGCCGCGGCCTGTGTACTTGCCGGCAAAGGTGTTGATGTTGTCGTGCTTGATGAGCAGCAGACACCGGGTGGCCAGGTCTTCCGGGGAATAGAGAAAGTCAATGCGACGCGGCCATCAGATTTGAATCCGCTGGGCGCCAGCTACGGCTCTGGAATAAAGTTGGCCAGGCGTTTCAGAGAGAGTGGAGCGTATTATCGCCCTGGCACTTCGGTTTGGGAGATCACCTCGGATCAGGAGCCCGAACTGGCGCTGAGTCTGGTGGAAAATGGCGCTGCGCAGATGCTTTACCCGCGCCATATTATCCTGGCAACTGGCGCGATGGAGCGCTCAACACCCTTTTTGGGCTGGACTTTGCCTGGGGTAATGACCATAGGGGCAGCGCAGACCTTGCTTAAGTCATCCGGGTTATTGCCGGAAAAAGACGTGGTGCTCGCCGGCACCGGTCCACTGCTTTATCTCTATGCAAATCAGTTGATTGGTATGGGCATAACGCCCCAGGCGATTCTGGATACCCGGCCGAGTGCATCCTGGGGCACGTACTTATCCGGGTTGAACGCGCTGTTGGCTTGCCCGGGGGCCATGATCCAGGGCATCCGCTGGATGCACGGCGTAAAAAGGCAGGTCGAGGTGACCTCCCACGTGACCGACCTAAGAGCTGAAGGTGACGATCAGGTGCGATCCGTTAGTTACCGGTCGGGAGGGTGCTCGCACGATGTGGCAACGGCACTGCTGTTGGTCCATGATGGGGTGATCCCCAATACCTGGCTGTCGATGTCAGCAGGCATTACACACCATTTTGATTCTCTCCAAGGATGTTGGGTGCCGGGCATCCGGGGCGTTGGTATGACTAGCCGCGAATCCATATCCATGGTGGGCGATGTCGTGGGTATTGCAGGCGCCGAGGTGGCCATGTTGCAGGGTGAGCGGGTCGCCCATGAAGTACTCGGGCAATTGAGCGGCATCGGCAGTACACAGCATTTGTCTGAGCCCGCGGTGTTGAAACGCCAGCGCCGTTTGCGGCGTTTTCTGGATCGATACTTTCCGCCGACTTCGCAGTTTCAGTTGCCTCTCGATGACGAGACCATCGTCTGTCGCTGCGAAGAGGTTACCGCGGGGGAGGTCCGCAGCGTAGCGGCACGTGGCTGTATGGGTCCCAATCAGGCCAAGGCGTTTACCCGTTGTGGCATGGGCCCTTGCATGGGTCGTAAGTGCGCTGCTACCGTCAGCCAGTTGATGGCGCAGGTGCATAACATGTCGGTGGGCGACATCGGTCACTACCGAATCCGGCCACCCATACGACCCATCACGGTAGGCCAGCTTGCCGATATGCCGATCCAGCGTGAGTCGAGCGATGCCGCACAAGCCGGTACAACCATCTACGATACCCTTGCACCGGGGAAAAATCCCAATCGCTGATTCTAAGGGCTGTTAGCCTGACGCCGAATAGCAAATCAACCAGTAAAGCGGGAAGCGTGCTTGTTCGGTTTAGGCTGTAGTCGCCGTATCAAGTGATTCAGCGATCTATATTCGTTTACTGCACTGACGCGAAGTGGAACTAGAGGAGGACTGAGTGCCTCAGGGTTTTCGTTATTTGCCTGGCACTTCAGTGATGGAGTGTGACAACCGCCAAGTGGTTGACCTTCTCTCACACCCTCTTATTGATTTCCCAATTGTTGGCAGTATCGCAGTTGCCACGGTCCGTGTGTTTCTGATTGACTGACTATAATGCCGCACAGCCTATGGCCGATCAAAAATCGCCCATGACTACGGGCACAGCAGAGGCTGCTGGCAGTCATAATTTTAGAGCGAGGATGTGGCTATGCTGACGATAACGACAATGATTCTTGTCTCAAGTATTGGGATCATTGTTGGAGTGCTTATTGGTGCCATTGGGATAGGCGGCGTCCTGTTGGTTCCAATGCTCACCTATGGGCTTGATTTGGGGATTCATGTAGCGATCGCTACAGCGATGGTTGCTTACGTTTTGAGCGGGGTGGTGGGCACTGTCGAATATGCTCGGCGGGGCTCTATTCAGTGGCGCATGGCCCTATGGTTGTGTCTCGGTGGAATGCCTGGAGCCTATTTGGGCGCACTGGCGGTCTGGCTGACGCCGGGCGCTATCCTCGAAGGTATTATTGGGCTGTTGGTTTTCTTGTCTGGGTTACAGGCCTTGCGTCCTCAGGCTGAAGATACTGGCGCAAGGGGTTCTTTAGCCCCAGCTTTGCTTTTGGTTATTGGCATAGCCACAGGTTTTGCTTCATCCATCACCGGAACGGGCGGTCCACTGGTGCTGGTGCCGATATTGATCTGGTTGAAAGTTCCAGCCCTGACTGCTGTAGGCCTAAGTCAGGTTATTCAGATTCCAATTGCATTATTGGCAACTGGCGGTAACCAGGCATTTGGCCATATTGAGTTCGAGGTGGGCTTTGGTATTGCGGTGATTTTGGCGATTGGAGTATTTATTGGAGCTCGTGTCGCTCATCGCGTGTCACGCGAGACTCTGAGGCGACTCATTGCTTTTGCGTTACTGCTCGTAGGGGCGGCTATGCTTGCCCGAATTGCTGCCGGTCTATCTTAATTCACTGCTTTTTTTCTCAAGACGGCGCTGATGCAAGGGTGGCTCGGTATAGCCGTTGCAAACCTGCCGACCATTAAAGATCAGATCGCAGGCTGCTTTGAAGGCAACGCCGTCACACGAGGGTGTCATCGCCTGGTAGCCAGGGTCATCGGCATTCTGCCGATCAACAACAGCCGCCATGCGCTTTAATGATGCCATGACCTGCTCCTCGGTAACGATACCGTGGTGAAGCCAGTTGGCGATATGCTGGCTTGAGATGCGCAACGTGGCGCGATCTTCCATCAGTCCGACATCACGGATATCAGGTACTTTGGAACAACCGACGCTCTGGTCGATCCAGCGGACCACGTAG
>CBFIBN010000164.1:0-3316 GCA_965660775.1 Arenicellales bacterium | reverse complement strand
CACACAGTTCACTCAATTACCAGCCTCCGGCTGTGTTTGCCAGGGAGGCGGCCTGATATGATCAATTTCCCTCAACGGAGCTGGACCGACTATGGGGGAGAGGTCAGGGTCAATCTCTCGACCGTTTCTGTGCAATGAATAGGCCGAATAAACCGATCAAGCCCAGTGCCCCGGTAACCTTAATCACGGCCCCGTAACCGGCGACACTCCAGATTAGACCAGAGATGCCCGGCCCAAACGCAAAACCAAGCATGTGAGCGATGGACACCATGGCCGAGATTGTGCCAAAGTTTGTGTTGCCGAATAGGTCAGCTGTTACCGTCGGTTTTGCAATACTGCCGATTCCGGCAGACCCCCCTTGGAGGCACACAAACAGGCAAAGAATGATTGTTGCTGCGCCGGCGAAAGCCAGATGAATGCTGGCAAGCGCCAAACCGATAAAAGAACACATGGAAATGAGCAGTATAGAAAGGCGATGTTCGACCGTGATAAGCGCAAGTCGACCCAGTACCTGGGCCGCACCGATTGATGACGCCGCGATGACTGCATGGTTTGTCGATACACCACGGCTTTCCAACAGGGGCAATATGTGACTGATGATCATACTGTGATTCAACGAAAAACAAGCAAATGCGACAACCAAGCACCAGAACATCGGAGATCGCACTAACGGGGTGATAATTGTCCGTAGGGGCGGCTGACGGGCAACTGGTAGAGAGTCGTTCTGAGCGCGCTTTATAGTCGCACCGTACCAGAACAACGGAGCCGCGAGTCCGCAAACCAGGATTGAGAAAACCCACACGGCTGCCTGCCAATGTAGGTTGTTGGCGATCACATTGGACAGTGGAAAGCACAAGGTCCCTGCAAAACCGGCGACCAGAGTCACCATAATAATGGGCCTTTTGGACTTGGGATAATAGACATGAGTCAAAAAGGCGAAACAGGGTTCGTACAGGCAACCAGCCATAGTAAATCCGATCAGCACCCAGATGAGATAGAACTGCCAGAGGTGTTCGAGCAGGGGTAGCATCGCAATCAACAAACCCCCGGCGAAAGCGCTCAGTGTCATCAGAACTCGGCCGTGGCCCCTATCGATCAAGCGTCCTGTAAAAATAGCTGTAATAGCAGAGATGATCAGTGCGCTCGTGAATCCGAGTGTAAGTTCAACGCGAGACCACCCAAAGTGGGCTTCCCAACGCATCAGCATTGCCGGGAACAGATAAAAGATGCCAGCCCAGGCAATGGTCTCCGCTATAGCAAGGCTCCAGACCTTGGGATTCTTCCACATGTCGATATTTCGACTGGTTTGGTTGTATAAAGAACTGGTGATTGTAGTCCCGAGCCGTATCGGTACTGACCCTTGGTGGAAAAATATCCACGCTCATGCAGATTTTTTAGGGCAGGATGGGGGTTTCACAGACTTTGAGTTGGAGATGATTAGTGGGGGTGGCAGGGATCAAAATAGCGGTTGCTAACCCCCATTCATTCCCGCCCGCCGCGCTTTCGGACCTCGACCTCGACATGCTGCTGGTGGCAGTTGGCGCCCGCGGCGCACGGAACCCAATTCCAAATGAACTGGCGACCCTGCGGCCGGACCTCGTGGAGGGGCACAATTGGTGGGCTCTGTTATGATGTTGAATCGAGGCTGTAGATCAACAATAAATATCAATCTTGAGAGGGCACAATGTCTGACGGAACCGTTTTTATCGACAGTGACTTTGTATCACCAGCCGATGCAAAAATGTCTATCTTTGATGTGGGATTTGTCTGGGGTGACACTGCCTATGACGTGACCTCCACCTGGAACAACTGGTTCTTCATGCTCGAGGAACACCTCGATCGGTTTCAAAAATCGGTCGACCGATTTCAGCTGAAAAGCCCCTACAGTCGCGACGAGATACGAGAGATCTGTGCCGAGTGCGTTCAGCGTTCCGGTTACTCGAATGCTTACGTCAAACTGCAGATGTCTCGCGGTGTGCTCTCAAGCCGCACCGTAGATCCCAGGTTAACTGACAGTAAGTTTGTTGCGTATGCAATCCCCTATGTGTGGATATGGGGTGAGGATAAATGCCGCAACGGGGCAAATCTCTTTCTCAGTTCTTTCGAGCGGGTTTCTTCAAAAGCCGTGGATCAGCGGATCAAGAACTACAACCGCGCGGACCTTGTACAGGCCCGCTTCCAGGCACTGGATGAAGGCTGTGATGATTCAATTCTGTGCGGGCCCGACGGCTACCTGACTGAGGGCTCGGGCTATAACATTCTGCTGGTCAAGGATGGCAAAGTGGCCAGTCCTGATCATAACGTTCTGGAAGGTGTGACACGGGGTGTGGTCTCAGAACTGTGTACGCTCGAAGGCATTGTGTTTGAACTACGCAAGATCCATCCGGACGAACTCAGCAACGCGGACGAGGTGTTTGCCAGCACGACTGCAGGTGGCATCATGCCGGTAACCCGTATCAGTAACCAACCCGTGGCCAATGGCCAAGCAGGACCTGTAACCCGTCAATTACAAACGCGTTACTGGGAAAACCGCGAGCAAGGCTGGCACGGTACCCGGATAGACGAAATTCTTGAATCGCCTGTGCGCAAAGCCAGTACCGCTTAACATACCCGCCAGTCCATCATTGTATCTGTGGCCGGTCACTGACCGGTTCGCAGTGCGTGAAACACAATGAGCTCTTCGCGTGAACGCATGAGCGTCGCAGAGTTTGCGTCGCTAATCGCGCTGCTGACCAGCCTGGTGGCGCTTTCCATTGACGCGATGCTGCCGGCTCTACCCCAGATCGCGGCTGACCTTGCCGTCAGCAATCCGAACGATGCCCAACTGGTGATTGGCCTCTTTCTGCTCGGCAATGCCTTTGGTCAGTTGTTGTTCGGGCCGCTGTCCGATACCTTTGGCCGCAAACCTGTCATTGTTGCAGGGCTCTCGTTGTTTCTCATCGGCTGCTTCGTTTCGGTAATCGCTGAGAGCTTCTCTGTATTGCTGCTAGGCCGCGTACTGCAGGGTGTTGGAGCATCTGGACCACGGACTGTGAGCATGTCCATGGTGCGTGATCTTTACTCCGGTCGGTCAATGGCACGGATCATGTCGATCTCGATGAGCATTTTTATTCTGGTGCCTACCCTCGCACCGGCACTGGGTCAGGCCATCATGCTGCTTGTTGGGTGGCGCTACATTTTTGGCACCTTTATTGTATTTGGTGTGCTGGGTCTGTTCTGGTTGCTGTTACGCCAGCCCGAAACACTGGCCGACGACCATCGCCGTCCGATGCAGTTCGCAACGCTAGTTAGCGGCTTTGTCACCGTCTACCGCAGT
>CBFIBN010000163.1:0-3324 GCA_965660775.1 Arenicellales bacterium | reverse complement strand
CGAGGCATTTGACGAGGATAAAGCACTGCTCGAGCAACTTTATGCCCAGGTCAGCATGGATCCTCGTGGAGTTGATTACCCCGAGATTGGCCGGCTGGGTGATACGGCCGGGGTACGGGTACGCCAGGTGCTCCAAAGAAAACTGGCAGCAGAAGGTAGATCGCTCAGCCGATAGTGCAAAGCCTGAATATTAGTGCCCAACTAGAAGAAAATTCCAAACATGCTAAGTGATCGACAGCGTGATTATCGACACGAATACCGGTCGCGTATTGATAACTGGTACAACGGTCCGATCCATGTATTTCTAATTTATGCCATTGGCTTCACTGCACTGTGGCTGTACGCCCAGCATTTGGAGAACGTGCGTTGGTGGGAATGGCTTTCAGTGCCAGTCTTTCTTCTGGGGTGCAATATCTTTGAGTGGTATCTGCATCTCAAGATCATGCATCGGCCGCAAAAATCCAAAGCCTTGCGGGCCATCTACAATCGTCACACCCTGCAGCATCATCAGTTCTTTACAGATTCTGAGATGCGTTTTCGCGATCAGAAAGACTGGCGGGTGACGTTTTTCCCACCTTATGCGCTGGTCGTATTTATTTTGATTTCGATACCCGGCGCCGTACTGTTCTATTTTGTCCTGACGCCCAACATCGGCTGGTTGTTTATCTGTACCACAACCGGTATCTACCTTGTCTATGAATTCATGCACTTTTGTTGCCATATTGACGAGAGCCGGGTTGTCCGGAATATGCCTCTTGTAAATACGCTGCGGCGTCACCACACCGCCCACCATCATTCACGGTTGATGATGGAAAAAAATATGAACCTTACTTTTCCGATTGCAGACTGGCTGTTTGGCACGTCGGATCTGGACCGGGGCTTGCTGGGGCATCTTTTCAATGGATACAACGAGCGGTATCTCAAGGCCGATCTGCGTGGTCGGGCACAACGTCCCGATATAGCCGCAGCAGGCCCCATCACTCACTGACAGGAATACACCGGGGTTCTCGCATGCCGGCGCATATCAAGATTGTGGTCTCAGTTATAACGCTGATAGTGGGTTTATTGCTTTATTATTTTGAGAGCCGCTATGGTGAGGCGGCCCTTGGCTGGGCGGGGGCAGGGTTATCGGTGTTTATGGTAATTGCCATGTGGCTGTTTCGTGAGCCGGGTCGGCGGAACTGAGCTTTCTGATGAAGAACTACCAAGGGGCTCGAACCATTGACGGCATTACTGTTACTGTTGATGGCGCCCCGCTTGATCCATGCTATGACCTTGAGAGGTTTACCGAGCTGGGTTTTGAGTGGTCGTACGAGGGCGATTCTCCACAGCAACTGGCCCTGGCGCTGATTGCCGATTGCATTGGGTCAGATCAAGCCCGACGGTGGTCAGAGCCGTTTATGATCAAGGTTATTGCAGAATTGGACAACGACTGGCAGTTGACCGAGGATGATGTTCGCAGGGCAATGCAATCGATTAGCACCCAGTTTGTAAATGATTGATTGAAAACCGCAACCGTTGGATTAAATCTTATAACTCACTATTCATGTGGAACACCTATGACATCTCAGAATCACATACGTAATCTTTTTGAACTGGACGGCAAGATAGCGCTGATCACTGGCGCCAGCAAGGGCATCGGAGAGGCTATGGCCAGGGGTCTTGCCGAGTTTGGCGCCAAAGTGGTGGTCAGCAGTCGCAAGGCGGATGCGGTTGAGGCGGTGGCCGAGTCGTTCAGAGCCGATGGCCTGGAGGCAAGCGGTATTGCAGCCAATATGGGCCGGGCTGAAGACATTGCAGCGCTGGTGGATAAAGTTGTAGGGGTATACGGTGGACTGGACATTCTCATTAATAACGCGGCAACCAATCCAGTCTACGGCCCGATACAGCAGACAGATGAACGTGCGTTTGACAAGATCATTGATGTCAATCTGAAAGGACCGCACGAGTTGTGCAAGAGAGCGTACCCGGTTCTCAAGGATCGCGGCGGAGGCTCTATCATTCATATCAGTTCCATCGGCGGACTGACGCCTGAGAAGGGCATCGGCATGTACAGTGTCAGCAAGGCGGCGTTGATTAATCTCACTAAGGTAATGGCCCAGGATTGGGGTCCCGACAATATACGGGTGAATGCGATCTGTCCGGGCCTTATCAAAACCAAGTTCAGCGAAGCGCTGTGGAGCGATGAGGCGAATCTAAAACGGTTTCTGCACAGCATTCCGTTAGGTCGCCTGGGCAGGACTGACGACATTGCTGGCCTTGCGGTTTATCTGGCCTCGGATGCATCGGCATATTGCACCGGTGGGGTGTATATGGCCGATGGAGGGTACGCGGCTTCTTAACGGTAAGTTTATCTGAACTGAGTCTGCTGCTACGCTTGATCCAGCTGAACTGCATGCTCATTGCCGTGCGCGCCTGGCCCCGCAGAAAACACCAACTGTATGGTGTGCATGCGGATGCATTTCCCCTAACCGCATCCGGAAAGATTCAGATATTTTCCCTACGTGAGGGATATCTCGTTGGGCAATACCAACCGCTCACAAACAGATAAAACAATAAGGAGACAGCTCTCATGCAGGTTGAAGGGAAAAACATCGTGGTCACCGGCGGTGCCAGCGGGATCGGTAAGGCACTGGTGGAGCGTTTTGCACAAGAAGGCGCGCAGGTAATAGTAGCTGATCGAAGCCGGGACAAAGCGCAGGCGGTAGCCGATGCCATCGGCGGCCTTGCCGTGGGTTGTGATGTGACGGCAGAGCAACAAGTCCAGAATCTGGTTGCAAAGGCGCAGGATCATTTCGGCGCGATTGATCTTTTTTGCTCTAACGCTGGGGTGTGTTTCGGTGAGACGGATCTTGCGACCTCGGCTACCAATGAGCAGTGGCAGACCTGTTGGGATGTACATGTCATGGCGCACGTTTACGCAGCAAGAGCAGTATTGCCTGCCATGATCGAGCGAGGCGAGGGTTATCTGCTGCAGATGGCTTCTGCCGCTGGCTTACTCAATCAGATCGGAGATGCCGCCTACTCAGCCAGCAAGCATGCGGCGGTCGGTTTTGCTGAATCACTTGCGATCACTCACGGTGAACAGGGAATCAGGGTTTCAGTGATCTGTCCGCAATATGTGGCAACACCGATGCTGGGTTATAACGATGACGAAAACCCGCAGGATCTGCCAGGAGTGCTTGCCCCCAGCGATGTTGCCCAGAGCGTGATCGATGGTCTTGCGCAAGAGCGTTTCCTGATCCTGCCACACCCCCAGGTAGGAAAGTTCATTCAGCGCAAGATCGGAGACTATGACCGGTGGCTCAAGGGGATGCAGCGCCT
>CBFIBN010000162.1:0-3324 GCA_965660775.1 Arenicellales bacterium | reverse complement strand
CGCTCAGCATGCTGGGGACGTCAAACGCTGCAACTGACTTGACCGTGTATACCGCCGTTGAAGCAGAAGACTTAAAGAAGTATGCCGCTAGATTTAACGAAGATCACCCTGATATCAACATCAACTGGGTGCGTGATTCGACCGGTATCGTGACCGCGAAACTACTGGCCGAAAAAGCAAACCCTAGAGCAGATATTATATGGGGCCTCGCGGCTACCAGTTTGTTGCTGATGAAAGGCGAGGGCATGCTGTTGCCATATGCGCCCGCCGGCCTTGATAAGCTTGACAGTAAGTTCAGTGACAAGTCCAGTCCCCCGTCCTGGACGGGTATGGATGCTTGGGTGGCTGCCGTTTGCGTCAATACGGTCGAATCAGGCAAGCACAATTTACCAATGCCGGCTTCATGGAAGGACCTGACCGATCCGGTATATAAAGGCCATCTGGCGATGCCTAACCCCAACTCCTCGGGCACAGGTTTCCTTGATGTATCCAGTTGGCTGCAGATCTTTGGTGAAGATGGTGGCTGGGCATTTATGGATCAACTGCACAAGAACATCGATCACTATACGCATTCGGGCTCCAAACCATGCAAGCAGGCGGCCCGCGGTGAGGTAGCGATTGGTATCTCATTTGCATTCCGGGGCGCAAAATCCAAAGCAAAAGGAGCGCCGCTTGAGATCATTATCCCCACCGAAGGCATCGGCTGGGATATGGAAGCAACAGCTATTGTCAAAGGCACGAAGAATCTGGATGCCGCCAAAACTCTGGCCGATTGGTCTGTTACCGAGAAAGCTAACCAGATGTACAACGAGGGTTATGCCGTTATCGGTATTCAACGACTGGCCAAGCCTGTGAAGTACTTTCCCGATAACATCCCCGAGATGATGATCGATAACGATTTTGAATGGGCCGCGCAAAATCGCAAGCGCATACTTGCGAAATGGCAGACCCGCTACGACTCAAAGTCCGAGCCAAAGAGCTAAATAGCTCGCTTATTTAACGGTCGGCCGGTCGTTGTTCGCGCAGCGATCGGCCGCTTTGTTTTCAGGCAAGCTGACCGACTCGCGGTCATGAAAGGCGGGTACGTCAGGACGGATGCGACGGGGGTATGACATGACTGGGGCATTTTTGCGTATTGAGGAATTGACCAAGAAGTTTGGTTCGTTCACCGCGCTGAGTGATATCTCGCTCGAGGTCTTCGAGGGTGAGTTCGTCTGTTTTCTGGGCCCCTCCGGTTGTGGCAAAACGACGTTGCTGAGAGCGATCGCCGGGCTGGATATTCAGACACAAGGCAGAATTGAACAGGATGGCGAAGATATTTCGGTGCTCCCCCCGGCGCAACGGGATTTTGGGATTGTTTTTCAGTCCTACGCGCTGTTCCCGAATCTGACAGTAGAAAAGAATGTTGCTTACGGTCTTGAAAGCCGGCGCAAGCGGCGCGCCGAGACACGCAAACGTGTTGAGGAATTGTTGACTCTGGTCGATCTGGCAGATCAGAGCGAAAAATACCCGGCGCAGTTATCGGGTGGCCAGCAACAACGCGTGGCACTTGCCCGGGCGTTAGCGACCGCCCCTGGCCTGTTACTTCTGGATGAACCGTTATCGGCGCTGGACGCAAAGGTTCGCGCCCACCTACGGCTTGAAATCAAGGAACTGCAACGCCGCCTCAAGGTGACGACGATCATGGTGACGCATGATCAGGAAGAGGCTTTGACGATGGCTGACCGCATCGTAGTGATGAACCAGGGGATCATTGAACAGGTGGGTACTCCCGAGCAGATTTACGCCCAGCCTGCTACAGAGTTTGTCGCAGAATTCATCGGCACCATGAATTTTGTATCGGCCCAGGCTCTTGCGGGCGGTGACTACGCGGGTTTAGGGGCACAATTTCAGGTCAAAGGCAGTTCGTCGCCCGAGGGATCTCGAGTCGCTCTGGCCATTCGCCCTGAAGACGTCCAAATCGATCAACCGGGCAAGGGTGCCGATGTTAATTCTATTGCGGCACAGGTGAATGATCTGGAGTACCTCGGTGCTTTTGTGCGGGTCAGTTTGGCGGTTTCAACTGACCCAACCCGTCTGCAAGTGGATGTGTCGACTAATCGTTTTAGTGAGTTGTCACTGAGCACGGGCAGTCAGGTGTCTATTGCCCTGCCGCCTGAACGGATCCTCGTTTATTCACGAGCGGATTAGTTAAGGCTATGTTTGGATTCAATTCCGAAGATCGCCCAGCGCTACGGGCGAAGTCAAGCGCGGACGATCAGGCGATGCGTCTTTTTGTCCTGGTGATCGGCGCATATCTGGTCGTCGCACTCGCCTTGCCGCTGTATGCAATGCTGTCAAAAAGCATGCTGAATTCCGATGGCGGTTTCACAGGCTTCACCAATTACGTGGCGTATTTCCAAACTCCCGCATTGGTGTATTCGATTAAAAACAGCCTGTTTGTGGGCCTGCTTACAACATCAATTACTGTGACCATCGCTTTTTTGCTTGCCTATGCATTGACCCGAAGCCGAATGCCCGCAAAGCCAGTTTTCAAGACGGTTGCGATGATTCCAATTCTAGTGCCGTCGCTTCTTCCTGGAATTGCGCTTATCTACCTTTTTGGCCGACAAGGATTAATCACGGGCTTGCTTTTTGGAAACGATATATACGGGCCGATTGGTATCGTGATCGCAGAAGTCTTTTTTACCTTACCGCATGCCCTGATTATCATTACCACTGCTTTATCGATCGCTGATTCGCGACTTTATGAGGCAGCCGTTTCCTTGCGGGCCAGTCGGGTACGAATTTTTTTCACGGTAACCATCCCCGGAGTACGTTACGGCTTAATCAGTGCCGCCTTTGTGGTCTTTACACTTTCGGTAACCGATTTTGGTGCGCCCAAAGTTATCGGCGGAGATTTCAATGTGTTGGCAACAGACATTTACAAGCAGGTAATCGGGCAGCAAAACTTTGAAATGGGAGCTGTGGTCTCGGTGATCTTGCTGATTCCAGCAGGACTCGCGTTTTTTGTCGATCGGGTTGTTCAAAAAAAGCAAGTGGCCCAGGTATCGTCTGGAGCAGTTGCCCTGGTTCCAGCGCCCAATAGACGGTTCGATAATCTGATGTTTGCGTACGCCTTGGCCGTCAGCGTCTTCGTGGTAGGTATGCTCGGAGTTTGTCAATATGCCGCTCTTGTTACTTTCTTTCCTTATGATCTCAGCTTAGGGCTCAGCAACTACCAGTTCGATCTAATGGATGGTGGAGGCTGGGACAGTTACTTTAATTCGATAGAAATGGCCAGTTATACTGCGGTTTTTGGCACGTTGCTGGTTTTCTCCGGCG
>CBFIBN010000161.1:0-3370 GCA_965660775.1 Arenicellales bacterium | reverse complement strand
AGCCACCGTGGACGATGTGCTCAAGTGCACCGTGTACCTTGCGGATATGCGTGATTTCCAGACCATGAACGAGGAGTTCGCAAAGGTATTCCCCACCGATCCACCAGCCAGGACAACCGTTGAAGCCCGCTTGGCAGAGCCGACCATGCTGGTAGAAATAGAGGCAATTGCCTATGTCGGATCGTGATTAACAGCGAACCAGGACAAGTCCTGGTGGGCGCAGCCAGTCACGCCATTACGAGTCTTTTTTGAGCAGATCAGCAAGGCCTGCCAGCCCTTTGTGAGTAACGGCGGTTGATTTGGCCGGTTCGGCACCTGGGACTGCATCAACATAGCGAGCGTGCTCGTTGTCATGGCAGTACAAACACAGGTTTTCCCAGTTGCTGCCATCTGGGGGGTTGTTGTCGTGGTTGTGGTCCCTGTGATGAACGGTCAATTCATGCAGATTTTTGCGGGTAAATTCACGCCCACAGCGCCCGCAGACCCACGGGTGGAGTTTTAGCGATTGCGCACGGTAGTCACGCTCGCGCGCATCGCGGCTTTTTACCGCCTGGGCGACGATCGCATCAAGTTTGCCGGGGTCTGTCATGTGCGTTGGATAATACCGTGAGAGTGAATCTGGTGATACTTTTCAGCCATGCAAGGTTACCACTGGCTCTTGGCTTGTATCGGATTGATTCTTTGCAAATCGCTCAAGTGCAAAACTTTGAAACGCAAGCCCGGGGGCTTCCCCCAGGATAAGACGACAGAGGATATGGCCTACAGCCGGTGCAATACCAAACCCATGACCTGAAAAGCCGCTGGCCACATAAACGCCCTCTACTCCGGGCAGTCTATCAAGAACGGGCAGCGCATCGGGGGTCAGGTCGATGGAGCCACCCCAGAACTTTCGCATCTGCAAGCCTTTGAGGCTGGGGCAGATCTCAAATCCTGCTTTCAGGGTCGAATAGACTTTTTCACTGGATGGAAACACATACGGCCGTCCATTCTCCTCGATTAACTCACCGTTCCATTTCTGCACTCCACTGGACAGCCGGAATTTGCCATCTCTTTCCTGACGCAGCGTGACCGCGCCATCGGCAACGCCAAGAACTGGCTTCAAAAGGGTGGCTGCCGGCGCTGTTTGGATAACAGTCGCTATCGCAAAAGACAGGGGTATTTGTATTCCAAATCCATGGATCAGTTGATTGACCCCCATACCGCATGCCAGGAGACATCGACTTACCCTGATTGTCCGTCTGCTGGTTATCACGGCGCTCAATTTATTACCTTCAGTCGATAATGCTTCTACCGACTCACCGATTCGAAACTCGCATCCATTTCTTTGCGCAGCCTCTTTATAGGCGTTTACCGTGGCAACGGGATCGGCGTGGCCATCCGTTCGACAAAAAGATGCCGCCAGTATGTCGCTGGAGACGCATGGCGCTATAGCTTGTATTTCTTTAATGTCAGAAAGGTAAACAATGTCCAGGCCATGGCTCTTTTGCTTTTTGACCAGAGCTTTCATTGCTTTGGCCTCTTTTTCGTTTCGGGCTAACCGTAGATTTCCTTCTTGCACATAACCGGTATCGTAATCCAGCGTATGACTGAGTTGACTCCATTGCTCGACCGAGTACTTGGCTAATGGCAGTTCAGGTTGAAGTCTGCCAGATTGGCGTACCCCCCCGAGAGTCCACCCGGATGCCATGGCGGCGGGAACATATTTTTCAATGACCTCGACCTTCAAGCCTGCCGCGGAAAGCTCATAGGCCGTTGCACAACCTGTTATTCCCGCGCCTACAATGACAATATCTGGTGACATGGTTTTTGATCGGTTATCGTTCGAACTGATATATTAGCAGTGAGGCATGCGTTATCTATTGACCTGCATCGCACAGAAAAAGATATTGTGCGTAGGGAGATAATAGTCGGTGTTGACACCTGAATAACAATCGGCTCAAAAAGAGGAGTTCACCTATGGTAGATCGGGAGACTGCAGCAACAGTGCCACTGATTGATAACGACCTGGTCCGGGTAACGCGTTTTGATTTTACTCCCGGCGCACAGACCGGGTGGCATCGACACGAGTATGACTACGTTATCACCGCTATTACTGATCTTGGTATGTTACTTGAAGAGCCCGGCGGCAATGCGCGCGAAGTGGATATTTCAGCGGGCCAGGCCTACCAGCGTGAGGCAGGGGTTGAGCATAATGTGATCAATCGAGGATCAAAAAGCATGTCTTTCATCGAGGTTGAGCTGAAACCCCAATAGACCTTAGAGCGACACCAGCTCGTGCGCCCTAGAGTAATCAGCTTTATCAGTGTCTATCCGAATCCACGTGCCACGTATCGACGTGGCGCGGCTATGTAGAATGCGACGAATGCGAGCACAAAGCTGCCAAGCGCAAACAGGAACGAAAAAAGATAAGACCCAGAAAGGTCATACAAAAGGCCACCAAGCCAGGGGCCAAAAGCCCCTCCAAAACCCATCCCTGCAAGAACAATACCGTTAAAAAGACCGAAATGGCGGCCTGCAAAGATATCCGCAGCACCGGCAAAAACACATACAGCGTAAAGGCCTGAGCCAAGGCCAAATAGCACAGCAAACCCATAAAGTGGAGCGAGACCGGAGGTGGGTTTGAGGGAGATGAGAAGGAGAATGGCGACGCTGGTGAAAACCGAAGCCCCAAGGACTGTAGCTTCACGCCCAATCCGGTCGGATATCAGCGCGGCGATTTGTCCGGTAACCATGAATGCGCCAAAAAAGGCGGTTGTCGAGGCAGCGATTGCCGAGGAATATCCTAGGTCCATGGCGTGCTTTACCTGGTGAGCCAGCACGAGGTAACAGCCTGTGCCCCAAAACAGCATATTAGAGAAAAACAGCAGCCAAAGCTCCTTGCTTTTTAGCCCAGATCTAACGGTCCAGCGCTCAACTGTATTCTTGCCGGGTGAGTCGGGTGATATAGAGCCATTTTGTTCCTCGCCTTTATTCGTACCCAGTGGCTGCAGGCCTCGTTCTTGGGGTTTGAATGTATAACCTGCCAGTACGATCGGTATTGCAACTGCAAGGATAATAAAGCCCATTACGATATAGGCGAGCCGCCAGCCCACAGCAGATATAACAAATTCCATAAGAAAAACGAAGACAAAGCTCAGACCGCCCCCCGTTTGCGCCAGCCCGATCGCCATACCCCGGCGCTCGTTGAACCAGTTGACTATCGTCGGATTGACCACTGGGGATCCAACGCAGGAAAGGCCGATCGGCGCGAGCACGCCGAAAAATAAATAGAAGTGCCACAGTTTGGTAGCCAGGTAACAGGCGGCGGTAGCTATGCTGAGCACAACTATCCCAAACAGGATCAATTGCTTGGGCGGTAGTCTGGTGACCA
>CBFIBN010000160.1:0-3396 GCA_965660775.1 Arenicellales bacterium | reverse complement strand
GCTATGGTCAAAGGCAAGACGGACTGGGACGCTGACGCGTTCAACTACCATGCAAAGGCACTGGCCAAACTCAGCCGGTTCCCGATCAATGGCTTTATCCCCGGCAGTGACTTTGGCGACACCCGGGCCAAAGAAGAGATCTGGGAAAACTGGGATGATTTCCAGACGAAGATGAATGCCCTGATCGAGCAGTCACAAGCACTCGCAAAGATGGCTGCATCTAACGACCAGGACGCGATTACCAAACAGTTCATCAAGACCGCCCGTACCTGCAAAAGCTGTCACAAAAAGTATCGCGAGAAAGACTGACATGACCATCGATCACCGACTGCACACAATCTGGTTGATCGGCATTGCCCTGCTGGTGCTGACTGGCTTCTTATCCAACCCTGCCCAGGCCACCGGGGAGCCGGTGTACTGTGATTGCAGCCCGGTGGCGCGACCCGCGGACTGGGAATGTGGCCAACCTAAGTAATACTGCGACCCGTCGAGAACGCGTGATGTCCCGGGTCAGATCATCCAGGCGAGCCCCCAGAGCAGTACTGCGAAAATCAGCGCCAGCAACAGTGCCCAGCACAGTGCACGCAAACGCGGTGGTACGACCGGCTCCTTGTAGCTTTTCACCCCGGTGATCATCGGGGTAATATTGCTACGCCCGACAACCCGCAAGCGATCACAGAGCAATTCATCATGACTACCCAATCTGCAAGAGTTGCCACACAAGGTATGGCGAGAAAGACTGACATGAGCATCGATCGCCGACTGTGCAAAATCCCACTGATCGGCATTGTCGTGCTGGTGCTGACGGGCTGCCCATCCAATCCTGTCCAGGTCACAGGCGAGCCAGTGTACTGTCATGGCAGTCCAGTGGCGAGGCCCGCGGGCTGGGAATGCGGTGACCCCAGGTAGCTAAGAGCCCCAAGCAGGCCAGGCCGGACTTCAATTAGCCCGGCTTAAGGCCCAGACCAGAAACGAAAAAATCACCAGCGCTATCAGCAGCGCCCACCATGGTGAGCGCAAACGCGGCGCCACAACCGGCTCCTTGTAGCTTTTCACCCCGGTGATCATCGGGGTAATGAGGTTATCGCGTTTAAACACCAGGTACACCAGTGCCGCAACGGCGTGTACGGCTATCGCCACCCACAGCACGTTGAACAAGAAGTAGTGCACGCCGGTTATTGCATCGCTCAACCCTTTGCCCGCCCAGCCGGACAGCGGCCCATCAAACAGCACGTCGTCATTGCTGAACAGCCCGGTTACGGCCTGGGCGACAAGCAGACCCAGCAGCAGCAGCACCGACCAGCCACCGGCCGGGTTGTGGCCTACCCGGTTGTGGTCGACACGAAATGAAAAAACCCCCCGCAGATAGGTCAAAACGGCCCTGCGGCCTCTAATAAAGTGGCCAAAACGCGCGGTCTCACTGCCGACAAAACCCCATACGACCCGGCTCAGCACCAGAGTCAGGACCGAGATGCCCAGCCACTGGTGCACTTCCATCCAGTCGTCCTCGGAGGTCCCGGTCAACCATGACCCGGTCAACAACACCAGCAAAGACCAGTGAAAAACCCGGACCCCCAGATCCCACACCCGGACCGGGTATCGATTACCCTGCAAGAAACCCTCCTTACGCAAGTAGTTGCTTAACCCGAAACGACACAGTAGCAGACAGCGATTAACAATCTATTAATGTAACGCAACTACGAGATTGCTCTGGATGCGGCTTGCGGTGCTCGACAAAAGACCGTCATGGGGTGCGTCTTTATTTACGACTTTGAGACCCCATATTGCTCTTATATAACCCACTGAGTAAACCCGATGAAAACCCCAAGTCAAATCAAGTGCCTGATAACCGGATTATGTACCTTCTGTCTGGTGGCATTGCTAGGCCTCAGCATTCTCACCGCACCGAACACCTACACCAAAGAAGCAGATAGGCAGGCCGCACTACAGTAAATCCTATCCTCGCCTGAATCTCAGTCGATCCTGGGAAAAATGGTCGCAAGCGCGTGGTCTTTGTTTTCGGGGTTGCGTTTAGAGCCCATGTCCCAGGTAACGCGCGTTCTTTGTGCTGACCCGGCAATACTGCTGTCTGTCACAGCCCAGTCGTGGCATACCGATACAATAGGTCGATGACTTCACCCGCTGCACCATTGTTTCGTGTTACCAGCGCTCTGGTCTTTCTCGCGTGTGCTGGCCTTTTAGGTTATGCCTACTGGCTGCAGTTTCGTGAATTCCTGGACCCGTGCCCACTGTGCATCTTTCAGCGGCTGGCATTTGTCGGCATTGGCGTCACTGCATTGATCGGAGTGCTTCACAATCCACGCGGCTTTGGCCGCAAGGTCTATGCCGGGCTGACAACGTTAGCAGCGGCACTCGGCGTAGCGGTAGCCAGCCGGCACATCTGGATCCAATCGCTACCGCCGGACCGAGTCCCCGAATGCGGGCCTGGGCTGGAATTCATGCTGCAGAACATGCCACTCGCCGACGCTCTGAGCAAAGCCCTGGCAGGCTCTGGTGAATGTGCTTCAGTCGACTGGACATTCTGGGGGCTGTCGATGCCCTGGTGGGCGCTTTTCTGGTACCTGGCCCTCAGCGTTTTGATGATCAAGGCCGCGTCGGGGCGAATCTAACCGACCTCGAGTAGTCTTCCCAGATCTCAATATCGAACACCTACTTGTAGTTTCTGTTCCTGGTTTATTAATCCAGTAGGTCGTTGAGCCGAGCCATATGGCGCATCCTGGTGCATTGTTTTGCGCTCAGTTCAACACTGCCAGAAGACGTGTCGCTGTGCATCAGGTTACCGGGTGATCGTGTGTGCGAACCATCGTCCAGCAACACATGCGCAAGCTCATGCGCCAGGGCAATGTGCGGGTCGCGAGTAGCAGCCGTGATCCACACCGTAAAACGTAAAGCGGGGTTGCTTTTACTGTTGGCGGTACCAAACGTGACCGCTTCGAACGCGGGGCGATCCAAGGTGTCACGAACAAAAAATACCCGTGGCCCTTGCGAGCCAACTTTGTCGGTCAGCAGTTTCGCGTTGCTGCGGGAAAAATCCCGCACACTGTCCGGGGCGCTAAGCTCGAGCATCTTTGCAGGCAACAGATCGATGCCGCATTGTCTGATGATGTCGGCGCTGCGCTGGACCAGTTGCAAAATTTCATTACCATCCCACCCGCTGTCGTTGATCATGACCAGGGTTGGATAGAATCGATCACTGCCTGAGGCGCCATGCTGCCAATCAGTGGTGGCACTGACCTTTAGACTCTTCGCGTCGCGCTCTCGCGCCAGGTCTGCCGGTTCGCTGATCCAGCCGCCGCTGACGAAGGAGCCAGGTGCCGGCTGCGCCATTGAAAGTATTGTTTTGCGCAGTGCCGATACACTTAAATGCGGCGAGTT
>CBFIBN010000159.1:0-3431 GCA_965660775.1 Arenicellales bacterium | reverse complement strand
TGAACAACTCGCCCGAAGCCTGTGCCAATCCCGAGATCAGCACCGCTGTGATTGCGGCGAATGTGGTGAAAAGACGTTTCATATTGTTAGCTCCTATTGGTACGATTATTGTCGACGAGTAGACTTGCAAAATCAGTGTCCAGTGCGGGTCTGTGTCTTTTTTGAGAGAATCCAGTATGCCGTAACAATGGCGATCGAGGCAAGCAATAGCATGGTTGAGACGGCATTGATCTCCGGCGTCAGGCCACGGCGGATCATCGAATAAATATAGACAGGCAAGGTCGTTGAACCGGCCCCGCCCACCATCAGTGTGATAATGAAGTCATCCATAGATATAACGAAAGCCAGCATGGCGCCGGCCACGATACCTGGCATCAGTAACGGCATGGTGACAAAACGGAAGGTTTCCCATTGTGATGCATAAAGGTCACGTGCGGCCTGCTCCAGAGTTGTGTCCATGCCTTCCAGTCTGGCGCGAATCGGCATGAAGGCAAAGGGAATACAGAACGTGATATGGGCGATGATGACATTACCCAGACCCAAGTTCATGCCAATCGCAGAAAAGAAGATCAAAACCGCCACGGCAGTGACGATCTCTGGCACCATCAGTGGTAGCGTAATCAGCCCCAGCGAGACTGTTTTGCCACGGAAGTTGCCACCTCTGGCGAGCACCAGGGCTCCTATGGTGGCAATAGCTGTGGCAAAAACCGTTGCCACTGTAGCGACGATCAGCGAGTTCCAGACCGCTTTTTGGATATCAGAGTTGTTAAAGGCCTTCAGATACCAATCTATGCCGAAACCACCCCAGTTCATAACCATGCGGTTAGCGTTGAATGAATAAACAATCAGTACGATGATCGGCAGGTACAAAAAGATGAAGAAAGCAATCGTCCAGGAGCTGAGGCCGCGATAGTGGCCCACGGGAAGCACCTTCTTAACCTTGCGCGTGGACGGCTTTTGGTTTTGATCGCTCATGAAGAGGCGCTCCCTTCCATAGCCACCCGATGCTTGGCCGCCCTGGCGTAGAAGATCAAAGCGATGATCACAACAGACAACAACAGCATGGATAACGCCCCACCAAAGGGCCAGTTTCGTGCGGATGCAAACTGAAACTGAACCAGGCTGCCCAGCATCAGTTTCTTGCCTCCGCCCAGCAGGTTTGGCGCAATAAATGCTCCAAGACAGGGGATGAATACCAGTATACAACCGGCAATGATTCCGGGCTTGCACAAAGGGATAACAACCTTGGTCATGATCTCGAAGCGGTTGGCGTACAGATCGCTTGCGGCATCCAGCAGGCGAAAATCAAGCTTTTCCAGGCTAGCATAGATGGGTAGTACCATCAGCGGCAGATAGCTGTAGGTCAGGCCGATAGCGATGGCGCCGTCCGAATACATCATGCGCAACGAATCGTCGATGATGCCGGTCGCAAGCAAAGGCGCCTCGATGACACCCCCACGGCCCAGGATAATGATCCAGGCAAAGGTTCGGATCAGCAGGTTAGTCCAGAACGGGATGGTGACCAGATAAATATAGAAATTGCGGCGGTTCTCGGGTTGCAGTGTGATGTAGTAGGCGACCGGGAAACCAAAAATCAGGCACAGCAGGGTAGCGCCGAAGGATAACTGGAAGGATCGGAATATTATGTTGAGATAGCCCGGATTGAAGACTAACTTGTCTTCCAGGTCGTATTCAAAAGCAATCTTAATGTAGGCGGCCAGTGATCCTATCGGTTTGACACCGCCATAGGGATTCGGTTCCAGAAAGGAAAATACACCCATGATGACCATGGGTATCAGCATGAAAATGCCGATGACGAAATAACTCGGTGCCAGGCCCAGCCAGCGCCGCCCGGCCGCGCTTTTCGGTAACCAGTCGCTCATTGCGCGAGGACCTTCAAGGCTCGCGCCGAGAATGAGACTGCGATCGGGTCACCTATCGCAAAGGGTAGTTCGCCGTCCTCGCGTGGACGCGCCTGTGCTGTTAATTCGATTCCGTCGCCCATATCCACGGTATAAGCTGCCTGGTTTCCCAGGTAGACAAGGTTTGTGACCTTGCCCGGTCGTTTGCCAGAGTCGCTTGCCTCGTCGAGGGCAGACAGCATGATTTTTTCAGGCCGCAGGAATAGCGTAACCTGATCGCCGACTTTGTGGCGGCCACTGCTCTTGGTCTCGAACAGGCTTTGTCCGCCAATCCTGCAGGTCACCAGATCATTGTTGAGATCGACAATCTCGCCATCCAGGAAGTTTGTATCGCCGATAAAATCCGCGACGAAACGGTTGGCCGGATGCTCGTAGATGTCCGTCGGCCTGCCGATTTGCTGAATCTCGCCATTGGACATAACTGCGATCCGGTCACTCATCGCGAGGGCTTCTTCCTGATCGTGCGTGACAAAGACGAAGGTGATGCCGGTCTCCCTTTGAAGTTGTTTGAGTTCTTCGCGCATGGCTTGACGGAGTTTCAGATCCAGAGCCGAGAGCGGTTCATCGAGTAAAAGCACCTTTGGGCTTGGTGCCAGGGCGCGAGCCAAGGCGACGCGCTGCTGCTGGCCACCGGAAAGCTGATTGGGGCGGCGATCTCCCAACTCCTTCATCTTGACCAGGGTTAAAACCCGCTCGACAGTAGCATTGATTTCCGATCTGGATTTCTTAAGGCGCTCCAAACCAAACGCAACGTTGTTGGCGACAGTCATGTGGGGGAACAGGGCATAATGTTGGAACACCGTATTCACCGGGCGCCGATTCGGTTCAAGATTCTCGATCTCTTTATCGAACAGCATGATTTCACCACCGGACACCTGTTCAAAGCCGGCGATCAGGCGTAATAGGGTGGTTTTTCCACAGCCGGAGGGGCCTAGCAGAGTGAAAAATTCGTTGTCGTTGATGGTCAGGGAAACGTTATCAAGCGCCTTGACTGCCTGGCTGGAATCGGGACTGTAGATCTTAGTAACACCACGTATATCAACGGCAGTAGTCATTGCGTACCTTATATAAAATGATAGTTGCTGTGTCTGTAGGCGGCGTAACCCTCGAAACCCGTCACACTCCGACTATCGGGATACGCGGTTATCTTCGTGAATCGCACCAGATTGAGCATGTGGATGAGTTCTTTTTAGCCGTTTTCAGGAAAAGCCGTGAATGCTTCTCTGGTAGAGATCAATATAACCGTTTATACAGAGGACCTTGGCTCAATAGGGCGTCGACACGAACCCTGAAGGTTAGCACAGGCATATTTACATTTGGCTTTGTCAGTTGCTGTAAAACCCAGCGAACGACTACTGTCGCTAATTTACTGAGTTAAAAGAGTTCTTGAGTTCTTAGTCTGCCGGATCAACTGCATGGCAGGCGACCTGACATATCGCGACATTAATGGCCGGGTGCAATTACCTACCGCGAAGACGAGGGTCCAGTGCATCACGCAGGCCATCACCG
>CBFIBN010000158.1:0-3431 GCA_965660775.1 Arenicellales bacterium | reverse complement strand
CAGGCTTTGCAAGGGCCGGTACACCCGGAACTGGGCATCGCGATGGATATGAGCATCAGCCTGCAAGTGCCGTCCGGAGCAACCTGCTCGCTGTCACTTTCATTCAATAATGATGGACCGCTGGGAACCTTTTTTCGCTATATCTGTGACAACGGGACCTATATCGCCCGCTATGATGATCTGGTTGATGGCTATGAGAACCCCATCGATCTGTCGGGGGTGGCCGAATCTCAAAACGGCATAGAACTTGAGGATAGAGAGTTTTTCTCGGCCATCCGGGAAGGACGGGAGCCCAGCAGCAGCGTGGCTGAATGCTTGCCAGCAATGCGCACTCTAGACCTGATCGAAAAGCAGATCGATATTTGAATTTACACCATAAATAAAGTCTTTCGGACTTGTCCTTTATTCTCACTGACAAGAAATTAGGCGTTCTGACTCACACGGGATGTCTTCCACTGACTACTTCACACACCCACACACCCTTCATCACCTCCACCATCCATACATAACCTAACCAAAACCTCCCAAGCACTAGCCCAATGCCTTAGATTGCTGTAAATCGGATTGGTCCAGGTTAAATAACAATAACCTCCTCTCCGCCCAATCCCGGTAGTGAGAAAGACTAGTCTTCTTCGAGTTTTGACCAGCATCCCCGATAGGGGAAGTCTGATTGGGCGTAGTACCATTTTTCGCCGCATTGGGAGCACTGGAAAAAATGCTCCATCAGGCCATATTCGCGCCAACCAGCCGGAGTAGGGATGGCAATCAGTACAGGATGATCGGTCAGCATTTTTTCGAGTTCAAGATCCTCTCCGGCTGATGCGAAAGCACCCTCGGGATGAATTTCACAGATGGAACAGCTCATCGTATGAGTTTCGGGTCAAAAACTGAATCAGTCATTGGTGTGATGAAGCACTGGCCCTTCATCGTTGCCGAGCTTGTAAGCCAGCGCTGCTGTCGTGCCGCAGCAGTCTGCAGAAAAAGAGATCATGTCATTTGTGAGCCATCGGCCTTGAGAAAGCACAGCGTCTGCGTTTGACTCTGCAAACTGCCAATCAATCAGATAGTCAGGCTCGTTATGCCCATCAAGGTATTGTGCTAGATAGGCGAAAGAGATGATGTGGTATGGCCCATAGTGATCCTGAAGCAGGAGTAGATGGTTATGATCCGGTGATATAAGGTCAAATGTCCAGTCCGAAGGATAGAGCGTACCCGCTGGCTGAAACTGGACTGCTTCGTCAGTGTTGGGAAGCAAGAAAGAAAGCGATTCAGTACCTGATGACAGAGGGAGAGTGCCCGCCGCGTATCCGCGGAAAACAGCTGTTGCAAGGGGATAGTGAAGCCTGAGCATAAATTCTACGGATTTGAATCCACTTTCGGAAAGCCCGCTACTTATGTAATGCTGCAGGTCATCCACTATCTGGTCAGGCTCAGGTTTTTGTCCCCGTAGAAATGTGCGAAGACGACTGAGGTCGACTATCGACCAACGGGATCTTACCTCTTGTGGAAAAACAGCAAACCCATCAATCGCAAACACGTTCATTGGGAAAAAGCCGTTCGAGCCGATAGCGATGTCCTGCAGGGGTATTGGGTAGCCCTGCGAATCTCCCTCAAAGAAAAATGTAAGGGAATGAATACCCTTGGCAATGGAGTCCGTTCGCGGGTCTAGACCCGCATCGTGATCCCTGTCTGTACGTCGTTTGCCAGTGAACACCGCAGTCACACCAGCTTTGTGGATCGACAGTTCAAACGACACACGGTCTGTGGGCAACCCAGAATTGACCTCCTCAGTTCGGCCTAGCGTTATCCCCCAATGGTACTGAAACAATAACAGCCCTAGCAGAACCAGCGATTTACCCCTAAGGTGAGTGACAGCAAACATGGTAAGGGCTCGATTCGGCGGGATCGGTTAATCAGAACACAGGATTGAGCGAGCGAAATAAATTGACATATCGTGGTAGCACCATCTGGATGACCACAGACAAATCTACACCCGTTTTCAACTTTGTGGTACTGGTATGACGATTGTGTTGAGGTTAGATCCGGGCGCTTCGGTCTGCGGGCGGATTCTCTGCAAGCCCGCCGAATGGGTACATTTATTGATCATTCAAAGCTGTGCTATGGTTACTCTCGGTGATACTTGTGAGCCGTTCGAGCACAAGATAATCGTATCGGCGTCTGATGAAGCTCCGCCAAGGTAAGCCCTTGATCATGAGAATACAACCATGCTCACGATAGCGGCTAGTGTCGGTGTTGGTTTTCTAGGGGCATATTTTATTGCCAGGAGTAAGCCCCACGGGCTCGTTGCTGTTTTGGGATTGCTTGTCGGGCTGGCGCTCTTCCTCATGATATTTTTTGGAACTCACATTATTTTTCTGGGCATATCTCAGTCATTGAATGCAGAAGCTGAAACCCGATCCATTGTCAGTTTCGGGAGGTTCATTCTGACCCCCCTAGAATGGGTACCATGGATCATGGGTTTGGGTGTGCTTATTGTGGTCCTTGGCAGCGCTATAGGATGGGCAAGGGAAAGGAAATAGGAAACGCTCATAACCAGACATATTCATTTTTAGGGGCGCGCCAGCATCGGGATCGCCATGAACTATATAAATCTCGGAAAATATCTCTTGGCGGGGGTTGTTTCTGGTCTGCTCTGCCGCTTCACTTATTATGACCAGGAGCAATGGGAGATAGCCGGCCCGGCGCTGGTGTTGGCAGCAATGATTCTGATGGCTGGCCGTTTTATCAGCGGCATCATTCCCCGACAAACCTTCTTTAGCCCACTGATATTGCTTCTGTGCTGTGCGGTTGGCTGGTTTCTGGCCTATGAGCATGGCCTAAACGAAGGGTTCTACATCTGGCCTGCCGAGTGTGGCTTTATTGGAGGGTTGTTCGTGGGTGTTGGATTAATCTTTGCCTGGCGACCGATTACCGCATGGGTGATCATCCCGTATACGGCCGTAGCAGGGGTTCTCGGCGGAGTATCCTGGATTCTTTGGGACTCTCTTACCGACCTGGATTTTCCGTTGTTCGTCTTCTGGCAGGGTATCTTGTTGCTTGGGATAGGGATTGCGGTCCAGGTGGACAGCAAGAGACGATCTTCCGGGCGGTAAGCCCAAGTTGCTCTATACCTTGTCTAGAAAATGAGATGAGAGTAATTTGCCTATCAAGGTTCGAACCTCCGGCCCCTGCCTTCCGAAGGCAGTGCTAATGTTGCCCTCGGAATGCTCTGCCCTTGTTCAATAGGCTTTTAAGACTGCGCTGATCTCTCAGTAAGCAAAATCATACTCCGTTTTGAGATGCAATTGTGATCAGATTGTGAACAGCAATTAATAGGCACTGTCCAACGGTCACAAGTAGGCGATCAAAAAGGATCGTGCCTCGCCCCAATTTAGACCCGCACCACCCCCTTTCATATCTACGTCTATTAG
>CBFIBN010000157.1:0-3504 GCA_965660775.1 Arenicellales bacterium | reverse complement strand
GTAATAGCCCTCCATCGTGCTTGCGATAAACGGCTTGCCTTTCATGTCGATCACATCAGGGGGCAGGTTGTCGCAAATTTCTTGCGCGGCGGCCATTGCAGGCTCGAACTGTCCCAAAAACATGCAGGTATACATCATCAGATGCAGGTCATGGCACCGTGCCGTGGTGTAATAGTTATAAGGCCCGGCATAGGCGAGGTATTTGCGATTCACACGAATGGCCTCTTCGCTTGTAATCCTGGCCTTTTCATATTCGCCACACAGTACATAGATATGTCCGGGCATATGATGGATATGACCTGCATCCGGGCATAACCCGCCAAGGCGATCGGCTGAGTCCATTGCCCGCTCCGGCGTGGGAGACATCTCAAGCAGATGTATATGCAGATGTAAAATCGCTGGGTGCTGTTGTTCGCCGCTTTCATCGGCCAAGGCAATGGCTTTTTCACAGACCGCGATTGCCTCAAGCGTATCGGCACCTACTGTTGTCAGTCCTGTCTTAACGTCCCACAGCCGCCATGGCGTACGGGTCATCATTGCCTCAACAAACAAAGCCGTTGCGTCCTGACTATCCGCAAAGTCGGAGTGAACCTCGCGCATAGCGCCTGCATAGGCGTCATCCCAATCGTTATATTCTGGCTGAGAAACAATATGAGGTTTTTGAACCCGCCGAGCCAATGCCCTGATCAGCGCTTTTTCCAGCGGCGCAGCGTTATCCGACAGCGCCAGCGCCTGATCAATATGGCCACGACAAAACGCAGTGCAGTCAACAGCTTCGGGCTCGCTGAACTCGCACCAGGGCATGTTGTAAAACGGCCCTGCGGCATAGGCCGCTCCCCAATGCAGCATTGCGCAACCTGGGTCAAATTCCAGTGCCTTATTGAAACAGGCAAGTCCTTCTTCCTGATTAAAGCCAAAACACCAGTTCAGGCCCTGGTCAAACAGGCGCTGGGCAATGCCAGATTTAGTGCTGACTGCAAAGACATGGCTTCCCAGATCAAAACTGAATATACGGTCTTCTTCCATTTCCTGATCCACCGGTTAGTTACGCCGCCCCCGAAACGCTTTTCAGTTGACCGTGCAAACGGGTACTTCACTGCTGTTGTACGCGGTGAGGTGCATGACACGCCGGTCGTCTCGCGCGAGCTCGCCAGTGGCTGAATGCCAGACCGAGCGGTTGTGCCAGATTACCAGATCGCCTGGTTGCCAAGCATGCACATAGACGCTTTTGGCAACTATCGCCGGGTGCATCCAGGATTCGACCAAGTATCTGGACTCAGTAATGCCAAAAAATTTAGATCTGGAATCGATTTCTGTTTCCAGGCAGGACAGACAACGTGGCTGTGGCATCAGTGCCTGAAATTCTGTTACCGGACAAGTCCATACCAGGGGATAGGTCTGCGCCATCGGATCGTTGAAAACCGTGCCAGGCGGTTCGGACCCCTTCTTAAAACGGGCCTCGGCCTCGGCATCGACAACCCGCAGACCGTTGTTGCTGTTACCTAAATCATAGGTCGCCTCAAATGGTCGAGGCAGATAATGCACCTGGGTATGCAGGCATCGTTGCCGGATATCCGGGGGCATTAAGTCGTAAGCGATACGTCCACTCGCAAAGGCGGTTGATCCGGCCGGGCACCACAGACGGTCCTGTTCGTCATCAGTGCAGGCCAACCAGTGGCCCTTGCCTGCAGGAGCCTCGATACAACGCATCTGCGTATAGTGGCCCGGGGCGTGTTCGTAGAACGCGCCATCGATATGCCATTGGAGCACGCCACCGCCGAGCACTTGTGAACCTTCCTGCTCACCATATGCAGCGCGGCCCCCGCCAAGAGTTACCTTGAGGCCGTGGTGGTCGATGTCGCCCTTGCCGAGCACGAGTACACCTGGTTCTTGCGGGATCTGGAAAGTGCCGGCTGTATTGCCCTGCTCAACCTTGTATCTTTCCCAGGGGTTGTGGATCTGATCACGCCAGACGGTGGTGCCACCGGGGTAAATCAGACGGTAGAACGCAACCTCCTGTTGCGGTGTCAGATGCGCTTGCCCGGGCAATACCACAATTTGATCGCGATGCAGCGCGTGTCGAATTTCTTCTATCGACTCAGGGTCTGCTGATGCACAGTCGAAGCCAGACGCAATAACCCCAAATGGTGCACCGTCGATGGGCTGCAGTTGCATGGTGACGAGTATAGGAGGAACAACCAATCTATTTGAAGACTATGAGCGGACCCACTGGCTGTGAAATCCGCAGAATCGTCGGGAGTAGGCCTTGCCTCTACCGAACTTTGGCCCGGGTCTTAGTGGTATGCCTATACAGCCCAAAGGGGAACTTAGAGCACACCTAGCGGCTGCAGGTTGAGGCATCCCCGCTCAGGCGAGCAAGGCTTCTGGTGCCAATCGACCCAGCTGATTCCCGTCCGGCAGGGGGCTCAGGATTAGGCGATAGCGGGGAAACTTGATGCGGGTAAGGCTTTACCACCCGCTCAAATAACTAATCGCTGAGCAGTTCACCGATGATCGCTTTACAAGCGTTGCCAAGTTTCGCTTCGTGTGCCGCCAGGCAAGCGACTACCTGCCCTTGCCCGACCTCGACAACAAGTTCTGTGTCACTGGTCGGCGTTGCACAATGATCGACAATCTCCTGCTCGCAGGCCGTACCAATCGCCGCAATAAGGCCCGCCAGGACATCAATGGCCACAGCCGCGTCGTAGACCGCAACCGCGCAACCAACAGAAATCTTATCCTCGTGCGCGCCCAGACACATCATCAATCGACCCTGTCCCGGAGTGACGGTACTGCAAAAGGTGGTCAACTCATTTTCGCAGGCTATGATTGCCCGCTCAACCGGATCGGCTGCCAAGACAACCTTGCCGGATACGCTCAGCAAGCTAAACACCATGATTAAGAAACCTTTCCCAAAACGTCCCATTGCATAACTCCTTTCTTGATTGACTATGATTACTATATAACCGATATAACCGATATAACCGATATAACCACGCTAGATTCTACACAATATATTTTCGACAACCATCTAACAAGGTGTTAAACCTTAAAACAACTGCGCCGATTTTTTTATTCTCTGGTTAATATTTCGATAACCAGGGGTAAACCTGCCGTGGGTGCGAGTGTCAGCGCTTTAATGCACAAAAGCCTTAGCCCCCACAGCTGCATGAGCGATACAAAGTAGCGTCTATGCGGGTTTACACTGCTAAGCTTTGCCGGCTTATGACCACCCTCAAGCCAAACCTGTGCCCAAAAGATCGGTGTCGGTAAATGCCTTGATCCCGCAGACAATAATCACTCATTTTAATCAATCTGAGCTGATTACTTTATCCGCAACACGGCATACATGTTGTCGCTAAAGGGTAGTCGATCTGTAACATGCTGGGGTTCCATGCGGTAACCCGATACTTCTGCCAGCAGCTTCAATGTTCGCGGGGTAAAGTAGTTGACGTGATCCGGGTAGCGAAACCCGCACCACTTCGCTCCACGAACCACCCGGTT
>CBFIBN010000156.1:0-3553 GCA_965660775.1 Arenicellales bacterium | reverse complement strand
GCAGATGTGTGGTCGTGCCTACACTGGTCGTGCCGGGTTCCGGCCTAGTCAAGAGCGAAGCTGAACGAGAAGGACTTGATCGTATATTTATTGACGCAGGTGCCCAGTGGCGAGAACCGGGTTGCTCTATGTGTGTGGCTATCAACGGTGATGTGCTTTCACCAGGTCAGCGCTGTGCATCGACTAGCAACCGAAATTTCCAAGGACGTCAGGGCATGGGAAGCCGTACCCATCTGGTCAGTCCGGCAATGGCCGCAGCCGCAGCCGTCACTGGGCGTTTCACAGATAGCCGGCGACTCAGCAGTTAGCACGCATGCAACCATTTCGCAGATTCTCAGCTGTTGCTGTTCCGATTGACATTCCTAACTGTGATACCGACCAGATTATTCCAGCTCGATTTTTACGCCGGGCAAAGGATGATCCGGCCTATGCCCGCTTTCTACTTCATGACCTCCGATTTCATGCCGACGATACTGAAACCAGCTTCATATTCAATCAGATCCCTTACGCCAATGCACAGATTCTGGTGTGTGACATAAATTGGGGTTGTGGATCATCGCGAGAGGCTGCCGTCAATGCATTGATGGCCAATCACATCCGTGCAGTAATTGCACCAACTTTTGGTGATATTCACTACAGCAACTGCATCAAAAACGGTTTGCTACCTGTCAGGCTCTCTGCTGCGAATTGCAATCACATCCGGATACAGTTGCACGAATCCCCTGGTGCGTCCATAACCATAGACCTCGACAAACAGGCTGTCTCAGGCCCTGATCGAAAGGGGTACATGTTTGATATAGACCCAATGGACAAGATCAGGCTGCTTCATGGGCTAGATGACATCAGTATGACGCTCGAACATCAGGCCGAGATTGAAGCGTTTGAACGGGACTATCGTAAGAAAAACCGTTGGATTTTCTGAGCCCTCGCAAAGGGAGCCGAACTGGCCAGCAGTACAGGCTGGTGATCTACTCAGTCAACCACCCACAAGTCACTGAGTTTTGTTTGAAACCCGTGTACACCCGCTTCCTGCTTACAGCTCAATGGCCCGGACACATTCCATGGGAGTTGTAGTTTTTATGTGTCTGGATACAGAATTTTATCTCTTGTCAGGGAGGACGAAGAGATGGGTTACACAAAAACGACACCTTTCAGCGGGGTGCAAACGATTCTTTATAAAGCCTAAGCCAGTTCCCACCCGAGATTTTGGCAATATCTGATTCAGAAAAAGATCGTTTCCCCAGTTCCTTCAATAAATCCGGAAAATCTTCCGCTGAGCGGAACCAGCCAGGCCAGGGAGATAATTTGTTTGGCGATCTTAACGGACTTTGTCTTGCCCAACGCCCGGCCCGCCACCAGGCAATGGTATCTTCTGAATAGTCTGTGTAGTAGTCAGTTCCGAACCCCACGGCATCTATTGGGAGCTTTCCAACACTCCATTCAATCATGTCACAGAAATCATTGCGCGTTGTCGCCCAGGTGCTCGCCTGTAACGTGACAAGAGGTAGGCTGGTCTGCAAAAAGCCACTGGTAACGATATCATCACAGCGGCTGGCTGTTAAGACATTGAGGACATCCCGTGTGACTGATCTGCCCCTGTTGAAACGCTACCGGTTTTGGGCCGGCAGTATCGCCGCACTGGCGTCCGCGATCACGTTCGCATTGAACGTGATTTTTTCAAGGGTCGCCTATGATTACGGAGCGAATCTACATGCACTGAATCTTGTCCGCACGGTGACATTTTTGTGCTGTCTTGCGGCCGTGGTGTTTATGACCGGCTCGCGTGTGAAAATGCCCACGACGGAAATGCTGCGCTGCCTTTTTCTCGGTGTGCTGCTGTGCGCGGAGATGTATCTGTTGCTGGCGTCGATCCTGTTTATTCCGGTTGCGCTGGCGATTCTAGTTTTTTACGCCTACCCGCTGATGATTGCTTTGTGGGCGTGTGGCGCTCGGAAAAGTCGGTTCTCGGTCATGATGTTTGCGGCCCTGGCGCTGGCTTTCTGCGGACTGGTCATCGCGTTGACTGGCGATGATTTACTCTCCGCTGGCTGGCAGGGCCAGGTGGGAATCGGACTTGCCGCGTTTGCCGCGGTGTGCCTGGCGACCCTGCTTGTATTAAGTGAGAAAGTCCTGGAGAAGCAGAACATTAATGTGATGATGTTCTACATGCTGTTGAGCGCCACAGGTACTGTTCTCGTCATCTCCGTGGCCGTATTAGAACTTCACTGGCCGGAGTCATCGAAAGGCTGGCTCGCCTTGACCGGGAGCGCAGGATTTTATGTTGCCGCGACTTTTCTGCTGTTCCGAGCGGTGGATCTGGTCGGGCCGCTGCAGACGGCCATCATTGACAACACCTCCCCGATCTGGGCGATGATTCTGGGATTCATCGTGCTGGGGCAGTGGCTCAATGTTCGCCAGGTGACGGGTGCGGTGATTACGGTGGTTGCCGTTATGCTTTTGCAATGGTTGCGGCGTCCAAAGCCCGTTTGAGCAGGGGAGGTGAGTGCGCGGCCGCGCAGCAACAGTGTCTCACGAGTTTAGCGCTCCCGTTGATGGCCAGCCAGCCAGGCAGCATCGGACGCCCGAAAGCAAATGGGCCTTACAGGTGGCGCTCTAACCGGTACGGAGCGTATGACTTTATGCCGCGTCCTGGCCCAATAAGGGTTGCAGAACCCGCCAGATGTTATCCAGGATCAATGGCTGGGCGAGTGCAGACGGGTGGAAGCCATCATTCAGCATCAGCTCGGGTTTGTCGTAGACGCCCTCTAGGATAAACGGTAAAAAGCGCAGGTCGTAGCGCTTGGTCAGATCGGTGTAAACATCCTGGAACTGGCGAGTGTAAAGAGCCCCATAGTTTGGGGGAAGCAGCATGCCGGCCACAACCACCCGGGCACCAGTCGCGAGGGTTCTGCGGATGATGTTATCGAGGTTATCGCGAATCGTGGCGATGGGCGATCCCCGCAGGCCGTCATTGGCACCGAGCTCGATGATCAAGATGTCCGGTTGCCAGGTAGCGAGCAGGTCTTCCAGTCGGTTCCGGCCGCCGGCGACGGTCTCTCCGCTGATGCTGACATTAATCACTTGTTGTGGGTAGCCCATTTGCGATAATCGGGCCTTCAGCAGCTCAGGCCAGCTATCTGCCAGCGCGATTCCGTAACCGGCACTGAGACTGTCACCGAGAATTAGAATGTTCCCTGCGCCGACTTTCGTGGGCAGCAGTACGACGAACAACACTAGGACCAGTCGGATCATGGAGCCAATTGTTACAGCCAACAATCTGTCCCGGCAAGTGAAAACAGCCGACGGAGAACTGACCATACTCGATGATATTGAGTTGAGCGTCATGCCGGGTGATGCAGTGGCGATCACGGGGCCGTCGGGTTCCGGCAAATCCACCCTGCTGGGGCTGCTCGCCGGTCTTGAGGATCCGAGCCGTGGCTCTATCCGGCTGTTGGGTCATGAGCTCAGCGAATTAAACCAGGATGAAAAGGCGGCACTTCGGGCGGGCAACGTGGGTTTCGTCTTCCAGGCCTTTTACCTGCTGAACGGACTG
>CBFIBN010000155.1:0-3614 GCA_965660775.1 Arenicellales bacterium | reverse complement strand
CAATGCCCGAATCCAGCTCCAGATCATTGCCCACCATGGCGACCCGGGTCAGTACATCTGGACCATTGCCAATAAGCGTTGCACCCTTGACCGGAGCGCCGATCTTGCCCTTTTCAATGCGGTAAGCTTCGCTGGCTGAGAACACGAACTTGCCTGAGGTGATATCCACCTGCCCGCCAGAGAAATTTACGGCGTACAGGCCTTGATCCACCGAGGCGATGATCTCACCCGGGTCGTGCGAGCCGGCCAGCATGTAGGTATTGGTCATGCGCGGCATCGGCAGGTGGGCATAGGACTCGCGCCGACCATTGCCCGTACTGGCGGTACCCGTTAAGCGCGCGTTCAAGGTATCTTGCATGTAGCCCTTCAGCACGCCGTTCTCAATCAGCACGGTGTTCTGGGACGGTGTGCCTTCATCATCTACAGTCAATGAGCCACGCCGGTCAGCAATAGTGCCGTTATCGACTACGGTGCATTCCGGGGAGGCCACCTGCTCGCCGATGCGCCCGGAAAAAGCCGAGGTCCCCTTTCGATTGAAGTCACCTTCCAAGCCGTGGCCAATCGCCTCATGCAGCAGGATGCCGGGCCAGCCGGGACCAAGCACTACGGTCATGGTCCCAGCGGGGGAATCCACGGCCTCGAGATTCACCAGGGCCTGGCGCACGGCTTCGCGCGCATAAGAGCCGGCGCGGTCCTCCTCGCGCAACCAGGCGTAACCAAAGCGCCCGCCACCGCCGTAACTGCCCTGCTCGCGCCGTCCGTTCTGTTCGACAATCACAGTCACATTAAGGCGCACCAGTGGGCGTATATCAGCCGTCATCTGACCGTCGCTACGCGCCACCAGCACCACATCGTGCACCGCGGCAAGGCTTGCCATGACCTGGCTGACCCGTGGGTCACAAGCCCGGGCCTGCACTTCCACTGCCTGCAGCAATTCAACCTTGTCTTGATCGCTCAAACTCGAAAGGGGATCGGCCGGGGTATACAGCGGTGGCGACTTTGCGTTACGCCATTGCACCGGCGAAGTCGTCCCGCCGCTTTTCGCAATGGCCCGCGCAGCATCCGCCGCCTGGGCAAGCGCCGGCAGTACAAATTCGTCTGAGTAGGCAAAACCGGTTTTCTCGCCGCTAACAGCACGCAGGCCCACTCCCTGGTCAGTGCTGCGACTACCGGATTTAACGGCGCCGTCCTCCAGCATCCAACCCTCCTGGCGGCTGTACTGGAAATAAAGATCTGCATAGTCGATATCCTGACTCACCAAGCGGCCCATCAGCCGATCGATATCGGACGTCTCAAGCCCGGCAGGTACAAGCAAGGTGTCGGTCACAAGTTTAAAAGTATCAGTCATGGTCTGGTATCTAATTATCCGGATAGCCGGTCAGGGTCTGGCCGCAACCCGGGCGAAAGTGAAAGTGAAAGTGAAAGCGCGATTATAGGAGGGTCTGCCGGCTTAGACTCACATAGTGAACATGGTGTCAGAAGACCTCCCGTGCAAGGCCTGCCAGAGATACTACCAACAAGACCGCTACCAGCCGTGGTGCTCCGACCAAAGAGTCGTCGGCAAAAGGGTCAGGGAACTGGAATTGATGCCATAGTACCCGACACAACTGCCTGAGGCATCTTCTGCAGCAGACCGCGGATAGTTTTGATGGCGCCACTCTCGTCCCAACGCCGCGCACCATGGGACACATAAGATACCCGTCCACTACGATCAATCAGAAAAGTCGCTGGCAATCCACGCACCGGCCAGTACTGGGAGGCAGACATGTCCGGGTCCATCAGAATGGTAAAGCTGGGGGGCGGATCGATTTGAAAGTAAAAGCTCGCAACGTCCTGTTTGCGCTCTCCCATATTGACTGCGAGGATCACCAAGTCCTCGCTCTTGAGTAGATCATGCAAGCGCTGCAGGCTGGGTATCTCGGCACGACAGGGTGCGCACCAACTGGCCCAGAAATTGACCAGCACGACCTTACCCCGGTACAGCGACAGCAGGTGTGCCTGACCGCCGATGTCACGCAACTCAAAGTTGGGGGCCTCGGGCCGCTGACTGAGCATCTTCAAGCCCCCGGCCGCGGCACTGGAAGAACCCAACACCATTAATCCTGTAAGGCCTGCAATAATGAGGTGTTGCAGTGCTTTGGACTTAAACAGGAGTTGTGCCACAGGCTGATTCAAACACGCATGGCCTCACGAAACAATGGCCTGTCCAGTTGCTTCGTAATATTAATCCAGTTCCAACCCATACCATCATGCCTTGACACCAAATAGTTGCAGCCATATGAAAAACACGTATAGTGTCGCCTGACTATCACCAAAGGGATATGCGGCCCCAGCCCAATCTGGGCAGATTAGGGTGCTTCCGATCCTTGCAAAGTTAGAGAGGCTGTCATTACCGCATGAATAATCAGATCATCCAGGGCGCGGGGCAAATACTGGTTTTCGGCGCATTGGCCATCGGCGGCTGGCAGTTAATGTTCTCAGCCCCGACATCGCCAGGCGTGACACCCAAGTTGGTCAGTGAATCCCTGTCCGGGGCTCAAACTGACCCGATCAAACCGGCTCAACAACTTGAAGCGGCTGCAGCCCTAAGTGCGGCAGCTACCAAGGCTGAGGTCGATTTTGGGATACCCGGCATCTTCTTTGACGAACTGCGCCTGGTGATGTGCCCGATTGTCAGCGCCATACCCGTAATCAAAGACATTGTGGGCGAACTGTCGATGCAGTTCGGCTTCTCTTGTCCGACGGGAAGAACGCCCTCCAACAATAATCAGGCCGTCTCCGCCTGGGGCACACAAAAACCAGCTGCTGGTGCCAAGCGTACAGTCGCCAAGCTGACTGTTTAATCTAAAAGGACCAATCCAGGCAAAGTTAAACGGGTGAGCTAAGCTTTTTTCGCGGCTGCGATGAGGCAGTCCACGCCCCCAAAAATAGCGGCTGGCCCGCCGGGTCGCCCAATACCCTCTCTGCAGAGCTCACCTGAACCGCTGGGGTTCACGAAAAAGTGCCAAAAAAATCTGGCGCCCAAAGCCCGACTCAAACCCCGATCCGACCAACAGCCCTGCCCTGCCCGGAATATCCCTTTTGAGAGGTAGGATCCAGATCTATATTAGAATATCGTTATGGTTCAAATTTATTAGAAACAACCTCCTGAGGTTCTGGAACCATGAAAAACTGGAAGATCGGCATCGTCACCGTTGGTGTAACTCTAAGTCTCGCCATGAGCGCGGCCATAACGCAGGCACAAGAAACCACAGCCCCCGCTGACGCGCAGACCCCGGTAGCAGATAGCCAGCCACAGCCAAAAGAGCACAAGTTCGAAAAAGCGCTCCAGTACTACCTGGAATACAACCCGGACAAAACGGCTGAAGACTTCGAGAAATTACGCCCGTGGCTGAAACCCTTTAGCGATGTCGAACTTATGGCCGATATGATGGCCGATCCGCGCTCCCTGATGGAATGGATGAACCAGATCAGTGAGCCCGAAGCCGTCTATCTGATGATGAAGTGCTCACAGGAGCCCGTCATGTGGGACACCTGGATGAATGGAATGACTGACACCAACAAACTCTTTGGCGCCATGGGCCGGGTGCTGGTCAATCCCGACGCCTACGTCA
>CBFIBN010000154.1:0-3654 GCA_965660775.1 Arenicellales bacterium | reverse complement strand
GGCTTTTGTACCAGTTTACTCTGAGTATGAGTCTCGCTATCCGCCACAGCAGGCACGCGCCTTCCTCAACCTCATGGCTGGGCGTCTGGGGTTGATACTGATTGTCCTCACCGCAGCAGGCGTCCTCGGGGCACCCGTGCTGGTGAGTATGCTTGCGCCCGGTTTTAGTGCCGATCCTGCCAAATATGAGGCTACGGTATCTGCACTGCGTTTGACCTTCCCGTATCTCTTTTTTATTTCCCTGGTGGCAATGGCGGGCGGAATTCTCAATACCCGGGAGCGTTTTGCGGCCCATGCTGCAACCCCGGTGCTGCTCAATTTGTGCTTGATAGCCACTGTTTGGCTGGTGGTGCCCCGTACGACGAGTGTCGCCATCGCATTGGGCGGGGGCGTGCTTATAGCTGGCATTGTTCAACTCGCATTCCAGTTTCCCTTCCTTTGGCAGGTGCGGCGAGTTCCCCGGCCGCGACTTCGCGCCACCACTGAAGATGAACGTGTAGGTGATGCGGGGGTCAGTCAGGTATTTCGATTAATGCTTCCGGCTGTTTTTGGAGTGTCGATTGCGCAGATCAATCTGTTGGTGAACACGGTGCTGGCTTCTTTTTTGGTGACGGGCAGCGTGTCCTGGCTTTACTATTCGGATCGGTTGATGGAGTTTCCGCTTGGGGTCTTTGGTATTGCCTTAGCCACGGTGATCCTTCCCACCTTGTCACGCCAGGTCGCCAGTTCAGAGCAAACAGCTTATAGCCGGACTCTTGACTGGGCGTTGCGTCTGGTTTTTCTGGTTTCGCTGCCCGCAACTGCTGCGCTGGCGATACTCGCTTTCCCGCTGATGGTGACACTCTTTCACTATGGACAATTTTCTGCAACCGATGCATCCATGGCATCGAAGAGCCTGATCGCCTTCGCACTTGGGCTCACTGGGTTTGTCTTGGTCAAGGTACTGGCACCTGGATTTTACGCCCGCAAAGATACCCGTACTCCTGCGATTATCGGCGCGATTGCAATGATGGTTAATGCCTTGGCGGCTGTTTCTCTCGCTTTCACCTTAGGTCATGTTGGCTTGGCGATTGCCACCAGTCTCGCCGGGATCGTTAACGCGGTGCTGCTTTATATCCGGTTAGTATCTAAAACCGGATTTCAGCCCGGGGACGGGTGGCCGCTGTTTCTGGCCCGAGTGAGCCTGGCCACATTAGCCATGTCGGTCTTGTTGGGGTTTGGGGTAGCAGGCGATCTGGCCTGGCTCTCCCACAGTGTGCCCAAACGCGTTTTGTTGCTGGGGTTTTGGGTTGTTGCCGGTGGCGGAGTTTATCTGGGCTCGCTTTACCTTCTTGGACTAAAGGTGCACCGCTTCGTTGAGCGACCTTAAAATGCAAACGCATTCACTGGCGAACGTGGTCGCCCTGATCAGTCATCCTGGAGAGCCTCGAATATTTTCGCTCTCCGAGGCTCGCGAATTACTGCCTGTTATCCGAAAGCTTACTGCTTCTGCATCGCGAGAACTCGATCCTTGCCAGTTGAGGATGCGACGACTGCTTGACTGCGACCCCCGGCTGGCTCCATTGGAGCTTGAATTTGAGACGATTATCCGCCAATGGGTAGAGCGGGTACAGCGTTTAGGCGTGACGGTGTCTGGCCTATGGCAGATTGGGTTCGATACCGGAGAGGGCTATCTGTGTTGGCGCTACCCCGAGTTGCGTCTGGCATACTTTCGCGGATACGACGAAAGCTTGGATTCCCGCCGGCAGTTGTCAGAGGTGATTCAAGAGTATCAACCCGATTGGGCGGTATATTGAACAGGCAACAGGAATTACAGTGATCCTGATTCGTGACCTATATAACATTCGTGCCTCGCACCGCCCGTCAGTGGTATCTATTGGTAACTACGATGGCGTACATCTGGGGCACGCACGCTTGATAAACGTCCTTCGGCAACAGGCGGTTCGACTTGGGGCGAGTGCTACGGTAATGACCTTCGAGCCCCACCCCCACGAATTTTTCAGCCCGGACAATGCTCCGCCTCGGCTCCTGCGCTGGCGAGACAAGATTGAGAAACTGGAGCGAGCCGGGGTTGATCAGATATTTTCGTTGCGTTTTGATCGCGAACTGGCCCAGACGTCGGCCGAAGATTTTGTCAGAAAATATCTCGTTGATGGTCTCGGGGTTCGTCATCTGGTTATTGGCGATGATTTTCGTTTCGGTCGTAAACGTACTGGCGATATCAATTTGCTTAGAACACTTGGCGAGGTGTGGGGCTTTACAATAAGCGCGGTAGAGACCTGTGAAGTGCAAGGGCAAAGAGTTAGCAGTTCACGAGTGCGAAACGCACTTGGCAACGATGATTTTGAGCTCGCGGCCAGGTTACTTGGGTACCGGTACGCTATAGGCGGGCGGGTAGCGCACGGTGACAAGCGCGGTCGGACTATAGGATTTCCCACAGCGAATATTGTCCTTCGTTATGACAACGTACCGGTTTGGGGGGTATATGCTGTGTTGGTCTATTCCCAGGGCCGGAGCCCTTTGCCGGGTGTTGCTAACATCGGGACACGCCCGACCATTGGTGGAGAGCGGGTACTTCTGGAAACGCATTTGTTTGACTTTGATGAATCACTCTATGCTGAACGAATCCAGGTTGAATTCCAGACCAAGATTCGCTCGGAAAAGCGTTTTGAATCGGTTGAGGCGCTTAAAGCCCAGATTGGCAAGGACAGCGAAACCGCACGATCATGGTTTTCCCAATCTAGCCAGAAAGGCGAGTAGGCTGCAGTGATTCCCAAACTCACGAGCCAGTCGGTACGTTTTTTGCTCCTCGCGGTGATCATTGTGGCGTCGGACTGGCTCAGCAAGTACTGGGCGCAGGATGCATTATCCAGGCACGGCCTCATACCGGTGTGGCCAGGATTCAATCTGGTTCTCGTGCACAATCAAGGGGCAGCTTTCGGGTTTTTGGGGCAAGCGAGCGGTTGGCAGACAATGGTGTTTATAGTGGTTGGAATTTCAGTGGCTATATACCTGGGCATTCGGCTTTGGCTGGCCCGGCCCGACGAGTACCTGCTCAATATCGGTCTTAGCTGTATCCTCGGTGGTGCGGTCGGTAACCTGATTGATCGGTTGAACTACGGATTTGTTGTTGATTTTCTGGATGTGTACGTGGCTTCATGGCATTGGCCCACATTCAATGTGGCTGATATCGCCATCAGTGTCGGCGCAGGAATAGTCGTTCTTGATATTTTTGGATTATTCCGTCCCAGGGCAAAGGGGGCGCTTAATGACTGAGCCGCAGGGAATCGCTACAGGAGACCGTGTCGAGCTTCATTACCGGGTTCTGCTTGAAGACGACACTGAGGTCGAAAATTCTGGTGAGCAAGCTGTTAGCCTAACCGTGGGCGATACCGATTTACCAGAAGCCGTGACCCAGGCATTAATTGGGAAACATACGGGCGAGAAGTTTCGAATTGAAATCAGCGGGTCCGATCAGGTATTTGGCGCCTACGATCCCCAAAATACCCAGGTGATTGCGCGGGAGAAGTTTAGCGAGCAGGTTCAGCCAGATCTTGGCGCCCTGGTTGAATTTGAGCTTCCCGATGGGGAGAGTATCGCCGGGCATGTTATTGGGATCAGCGATGATGGCGTGTCGGTTGATTTTAATCATCC
>CBFIBN010000153.1:0-3673 GCA_965660775.1 Arenicellales bacterium | reverse complement strand
GACGTTGTTATTGTGTTTGATACCCACTGGTTCTCACTGTTTGAATTTATTGTCACCGCGCATAGGTGCCGCGAAGGGATATACACCTCGGAGGAGGTGCCACGGGGTCTGAACCAGGTGCACTACGATATGCCGGGCGATCCTGAACTTGCCCAGTCTCTTGCATCGCACGCAACTGACGCTGGAACGCGTTGTACCGCCAATGCAGACCCACACCTGCCGGTCAATTACGGCACTGTCAATATTGCAAGCTACCTGAACCGCGGTGAGAAATGGCTCTCGGTGAGTATTTGCCAGACCGCGACACACGAGGATTTTCTTGCAGCCGGTCGGGGGTTCGGTGAAGCGATCCGCGCATCTGATTCGCGGATTGTGCTGATTGCAAGTGGATCGCTCAGCCATCGTTTTTACCCAATGAAAGAACTGGATCAGCATGAATCTTCTGATCCGAATCATGTGATCACGCCTGAAGCCCGCTCGGCAGATGAACAACGTATTAGTTGGTGGGAGCACGGTGATCACGCTGCAGTAGTCGATTCCATGGATGACTTCATGCGTCATCGTCCGGAAGGACTTTTTGGTCACTACCTGATGATGATTGCAGCGATTGGTGGTGCTCAATGCACGGCACCCGGTCGGCGTTTTAGTGAATACGAAAACGCGATTGGTACTGGGCAGGTGCACATGTGGTTTGATCAGCCTGTGGCAGGCTGGGTTTGATATGTTTCTCTCATATTCCCGACGGGACTGTGGCGGTATGTAGTCGCGTGGGTTCAAATGGGGGCTTGGAGTCTGGCGAGACATCGCCAGTTTGGTTTCAACCAGAGGTAAATAGGTGAGGACAAGGTAATGAAAAAGTGGATGAGTATGTTCTTGGTGGGTTTCTTGATGTGCTTCACGGGTGCGGCCAGTGCAGAGTATCCGGACAAGCCGGTATCGTTTGTAGTGCCCTGGCCTCCGGGCGATCTTGAAGATGTGTTGACCCGGATGATCGCAGACGATTTCCAGGCCACCTACGGTGTGGCAGCGGCGGTCGTCAACAAGCCTGGCGGCGGCGGCGGCCCATTCCCTGGCGCCATGGAAGTGGCTAATGCCCCTGCGGATGGTTCAATGGTGGGCTCTTTTGTAATTGGGGTGCCTGTGGTGGGCCCGAAACTGGGCATTGATGGCCTCACGGCGGAGACCTTCGAGCCACTGGGTATTTTTCTGACCTATCCCTTCGTGATCGCGACCTCTGGTGATGCTCCCTACAGTTCGATGCAGGAGTTAGCCGCTCATGCCAAGAATAACAAGGTTGCCCTGGGTCATTTTGGAGATCCCCTGACACCAACCCAGGTGACTAAAGCAGGGGCGAAAGCACTCGGCTTCGAGTGGGCTTCAGATGCGGCCTTTGATATGCTCGATTGCAATACACTTGCCTCGGGTGACGTGGATGTCATCAATACCACCATACAGTTGATCCTTCCGTGTCTTGACAAGGTCAAGATCCTGGCATCAGTTACAGCATCAAGGATTTCCAAGGCACCAGATGCGCCCACCATGGGCGAGATAGTGCCGGAATTGGATATCTTCCTTTGGAATGGTCTTTTTGTAACCAAAGGGACACCGCAAGATGTGCGAGACAAGATCATCTCGGTCGCAAAAAAATCCATGCTGAGTGATAAAGCGCAGCAGGTAGCGAAAGACACTGGCGCCCAGGTTTACTGGATGGATGCAAGCGAATCTGCCAGTCAGATCAACAAAGACATCGCAACCATGGCGACGATTGGCTCCTTGTTAGGGGGTTAGTCGGTTCTGAGACTTACTCTAACCCCGGGGCTCACCCGGGGTTAGAGGCGTTTGCGATAATATCGGATGATCGAATAACTTATCGGCGCTCCTCCTGGCGCCGGCGTATAGAGGGGCGATCATGGCGCAGAAGCAGAGCGACGCTTCGGGTGTTTTGGCGGTAGAAGAACAGCCAGGCGAGGCGATTTTCGCCCTGGCAGTATGCGTGGCGGCGGCTGCTCTTGTGTTGCAGATAGACGATCAGACCAAGTGGCTTGAGGGCTCATCGTTACTGGTGCAGCCCCGTTTTTGGCCGAGCCTGTGCCTTGCGGGGTTCTCGATTTTTGCTTTGTGTCACCTGCTAAGCTCAGTGGCTCGCCAGGCCCGGTCGGGCAAGTATGGTTTTTTTCCGTGGACTGAACTTGCCAACTGGGCGCAGCCGATGGAATACGCATTGTATTTTATGGGATATGTTTTCCTGGTTCCGCAATTGGGTTATCTACCAACCACGCTCCTGGTATTGCCCGCGCTGACCCTGCGCTCGGGCTACCGCAAAGGGCGCGAGCTATTGGCGGCAGCTGCCGTGGGCTTGTGTACGGTGCTGGTTTTCAAGAGTTTTTTGCAGGTCAGAATCCCCGGCGGGCATTTTTATGAATTGTTGCCGGACGGGTTACGTAATTTCCTGATTTTGTATTTTTAGGAAACGCGGGTATGGAGATCTTCCTGTCAGCCCTTGAGACCCTGTGGCGACTGGATGTGATCCTTGCGTTGTTGGTGGGCGCTGTGGGCGGTGTCATCATCGGCGCGATTCCAGGTGTGGGGCCTGCGGTTGCGATCGCAATCCTGTTGCCCGCGACTTTCAGCATGGAGCCCATTGTCGGTCTGACCCTGTTGCTTGGCATCTATGGGGCCTCAATGTACGGTGGGGCCATTCCGGCCATCCTGATCAATACCCCAGGCACGCCGGTTAATGCGTTGACCACTTATGATGGCCATGCCATGACCCGACAGGGGCAGGCTGGCCGTGCACTGTCGCTGGCTTACAGCGCATCGTTTTTTGGTGGTATTTTCTCGGTGATCTGCCTGGTCATTTTGTCACCTTATATAGCCAAGGTGGCTCCGCTCTTTGGTTCGCGCGATATCCTGATGGCAGCCCTTCTGGGTGTGATCCTGGTCGTCATTGCACATCGGGGCCAGACCTTTGCCGCAGGCATGCTGGTGTTTTTCGGCATGTTTTTAGATACCGTGGGTATGGAAAGCGTACGCTATACCAAGCGTTTTACTTTTGACCAATCGTGGCTGTTATCAGGCTTTGATCTGATCGTGGTGCTGCTCGGGTTGTTCGCCTTATCTCAGGCCTTTGTATTGCTGGTCGGTCGCGACCGTAAAACCCAGGTTGCCCCGGTAGCGGGAAAGTTGTTTTCCGGTATGGCAGAACTGTTCCGTTACAAGCGGGTAGCGGCGTGTTCGTCGGGCTTTGGGGTCATCATGGGAATTATCCCTGGAGTAGGTGAGTTTCTCGCACAGTTTTTTTCTTACACCCTCGCCCAAAACCTGTCGAAAGAGCCACAACGCTTTGGTCACGGCTCGCCCGAAGGGCTGATTGCCTCAGAATCCGCCAACAACGCGGTGCCAGCTGCCGCGATGATTCCGTTACTGGCACTCGGCATCCCCGGTGAGGCCTTAACCGCCATGATGCTTTCGGTGTTTTATGTACACAGCATTATTCCCGGCCCCGCGCTCTTTCAGACCCAGCCGGATTTTCTGGTGACGCTTTATCTGTGTCTTTTTCTGGTCAATATTCTGGTCTTGGCTGTTCTGATGATGACAACCAATACTCTGCTTAAGGTGATCAACGTGCCGGGCCGTTTTCTCGGGGCGTGCATTTTGGTGTTATCTTTTGTTG
>CBFIBN010000152.1:0-3700 GCA_965660775.1 Arenicellales bacterium | reverse complement strand
AAACACCTGCCAAAAATCGGCAAACCCCCTTGGGGTGAGGTTACCGACTGGTATAGCTGGGACAGTATGCCCACTGTGGTAATCCGCGATCCTGCCGACGGCGGCCTTACCGCCTGGTCTAGTTCATCACCTGGTAAACGCTGGCCTGAGCGCAGCATCCTGGATGCAACCGGAGGTAATTGGCATTTCGGGCCAAGATTGCGACGTGATGAGCATCGCTTGAGAAACGCCTTGCGAAAGACGCTCCATTCCCTGGACCGACGCCAATAACAATGCACAGTGGTTTCGTCATGATATGGCCTTTATAGTCCTTCTCCAGAATTCATTCTGACCAATATAGACTTGCTAATCCGTACCCCAAAACCACACACAGACCTAATTGGTGGAAATGACGGTAAATCGGAGCGCGCAAGTTAAATAGGTCGACTAATCATTGTTATTGAAGGGAAATAGCCCATGAATGGTGCGGAATCACTTGTGCGTAGTCTGTTGGCAAGCAATGTTGACGTGTGTTTTACCAACCCGGGGACATCAGAGATGCACTTTTGTGCAGCCCTGGACCAGGTGGATGGCATGCGCTGCGTTCTGTGTTTGTTTGAAGGGGTAGTAACGGGTGCCGCCGACGGATATGGGCGTATGCTTGATCGTCCGGCGGCAACTTTGCTGCATCTGGGACCTGGGCTAGGCAACGGATTAGCGAATCTTCACAACGCTCGTAAAGCAAATACCCCTATCGTCAACATCGTTGGGGAACATGCCACCTACCATGTTGAATATGATGCTCCGCTAACTGCGGACATTGAAGGGATCGCGCGACCCGTTTCCGATTGGGTTAGGACATCCTGTTCTGCTGATGATATTGGAAATGATGCAGCAGCAGCCGTCAACGCGTCTATGAAACCACCGGGTGGCATCTCAACGCTGATTCTTCCGGCCGATACGGCCTGGACCCAAACCGCGTCAGTTGCTGATCCGTTAGGCGGTGAGGTGGCGCCGTGTGTCAGCGATGAGGTGATTGAGGCCTGTGCAAAAATTCTGAAACTAAACGAACCCACCATGCTTGTTATCGGCGGCAAGGGGCTTCGAGCGGATGCGCTCGCTTACGTCGGCGCAATCGCAAGGCAGTGTGAGGTAGAGGTGCGTGCAGAATTTGCCTCAGCACGAACTGAACGAGGGGCAGGCCGTGTCACTATTGAGAGGCTGCCCTATGTCGTTGGTCAGGCACTTGAGGTAACGAAACATATACGCCATGTCATTCTAATCGGTGCAAAAACACCGGTAGCATTCTTTGCTTATCCGGATTTGCCGAGCCTGCTGATTCCTGATGGATGCAAGGTTCATGACCTTGTCAGCGTTAATGAAGATATTGACGATGCGTTATTGAGGTTGGCCAGTCGCGTCGGTGCTGAGCCAGCTAAGAATGACGGGCAAAACCTAGATCGGCCGACTCTGCAAAGTGGTGAGTTAAATGCAGACTCCATCGGTGCAGCGATCGGTCACTTGCTTCCAGAAAATGCGATCGTTTCGGATGAATCGATCACTGCGGGCCGAGCGCTTCATCCCTATACCAAAGGGTGCCCTCCGCATGATTGGCTATATGGTACCGGTGGTTCAATCGGTCGCGCATTGCCCGAGTCCACCGGCGCTGCGATTGCCTGTCCCGATCGGCGTGTTCTGTGTTTGTCGGGAGATGGCAGCGCCATGTATACGGTGCAGGCTTTGTGGACGCAGGCGCGGGAAAACCTCAACATAACGACGGTGATCTATGACAATCGTTCGTATGCGATTCTTCATGGTGAACTGCGAAATGTTGGCGCGAAGGCGGGTCAGAAAGCGAGAGATATGTTTGATCTGGATCGCCCGGCACTCGACTGGCTCAGCATAGCGAGGGGACTTGGCGCCGAGGCTGTTCGGGCGACAACTGCTGAGGAATTTAATCAGGCTTTGAGGCGGTCATTTGCCACTCCAGGGCCCATGCTTATCGACGCTGTTATCTGAGCGAATTGGCAACCATCGACCCCCTCCCGCCATTCGGCACGCAGAATCCCTGCCGCGCGGCAATCCGTTTCATCACGTTAAGGTTTGCCCACTTATCCAACTGGGTTTGATGTCTATCGAACACCTGACCTCCTTGGTGTAAGTCCAACCCCTTAAGGCTTCAGTTGCCTTATAACCACAGCGCCATGTGACACTGGCTTTTCTACAGGTTTGTTTTCTCTCTGGTGTGTCTATTCCACTAAGGCGCATCTTCATGCCACTGATAGCGATGGTGTCGCCGTCTACGATTAAGGCAGTGCCTGAGATGTCGGCACTAGCAACACCACTCAGCAGGAAAACGAGAAGACACAAGGAGACGAGAGTCTCCAAGCGATTGATATGATGGATGAAAAATGGTGGGCCCGGAAGGACTCGAACCTTCGACCAATGGATTATGAGTCCAGTGGGTTAACAGCAGGGCCTATATATATCAACCACATACGCACTCCGATCCCACGCGTATGTGACTGATTGTGACTCAAATGGACTGGAGTGGACTCCTGTCGGTCACATTATGGTCACGTTGATTTTTGGTTAACTGCCTGCATAGCCATAGCATTAGAGAGCTAATCCAGTCAGTTGATCTTCTTCATCTCTGGCAGTCGGAACTCCTGGAGTTCATCCAGCCTCGGTTCATAAATGCGTAGGATGTAATTCCAGTCCTCAACCGTCGGCAGATTGTTTTTCACCTCGCCGCACTTGCCAAAGTAGGCATCGAACGAACCATCTTGATTCATCTCAAGATTGAACTCGTTAAGCATACCGTTCTCAGCGTACATCCATCCTTCACCATCGTAGATCGTTATCGAGAAGAAGCCGGGCTTATTGAAGGGAAGAGGCGGGTAGGTAGACATGTAACAGCCGTCGTTTGGGTATTTGGGTGAGCCCAGATACTGAGCCTGCGCATCGGGCAAGAGGCCCCAGCCAATCGCCGTGCCATAAAGGTGCATCTGTGGCTCCACGGTGCCCCTTGCTCCCTGCATGCCCATGAGCGAGCCCAGTTTGGTGCCCTCAGTCGTCAGTTGATCGCGTAGTGCAACTAACTGCTCCATGTTGTAATTCGGTCGCACATGGGGCGAAGTACCCTTCACATTGAGAATCGTTCCGTCGCGAAGAGCGGTGATCTTGGACGCATCTTCGGGGTCATTGCTATTGCTTCGGATTCTCATCGCCACCATCGCAAATTGCGTTGTACTTTTGATTTCATGTGTGCCCGGCTCGAGGAAAACCTGAGGAATATAGTGGTCGTTCTCTACGATCATCACCGACAGGTAGCGGCCGTTGGTCTCTGGGATTGTGATGGTCGCGCCCTTTGAAGTATCAATAATCGCCCCGCTGTAATAAGTATCGCGATTCATTCGCACGACAGTTTGATTGTCGAGATCGAAGTTACCAACTGGGAAATGGAAAAAGGTATTCATACCCACCAGTTTGGTGACGTTATAGAACGCCTCATCACTCTCGGCGACTTTGTAGTTATCAAGGGTAACCGGTATGACTGGACCGGAATTATCCGCATGAATCTCACCGAGATTACTCGTTTGAGCCGAGTCGGTCTGACCTGGAAGATATGAGCAGGCCGTGAAAAAAGATGTCATCAGCAGAATGGCTAGAATCGCGAATGGCTTAAACATGAAATATTCCTTTTGAATCGAAACGGCGT
>CBFIBN010000151.1:0-3749 GCA_965660775.1 Arenicellales bacterium | reverse complement strand
GGCCGGCTACACCCTGATGACCACCGAAGCTATGGATCAGCTGCCCGAAGGCGTCATCCCCACCCATGTCTTCATCCAGGGTGGGTGCGGCGGCCTCGCCGGCGCGGTGGCTGCCGATCTGTGGCACCACTACGGCGAGAAGATGCCGCACCTGACTGTCGTTGAGCCGGTGCCGGCGGCCTGCCTTTATGAAAGTGCACGGGCCGGCGAACCACAACTCGTCAATATCGTTGACGAAAGCCTGATGGCGGGTCTGTCGTGTGGAGAAGTCTCTTTACTCGGATGGCAGATCCTGAAACCCGGCGCCCGCCACTTTTTGACGATCTCGGATGCCCCGGTCGCTCCCTTAATGAAATTGCTCGCCGCGGGCGTCTCAGGAGACTCCGCCATCGTGGCCGGTGAATCTGCGATTGCAGGTCTTGCCGGACTGATCGGTGCAATTGGAAATGAACCACTTGCCCGCGAGATGGACCTCAACAGCAAAAGCCGTGTACTGGTGTTCGGCACCGAAGGCGCCACTGATCCCGAAGTCTTTGAAGCGCTCGTCGGTAGGAGTGCTGAAGATATCGTCACCCAAAGGTAGCTCGTTATGAGTGACATCCTCCGAGGTTTCGTGCCGGCAGAGTTTGAGCAGCGGACCCATATCGTCCAGAAACTGATGCATGATGCGAAACTCGATGCCATCATGGTCACCACCGAGGCCGAGATCCGCTACTTCACCGGCTTTCACTCCCAGTTTTTTGGCAGTCCCACCCGCCCCTGGTTTGTGGTGGTACCGGCCGACGGCAAACCCATTGCGGTGATCCCCACCATTGGCGAGACCGGTATGGCTGCAACCTGGATAGACGACATCCACACCTGGCCCTCGCCCCGTCCCGCCGATGACGGCATCTCTTTGCTGGCCAGCACCATCACTGGGCTACCGGGTCGTCACGGGCGGCTCGGTATGCCGCTCGGTCCTGAAAGCATATTGCGCATGCCGGCCGGGGATGCCCGAACACTTGCCGACACGATTCCTCACGAAGTTGCTGATTGTGCCGAGATGCTGCTGCGCCAACGTTATGTGAAATCGCCGGCCGAGGTCGAGAAAATCCGGCGGGTTTGCGAGATCACCTCGGATGCGTTTGAAGCACTTCCCGATCACTCGCAGATAGGCGATTCAGAGATCACTATCACCCGTCGTATGCGGATTGACCTTTTGGAACGGGGTGCCGATAGCACGCCCTTCATGGTGGCAGGGTCAGGCCCTGGCGGATATGACAGCATCATCATGGGCCCAACACAACGAGTGTCCCAAGCCGGTGACATTCTAATCATCGATACCGGGACCGTATTTGATGGCTATTTCTGCGACTTTGACCGTAACTTCGGCTTTGGCCATGTCGCGGATGACGTACGCCGTGCCAACACAGCAGTTCACCAGGCACTGGATGCCGGTTTCGCGGCAGCGCACCCGGGTGCCCGGATGTGCGACGTGTGGTCTGCGATGTCTCAGGTGATGGAGGATTTCGGCTCACTGGGAAACAGTATTGGCCGAATGGGCCATGGCCTGGGAATGCTATTGACGGAATGGCCATCTGTGCACCCTGACGACGAAAACATCCTGGAACCTGGCGTCGTCATGACGCTTGAGCCAGGGATGACTTTTGCACCCGGGCGGCAACTGGTGCACGAGGAGAACATCGTCATCACCGAAGATGGTGCTGAGTATCTGACACGCAGGGCCCCGCCCGAGATCCCGGTTATCCTCTAGCGCCTTCTCACTCGCACCAAGCAGCTCAGCCTGATACGGTCGTACCCGCGCATAACATGATTATTCTGACCAATCGCAATGCCGGCGGTGGCCAGGCCCGCGCCTTCGCACATGAACTGGTCTCGGGTGATACACCTTTCTCAAATGCGTTGCTGCTCGATCCAGTCAGTATCGACCAGGCGCGATACGAACTGGATCAGGCTCTAACGGGAGAACGCCAGCAACTGGTTGTTATAGGGGGTGATGGCACACTGAATCTTGCCGTCAATACAGTACTGAACAAAGGTCTTGGCGACAAGATCACCTTCAGCCTGTTGCCGGCGGGCACGGGAAGTGATTTTGCGCGCACGCTGACACATTACCCCACTGTTGCAGTCCTTCAACGTGCGCAGTTGGATACGCAATCGCAATCAGTTGATGTATTGCGGATCGACTGGCCAGATGGTCAATACCGCTATGCCATCAATACGGTATCTGCCGGCATTGCCGGTGACGTCAGTGCCGCCATGGCAGCCTCATCGGGAAAAGGATCAGGCGCTTACCTGTACGCCACTCTCAGAGCCTTGCTCCGTTACCGGCCCAGAGGTTTTTCCCTCACGGTAGATAAAAAACACTGCTACCACGGAGACCTCTCAATGCTGGCCATAACCAACGGTGCTTATTTCGGCCAGGGAATGAAAGTGGCTCCCAAAGCGAAAGTAAACGATGGTCAGGCCGAGGTGGTCGCCGCTTTTGGCATGTCCAAAGGCCATTTGCTGTTACGCCTGATACGGATCTACCTCGGTAATCACCTAGACGCCCCATACGTGTTTTACCAACGGGGCAGTGAGGTCTCGGTGCATCAAGATTCACCTACGTCTGCACTGGATATCGACGGTGAAAGCGCACTCGGCGCGGATATCACGATCCGGGTCATTGCGGGCGCCCTCAGATTTTCCTGTTAGTTTTCGTGTTTTCAATACGGCAGGGCAGCAGAGAAAAAATCGACCAGAATAGTTTTATAACGTTGTGACTCCAGTAACAACCCCTCGATATGATCAGCGCCCTCGAAAGAGTGTAGCGTTACTTTCAGCCCGCGGGCCTTGGCAAAGGTGACAAGATCAGTGGCATTGTGATACGCCACCCTCGAATCGGCCGTACCATGCAGCACCTGTACCGGGCGGTTGGCCATACGCTCGATGCCATCAGCGGGTGTAATCGCCATCAGGTCTGTGCCGCGCACCCGCGCCGCCCAGTAGGCTGCCCGCCAGAGAAATCCAGGGAAGCCCTGGTACTCCACTTCATGAGTCGCCGCCTTGTTGAAATCAAACACCGGCGCTTCCAGGCTAAAAGCCGCAATTTCAGAGTTCTTGGCAGCAACGATCAGAGCCGCCAGTGCCCCGCCGGAAACCCCGTGTACCCCGACCTGAGACAACGGAACGGCCTTGGCGCTTTTTAGCCAATAGGCCGACGTCACGATGTCATCTGATTCATCCTGTCCGGCAGAATGGCGACCGTCCTCACAGGTAGTCTCACCCTGATCGCGTAAATCAATTAACAGGACGTTAAAGCCCGCTCGCACCAGCATGGCTGCCGGCATCAGGGTATCGAAATTATGCCGGGAGCTGTCGATACCATGCGCGACGATAACCGTTGCTTTCGAATCAGGAAACGTAGGTGTAATCCACCAGCCGGATATGGTGACCGACCGCTCGGGATCTCGGATTCGTACTGCCTCAACCGGAACATCGGGAATCCACCAGCGTGAAAGGTCATGGCCAATCCAGCGATCCCAGCCGGCGCCTTTAAAGGGGCCCTGACCCGAGCCCGGGGTTTCGAAACGCGCCGGCGTGTTCCCGCTATGAGATGAATGGATGCCACAAAAAACTGTCGTGCCGGTACGATAGACATAATCGCCTACCGCGAGCATCGCCAAACCCGCAAGCAACCCGAGAACTGTCCCCGCCTTCAACAATAACCACACGACTCGCATCTGCCCTGATCTTTCACCAAAGGT
>CBFIBN010000150.1:0-3753 GCA_965660775.1 Arenicellales bacterium | reverse complement strand
AATCCATTTACGCGTGCTCACATCCAGTGCGTGCGTTTCCTTTGGTTCCAGGTACTGGGTCAAAACCACCGGAGTGCCACGGGTGGCACCGCGACAGCCTGCGGCCCGCTAACCACAGCCCGCGCAAAATGCCGTGCTCTTGTACCGCCTCGATCGCGTAACTGGTGCACGAGGGGTAAAAGCGACAAGATGGCCCAAGCAAAGGGCTAACCAGGTATCGGTAACCTTTAAGCAATAGGATTACGATTTTCTGCATCGGCTATCCACGTGATTCCAGTGTTCTTCCAAACTCTGGATTATGTCTTTATTTGTGACGAGGCTAGCCTTTGGCCGCGCAATAGCCACTACATCCAGTCCAGCTATTTTCAACGCTTGGTGGCGAAACGATTCTCTTACCAAACGTTTTATTCGGTTGCGCCGCACCGCCCGTAGGGAGACCTTACGCGACACCGTGATCCCCAGCCTCGCCTGCTCCGTATCATTGCGCCGGGCGTAAACTGTGAACAATTCATCCCCGCTGCGACAACGGACACCCAACACTGCCCGGAAAGCGGCGGGTCGCAACAGGCGGTGGCTGCTCGGAAAGCTCTGGCCGTTCACGGCCGCGCCCTTGCTGGCGCGATCACTGATCAGGCGCTGAGTTGCGCTCGACCTTTGGCGCGACGGGCATTGATTATCGCCCGGCCACCGCGAGTTTTCATCCGGGCTCTAAAGCCATGACGGCGTTTGCGCTTGACGATACTGGGCTGGAAAGTTCGTTTCATTTTTTCTCGCGGACTCTCGGGAACAAAAGGCGTTGGAATCTACCGCTTCCAGAGTCGGATTGTCAATATTTTTCTTGTTTTTTAGTTCTTTTCTTAGCCTGTGGATAAAAAAATTTTTTGTTTTTCCCTGTGGATAAGATCTAGTATTCAGTCTACAATCAACTCACGCAGACATACACGATAACCCGGCCAAAAATACAAAGCGCTGAGTTGGGCACAGGCAATCGGCGCCAAAAACGAACGAGCCAGAGGAGACTTCATTGCCGCCACCACTTTGGACACTATGTGTCAGTCGCCTGGAAGGTGATTTATCGCCCCAGCAGTTCAACACCTGGATTCGCCCGCTCCATGCGGTGGAGCGGTCCGGCGCGTTAACCTTGTTGGCCCCGAACCGATTCGTTAAGGATTTTGTCTGTGATGAATTTCTGGAAGAAATTCGTCGGTTAGCCCATAGTTTCAGCAGCGCCCCAATTAATGTCCAGGTAGACGTTGGCAGCGATCAACCCTCGTCAGAACCAAGCGAGCCCAAACCAACTGCTGACCCCCAAAAGCATCCGGTTAGAGCGTTGCGATTCGAGGGTCGCCTCAATCAGGCGTTCACCTTTGAGACCCACATTGAGGGCAAATCCAACCAGCTGGCGCGCGCGGCCGCGCATCAGGTAGGGGAGAACCCGGGCAAAGCCTATAACCCTCTTTTTCTTTATGGTGGAGTAGGCCTTGGTAAAACTCACTTGATGCAGGCCGCTGGCAATCTGGTGATTCAGGCCAACCCCAAGGCTAAGGTAGTTTATGTACACTCTGAGCGGTTTGTTGCTGATATGGTAAGAGCGCTGCAGCACAACGCCATCAATGAATTCAAGCGTTATTACCGCTCCTTGGATGCCTTACTGATTGACGACATCCAGTTTTTTTCAGGAAAAGAGCACTCCCAAGAGGAATTCTTCCATACTTTCAATGATTTAATTGAATGTGAGAGCCAGGTTATTATCACGAGTGATCGTTTTCCTAAAGAAATTTCCGGGGTTCAGGAGCGTTTAATTTCACGTTTTGGTAGTGGTTTGACGGTGCCAATCGACCCACCTGAACTAGAGACCCGGGTTGCTATATTGCAGCACAAGGCAGGTATCAAAGGCGTGGTGCTTCCTGACGAAGTGGCGTTTTTTATTGCTCGGCAGATACGCTCTAATGTGCGCGAGCTTGAAGGAGCCTTGCACCGCATTATTGCCAGTAGCAGTTTTACGGGCCGGCAGATCAACTTAGAATTGACCCGCGAGGCATTGCGCGACTTGTTGGTATTTCAGGAGCGCAGGGTTACGGTTCAAAACATCCAGAAAACTGTCGCGGAGTATTTCAAAATGCGAATTGCAGATCTGCACTCTAAGCGACGTAACCGCCAGATCACCCGGCCACGACAAATCGCTATGGCTTTGTCTAAAGAGTTAACCAGTATGAGTCTTCCTGAAATTGGTGATGCTTTTGGTGGCCGTGATCACACAACAGTGTTACATGCCCAGAAAAAGGTTCGTGAGTTGGTGGCTGCAGACGCTCGGGTAAGGGAGGATTACCTAAACCTGCAGCGAATTTTGGGCGCATAAGGTGGATAAATTGTGGACAAGCCACACACAAAATCGCATTATTGAATATTAGTGTTTTTATCCACTTTTCTGACCTTATTAGCTCACAAAGTTATCCACAGCAATAAAAACTTTAAATAATTGTTTTATATACAAAAAATAAGAATATTCTTTTTTCCACAGGCCTAATAACAATTACCATTCTTAAGTATTCAATATGAAATTTAAAATTGAGCGCGAAATGTTGCTTGGGTCTTTAGCCACAGTTACCGGTGTGGTTGAACGACGCCAAACCCTACCCATTCTCGCGAACGTTTTCATGCATCTCAAAGGCAACCAACTTACATTGGTTGGGACCGATTTGGAGGTTGAGATAAGTGTTGACACTGAAGTGTTAAGTGGTGAAGACGGACAATGCACCGTAACCGCCCGCAAACTGTTGGATATCTGTCGGGCCCTTCCAGAAACAGCAATAATCGACTTCAGTGGTGAGAGCGATAAAGCCCAACTGCGCTCAGGACGCAGCCGTTTTACACTCCAGGCGTTACCATCAACCGACTTCCCCCGACTGGATGCCGGAAAGTGGGAAGAGCGGTTCAAGATGCCGCAACCCGCGCTTAAATCCCTTTTTGATCGAACTGGGTTTTCTATGGCACAGCAAGACGTACGCTATTTTTTAAATGGTGTTTTGCTCGAGCTTGACCAGAACACCATCACTGCAGTGGCAACAGACGGCCATCGATTGGCCAGAAGCCGGGCGACACTGGCCAGCAGTGTCAGCGACCACCGGCAAATAATTGCTCCTAGAAAAGCGGTCGTCGAACTTGGTCGTTTTCTTGGGGAAGGCTCAGACGAAGTCACTGTTGAAATTAACGCCAACCACATCCGCCTGGCACGTCCTGGGGCAACTTTGGTCAGCAAGCTAATCGACGGTAAATTCCCTGATTACAAAGCAGTCATGTCACAAGTTCTGAATCAGAAAATGGTGACAGACCGACAGCAACTCTATGAAGTACTGGCACGAACAGCCGTCTTAACTAATGAGAAGTATCGTGGTATTCGACTGGAGTTGAGCGAGGGTAGTCTCAAATTAAGCGCCCACAATCCAGAACACGAAGAAGCGACCGATGAAATCCCAGTCCAGTACGGCGGTAGCCAGATCGAGATAGGATTCAACGTAACATACCTTATGGATGCGCTAAAGGCGCTTTCGACAGATACGGTCGAAGCGGAGCTGCAGGATTCCAATACTGGTTGCATGCTTCATGAGCCAGACAACGACGACACTTTGTATCTCATTATGCCGATGCGCCTGTAGGCGCCCCCAACGTTCCACGTGGAACAAATACTGAAAACGTCTAAAAACCCCGTTTTAGCGGCTTTAGACTGCCAAAAATGCTATAATTGAAGGGTTA
>CBFIBN010000149.1:0-3763 GCA_965660775.1 Arenicellales bacterium | reverse complement strand
TGATGCTGGTGTTGCTGTTTCTCGGGGCCTTCATGGACCAGGTGAGCATGCTATTGCTGACGCTGCCCTTTTTCCTTTTGAGTTCCCAGTCCCTGCAGGTCGTTTTCAACATCGATGTGATCTGGTTGATGGTCCTGATGCTGATCACTATGGAGATCAGCCTGTTGACTCCGCCCTTTGGTTTGTTGCTTTACGTGATGAAGGGTGTCGCGCCGTTCGACGTGACTCTGGGACAGGTGGTCCGAGCCGCGTTGCCGTTTATTCTGATTGAACTGATGGTTCTCATCCTGCTTATCTTTGTACCGGAAGTTGCAACCTGGTTGCCCAAACAGCTTGAATAGAGCGACCGGTCCTGCGGTACTGGATGGCCTGATTAAAAACGACGCGATCACCGGGGTATGCGCGGACAGGCTTTGATCCTGGGAACATTCGTGCTTTTCCGTCAACAACAAGGCGCATGTTCGCGCGAACGATTTGATACGAAATGGCTGACATAAGAGTCCCCAACCATAACTCCACCCTAAATCTTAGCCGGATCTATGCTTAACCAATCTGGTGAGGTAACCCGTCTTGCTGTTAAAGACGCGATTGGTTTTCCCGCATTGACTTTACTTGCGAGCATGATCGGATTTGGCTCGCTGGTCCACGAAAGTGGATTGCCCTTTTCTGTGGCGTTGGCTGCGACCGCGGGAATTTGGGGGTTGCCAGGGCAGTTGACTCTGGTCGAACTGCATGCGGCAGGCGCTTCAGCCTTTTTTGTCATTCTGGCTGTGGCTTTGGCCAACGCACGCTTCTTGCCAATGGTCGTATCCTTTGTCCCGCTGATACGGTCCAGCGCTACGCGCCCTGGATGGATGTTTGTTCTGGTTCAGATGTTGTCGATTAATTCCTGGGCTGCAGGACTGAGGCGTTTTGGGGCAATCTCACCCGAATTGCGGCAGCGTTATTACATTGTCTTCGCATCTATTTGTATGGCCTCGGGGTTGCTGGGCACTGCGATCGGGTTCTTAGGGGTTGGTCTGTTGCCGCGGTCGATCGCGCTCGGCCTGATTTTTCTGAATCCGTTGTTCTTTGCCATTTTGTTGGCAGGCGCTCAAGGTCTCAGTGTGTCTACCGCGTTGCTGATAGGCGCTCCACTGGGTGTGCTCTTTCATCTGATAGCGCCTGATCTGGATCTACTGATAACGGGAGTGGTTGGAGGTACGTTGGCTTTTCTCGTAGGGCAAAAGCGTCAGGATCGGAAAAAACATCATGATTGATGTGCAGGCTGTCGATATTGGACTAGTGACACTGGGTGCAATCGGCGCCACTTATCTTTGGCGTGGCTTAGGCGTTTTGTTTGCGTCACGTATCAATCATGAGGGTGCAGTTTTTCAATGGGTCACCTGCGTTTCTTACGCGATGCTGGGGGGCCTTATCGCCCGGATGATCGTTTTGCCAATAGGCCCGTTAACCCAAACGCCTCTATCTTTTAGGGTCTTTGGGGTTATTGTCGGGCTTGCGGTCTTCTTTTTGCTGGGTCGCAGAGTCCTGCTCGCGGTTTGTGCCGGTGTTGGCGTGTTTATAGTGCTGGTCTCAGCTTTCTGACTTTTACTCAGAGGATGCCGGTTTGGATTTGGGGTGGCCACTGTCTATTCCGAATAGCCAATGAACATGTTAATGAGAGTATTGCGACACGATGTCTAATGCAGTAACCGGAACATCGCCAAGGATAGGAGCTGATGGGCGGCCGTGGCCGAGTTTTGGCGAAGCGGCTGTCGTTTGGTTACGAGTCGCGATGTTAAGTTTTGGTGGCCCAGCTGGGCAGATCGCTGTGATGCACCGCATAGTGGTTGAAGAAAAACGTTGGATAGGGGAGGCCCGCTTCCTTCACGCGTTGAATTTTTGCATGTTGCTACCAGGGCCGGAAGCCCAACAACTGACCATATATTTAGGATGGTTAATGCACCAGCGGCGCGGTGGATTGGTCGCAGGTGTTCTGTTTATTCTTCCGGGCATGCTGGCGGTAATGGTGCTGACTTGCATTTATGCTCTGTATGGCGAGGTGGATGTCGTCGCAGCCATGTTCTTTGGTCTAAAAGCGGCGGTGCTGGCGATCGTGTTACAGGCGGTAGTCAGGATCGGCAAGAAGGCATTGCGTAATAGCGTGATGGCGGCATTGGCTGGCTTGTCGTTTATAGGCATCTTTTTCTTTGATATACCTTTTCCGGTAATCATTATCGCTGCTGCAGTGATTGGCGCCTTAAGTGGCCGATTTGGCGTACAGAGTTTTCTAAGCGGTGGTGCCACCGCGGCGGATGGAAAGGGAGTTGGTGGCAGCAATTCTATTCTCGGCGAGAAGGTTCCCGACCATGCTCGGCCTGGGGCTAGTCGTGTTCTTGGTATCAGTGTTGTTTTGTTACTGCTTTGGGTCACGCCGGTAATAGGCCTGGTCTTGTTTCTAGGCCCGGGTAACGTGTTTGTCGATATCTCAGTATTTTTCTCGAAAATGGCAGTCGTCACGTTTGGTGGTGCCTATGCTGTGTTGGCCTATGTAGCGCAGGCGGCTGTAGAAACGTACGGCTGGCTTGAGCCAGGAGAGATGCTGGACGGGCTTGGCCTCGCTGAGACTACTCCGGGCCCATTAATTATGGTAACCCAGTTTGTAGGATTCTTAGGTGCATTCCGCGATGCAGGCGGTCTGACACCATTGGCAGCCGGCGTCCTAGGCGGTTTGTTAACAACCTGGGTGACTTTTGTGCCTTGCTTCCTATGGATTTTTATGGGCGCACCTTATGTAGAACAGCTTCGACAAAGCCAGGTGCTGTCGGCAGCGTTTGTTGCCATCACCGCTGCTGTTGTTGGAGTTATTCTTAATCTGGCGGTATGGTTTGCGCTGCATGTGATGTTCAAAGATGTGGGAATATTTGAAGCCTTTGGGCTGCGCGTAGCAGTTCCAGTTCCCGCAACCCTTGACCCGATAGCGGTAGCGCTGGTTGTTGCAGCATTAGTCGCGGTGTTTATTTTTCGTTTCGCTATGGTAGCCCTGCTAGGAGCGGCTGCGATAGTCGGTTGGGGACTTCTTGGGGCTGGGCTAATCCTCGTCTGAGATTTTCAATTTTCGTTAATCAAAGCGATATTCGTGCATCAGCAATAATCACTTGGCAGTGTTGCCACAGTAATGGAGTCAATGTAACTCTCCTTGCGTTTTTAAAACAAAGCAAAAGCATTGCTGAGATAAGGAAGAAGGTTTTTGCAAAATCGAAGCTTTCTGGCGCACGGCAATTGCCGTGCTGCTGTAAGAGCGATCTGGAGCGTGGGCAGGCCGTCTGACTTTGATCAGGCGGTTACAGTTTTGATCCTTGCCTAACGGTGTAAAAAAGTACTTACGAGAATTGGGAAAAGACGGTGTGCCAATTAACCGACCCAGTCACACTCAATCGCGGAGTCTTCGCGATTGAGTAATTGCCAAAACAGCGCTCGTCTTATAGCTCGTCCTATAATAGCGCGTGGAGTAAACTCATTTAGGAGGAGCGCAAGAATGAAGATAACCGGAGGATGTTACTGCGGCGCAGTTCGTTATGAAATCACCGGTGAGGCGCAAGTCTCGCTGCAATGTCACTGTCGGGAGTGTCAGTACATCAGTGGAGGAAATCCGGCAGCGCTGATGATTTTTCCTCTTGAGAGTTTTCAGCTGACATCTGGTGAAATGAAGCCATTTCGTCGTTCTGATCTTGAACGACCGGTGACGCGACATTTTTGTGAGAACTGTGGGACCGGAATC
>CBFIBN010000148.1:0-3805 GCA_965660775.1 Arenicellales bacterium | reverse complement strand
GAAAGGGTTTACCCAGACAGGCCGGCGCATTGAGGCGAATCCTGATCGCGTCTCTGGAAATCAAGACTAATACAACTATCGTCGCAATGTAAGGGAGCATTGACATAAAAGCGCCTGGAATCCCAAGGCCGGCTGCCTGGGCATTTAACTGCAATATGGTGATCCCGCCAAAAAGGATAGCGCCCAGCAGTACCCGTGAGGGCCGCCAACTTGCAAAAACCACCAGTGCCAGGGCAATCCAGCCCCGGCCGGCGGTCATATTCTCGGCCCACAGCGGGGTGTAGACCAGTGACAGATAAGCCCCACCCAGGCCCGCCATCGCCCCGCCGAAGGCGACCGCTGCGTAGCGGATGGCAATGACCGGGTAGCCGATCGCATGGGCCGAAACATCAGAGTCGCCCACCGCCCGCAGGATCATTCCCCAGCGGGTGTGTTTCAAAAACCAGCCGCTGAGTGCGAGGATGATGATGGCCAGATACACCAGCGGGTCGTGGCCAAAGAGCAATCGGCCGATCACTGGCAGATCGGTAAGAACCGGGACTTGTATGGCCCCAATCTGCTCAATGGTCTCGCCCACGTAATCCAGGCCCACCAGAGCCGACAGCCCGGTTCCAAAGATGGTCAGGGCAAGCCCCGTGGCAACCTGGTTTGAAAGTAAGGTGAGGGTCAGCACCGCAAAAATAAGCGAGGCAACAAGACCGCACAGGCTGCCTGCCAGCAGGCCTGCCAGTGGCTGGCCGGTAAGCGTCACTGCGGCAAAGCCGAACACGGCGCCGATCAGCATCATGCCTTCAACCCCGAGGTTCAGTACGCCGGATTTTTCGCAGACCAGCTCTCCAGTGGCGGCAAAGACCAGCGGTGTCGCTGCCGTCATCATCGTCATCATTGAAGCGATCAGCAGTTCGTTCATGTGGCAGATACCTTATGGCCGATCCGGGTCAGCCGGTAACGTGTCAGCAGATCGAAGGCCAGCAGGTAGAAAAGGATGATCCCCTGGAAAAGGCCCGTGACGGCTTTGGGCAGGCCTGCCGAGATCTGCGCGCCTTCGCCACCAATATAGGTCACGGCGATTGCGGTTCCGGCGAGCGCCACACCCACCGGATGCAGCCGGCCCAGAAACGCCACGATGATGGCGGTAAAGCCATAACCCGGGGAGATCTTTGGCATCAGTTGGCCGATCGTCGAGGCGGCCTCCATGATGCCGGCAAGCCCTGCAAGACCCCCACCGATGAGCAGGGTCGCCCAGATCATCCGCGGGTTGTTAATGCCGGCATGACGAGCGGCCAGCGGTGCCGAGCCAAATACCCGCACCTTAAAACCAAAACGGCTTTTGGTCAGTACGAACCACGCCAGCAGCGGTACCAACAGCGCGATCAGTGTGCCCAGGTGTACCCGGTAGCCGGGAAACAGCATAGGGAGCAGGGCCGCATCGGGGAACATCCGGGTACCGGGAAAGCCCCAGCCCTGGGGGTTGCGCCAGGGGCCTTGCACCAGGTGTACCAGCAGTAATTCGGCAACATACACCAGCATCAGCGAGACCAGGATTTCGTTGGCGTTAAACCGGGTTTTGAGCAGTGCCGGTATGGCGGCCCAGGCCATGCCGCCGAGCACACCCAGCACCAGCATGGCCGGCAGTATCAGTAGATTGGTGCTTTCGTAAAAGTACACCGCAGGCGCGCTGCCCAGCAATGCTCCGGCAATAAACTGACCCTCGGCGCCAATATTCCAGATTCCGGCACGAAACCCAACCGACAACCCGATACCAATCAGGATCAAAGGCCCGGCTTTGACTGCGACTTCGGACAGCCCAGACCAGGAGGTCAGCGGCTCAATAAAGTAGATATAAAGCGCAATGCCGGGCGCTTTACCCATGGCAAGAAATATCGCGGCACCGGTCAGCCCGGTTAACGCCATGGCCAGCAGCGGCGACAGCCAGGCGGCTGACGCAGACTGGGTCGCCCGGGCTTCAAGTACCAGCATGGGAAAGCGATTCGGTAGGCTCGCGGCTGGCGCCCATCAGCAGGCCGACTTCCTGGGTGGTGATATCAGATGCCAACTGCGGTTCAGACAGGGTTCCCTGCGAGATGACCGCGATGCGGTCACAAAGCGCAAATATCTCGTCCAGATCCTGCGAGATGATCAGCGCCCCGGCGCCGGCACTGACCAGGCGCTCAATCTGTTCGTGGATTGCTGCCGCCGCACCGGCGTCGACCCCCCAGGTGGGCTGGGATACCACCAGCAGTTGCGGATCCTGCAGAATCTCGCGGCCGACGATAAATTTCTGCAAGTTGCCCCCGGAAAGGCTGTTGGCGAGTGCCGCAGTGCCCGCGGCCTTAACGTCAAAACGCTGCAGAATCTCTTGGGCATAGTGCTCGACCTTGGCCCAATTCACCAGGCCATAGGAGACAAAGCCCAACCGATCAGCCGAGGTGAGAAAACTGTTCTGCACCAGGTTAAGGTCAGAGACCGCCGCCTGACCGATGCGCTCCTCAGGCACAAACACGGCGCCGAGTTGTCGGCGGGCGACTGGCGTCAGTGCGCCGGCTTCGGTATCGAGCATGCGAATCGAGCCACTGCGCGGCGGGCCGGTCTCTCCCGACAGCGCGTTCATGAGTTCTATCTGGCCGTTACCGGCTATACCGGCAATAGCCAGAATCTCGCCGGCGCGTACCGAAAAGCTGACGCTGTCGATGTCCGTACCGTGCGGCTGATCGGAGCGAACCGAAAGGTCGGTTACCTGCAGACGTACCTCAGACGACGACGGGGCCGTGTGCCGTGGTACGGATTCCACCCGGTGGCCGATCATTTTCTCGGCCATCGAATGTGCGGTTTCATTGGCCGGTATGCACTCATCAACCCGTTGTCCGCCGCGCAATATAGTGGCGCGGTCACACAGGGTGCGAACCTCCTCAAGCTTGTGGCTGATATAAAGGATCGAGCGGCCTTCGCCGGCAAGGGTGCGCAAGGTCGCAAACAGGGTTTCGGTTTCCTGCGGCGTAAGCACGGAGGTCGGTTCGTCAAGAATCAGCAAACTGGGGTTTTGCAGCAGGCAACGCACGATCTCGATACGCTGGCGCTCACCCATAGAAAGATCGTAGACGTGCCGGTCGGGGTGTAGTGTTAAGCCGTAATCATTGGCGGTCTGCTCCAAGCGCGCCCGCAGTTCGTTGAGATCCTGGCTCGGCAGTGCCAACGCCACGTTTTCCAGTGTGGTCATGGATTCGAAAAGTGAGAAGTGCTGGAACACCATGCCGATGCCCAGCTCACGGGCCCCGGCGGGGTGCGGTATCTGAACTGGGTTACCGTGCCAGCGAATTTGCCCCTGATCCGGGCGCAGTACACCGTAGATGATCTTTACCAGGGTGCTTTTGCCGGCACCGTTTTCTCCCAGCAGGGCGTGGATCTCACCCGGGGTGATATCGAGGCTGATATTGTCGTTGGCAAGACAACCCGGGAACTCTTTGCGGATGCCCTGCAGTTGCAATAGTGGGGGTGTGGTCACTGCGGGTTTCTCTTTTTGTCCAATAGTATCGACCGAGACTCAGTAGGGAATCTTATCTTCTTTTTCGGTCCATTCACGCATTAACTGGGCTGCTTTGTCACTGGGCTGTTGTATCAGCGGCAGCTGTCGCTGGTGTAGGGGAAGAGAGATCTCCTGGTACAGCGCTGCGTCGTCAAAGCCGATCTGGGCTGCATCATCCCGAGTGCTGGCGTAATAGATAGTGTCAATACGCGCCCACCAGATGGCAGCAAGGCACATCGGGCAGGGCTCACAGGTGGTGTAGATCACTGATCCGGCAAGCGA
>CBFIBN010000147.1:0-3814 GCA_965660775.1 Arenicellales bacterium | reverse complement strand
CTCGAGCCGGATCGTATGAAAAAGTTGTCATTCGATAGTGCATAGTATTTCCTCCTTGAGAGATTGTGGATCAAATTTTTACTGTTCGGTAGGAGCATCGATGTATAGATGTGTTTCATTCCTAACATCTCATAAACAATCTATTTACATCCACTTTTGCTGTGCTCCCCGGGCCCCAAAGGCACACCCATATCTGTTTTTAAATTGTTTCGAAGCGAGTCAGTCACAGATTTTTTGCAATTTGCCGAAGCTGTATCTTCATCCTCCCACCCAACGCGATAGCAAGTGTCGTTTTTGGCACATACACTAAAACAATCGGCAAAGTCCTCATAGAGAAAGTGAGAACCGATGCCTACTAGCCACGGATTCACGGTATTCCATTCAACTGCTCTATTCCAACAGGCGGGATCATCCGGAAAATCTGCACTCCAGGGTGCTTTCCTTTCGGCACGTTCTTCCCATGATTCAGCAAACACATAGCCCTGAAAGACCAACAATCCAAACAGTACAATCAGTATCTTCTTCATTGATGTTCTCCTTAAATACGCAGTCGTATCATAGTGCTATCTTATTCCTGTTTGGCAGAACCATCTACAAGCGTGTGGGCCTACAAGCAGGACATCATTAATACCGCTTAAACTTAGAGTCCTTAAAATACGGTTAATTTCTCCTGCCAATGAACCACTTATGTCCTTAGTTCCCCAGATCCATAAGAAACAATCTGCATGACATGAAAGGACTTGTACTGCTCGACTACGACGGGGTGATTGTTGACTCGGCACAGCCCGTGCTGGAGCAGACAGCGGTTTTCTGCAAGGATCAGGGTCTGCCGTTTTCCCTGACCCTGGCTGATTTCGACCAGCTGGATCCAGCGACTTTCACCATGCTCGCCAAGGTCGCCGGAATACCGGACCCTGATCACCGAGCATACGGTCGCTTTCTTTTTGATACCTTGCAAAATGGAACGACACAGATTGCTCTTTTTGATGGAATCAGTGAAATGTTACGGGACTTAAGCGAGCGGCATATCCTTTGCGTGGTCACCGCCAATCATGCCGATGTGGTGCGAACCCGGCTCGCACAAGAAGGACTGGATGATTGCATCAGTACGTATTACGGCAGCGACCGACCCGGCGGCAAGGTGGAGCATATACGCGAGGCGCTCAACCATTACGCCATCGATGTCCAACAAGCCTGGATGGTGGGTGATTCGGTCAGCGACATGGACGCGGCACGTGCCGCCGGGGTGAATGCTCTCGCTGTCGGTTGGGGCTGGCAATCCGCTGGCGTGCTAAAAACGCGAGCGCCCGATCATCTTTTTCAGATCCCGCAAGAGCTTCACGCTTTTCTAAGCAGTCCCCTTGCTTTATCGAAGACCAGCCATTCGTGAATACCCTGGCACACCTATACCTGTCAGGGAACGATCCGGACCTGGTCCTGGGCAACTTTATCGGGGACTCGATTCGGGGCGAGCAATTCGACGAGTTAAACCCCCAAGTACAACAAGGGGTGCTTTTGCATCGACAGATAGATCGCTATACCGATGCGCACCCAGTCTTTCGGGGACTATCGTCTTTGATGCGTGAAGACTTTGGTCGGTATTGCTCGGTGGTGACCGATGTATTTATGGATCACTTCCTGGCTAAAGACTGGCAACGCTACCATCAGCAATCCCTGGCTGATTACACCGACTGGGTCAAGCGGATTCTCACGCCGCGCATAAGCGCGTGCCCTGCCCGGTCGCAAAGGTTCTTCGATTACCTGAGTCGAACCGATACGCTTTTGCATTATCGGTCCACCAGCGGTATCAACCAGACGCTGTCACAAATGGCCCAACGCACCCGCTTTGACTCGGGGATGGAAAAATCCGGTGAAGTCCTGTCGCGCCTTTACCCGCAACTGCAAAACGGCTTCGATGATTTTTTTCCTCAACTCGTTGCCTACGCCGAGCGTCAAAGACACTCGCCAACCCCACAGGCAAAGCGAGTTAGCTCTCAAGCCGAACCAGCGTTGGCATCCTGAGGGGTATGGTAATAATCGCTTTCACTGGCTGATTGGCGTACCTGTTCAATCAGTCGTTCAAGGCGCTTTTGAGCGGTGTCAATCTCTTCGCACGATTCGCAATCCAGATCGCCGCAAGGCTGATGCGCATAAAGCCAGAAATGCACTGCGCCCGCCAGCAGGCCGGAGGCCACTTCCCAGCTGTCCGACTCCGAATCCTGGTCCAGCAACTGGTTGCCCAACTCAATCATTCGCTCAGCAGCGGCGTCAAAATTCTGGGTATCGTCTTCGGGTTCCATGGCTCCCTCGGGGCCGGTCACGGCCGGCCAAAGGCATTACTTTGGGCAGCGGATTCTACCGGCTCAGCCCCTGTCCTGCCATGCCCTGCCACCCAGCGTGGTCGTCCCCAACACCCGCGACTCGCCAGCGCTGGCTCACACAAAGCACTTCAGGCAGGCCACACGCGTGGGTAGCGCTCGCTATCCAGTGGGTCTCCATCGTGGTGTGTACTCGAGCGCAGGTGCTCATTCGTGCCCAGCCGTGTATCGTAAACCACATCATCGCCGGTATAACGCACAGCATATCCCCGCCGGCGTTGGTCACGCCTAAGATTACCACCCGAACCGTGCACCGTAAGGCCGTGAAAAACATAAACATCGCCAGGGTCTAGATCCCAACTGACCAGCTCGTAATCTTCACGCTGTGCTTCGATGTCGGGCATTGGTTCGTAATCGGGGTTAATCTCGTAACTATCCTGCCCCACCGTCTCGCCAAAAGAGTGGGGCTGAAACCAGCGGTGCCAACGATGAGACCCCGGCACAAACTCCAATGCACCCGAATCCACCGTTACCGGGTCAAGTGCGATCCAAAAAGACAGCACCTGCCAGCCCCGCATCGCCCAGTAAGGCTGGTCGTTGTGCCATCGGGTTCGGTTTGGTGTACCAGGCTCTTTGACGAACAACTGGTCATATAAAAGGTTGACCTTTTTCGAATCCAAAAGTTGCGCCGCAAACCCTGGCAGTGGAGATTGAAAGCAGAACGCACGAAACCTTTTGTCGTGTTCCCACAGGCGCAAGTTACCGTGAAAACGGCCCTCGCTGTTATCAGGTTGATAACCATGAAAGAAAGGGCCGGGAGAATTGATATCGGTTTCAATCGCCTCGGCCAGGGTCTTGAGCCACTGTTGACTTACACACTGGCGAATCACGGCTGCCCCATCGTCATGGAATTGAGAAACCAGCTCTAAAGGCAAGCGTTTGGGTGGTGTCATAGCCGGCGTTCTTCAAAGATCACGTGAGGACCCCATCTTGGTTCATCAGACCATTATGTTACATACTCCCACGCGGGCGAAGGCTGGCACCAACCACAACACAAGGAAATCTGAAGATGCGCTATCAACCGTTAGGACGCACTGGCATTGAAGTATCGGCGATATGCCTGGGCACCATGACCTGGGGCGAGCAGAATACGCCAAAGGAAGGCTTCGCGCAGATGGATCACGCCCTTGCGGGCGGTATCAATTTCTTCGATACGGCAGAGATGTACCCGGTGGACGTTCGCGCTGCAACCTATGGCCATACCGAGGTCATCATTGGAGACTGGCTGACTGAACGGCGCTGTCGCGACCAGATTATTCTTGCGAGCAAGGTCTGTGGCCCGGGGCAGAGTCATATCCGTGGGGGCGATTGCCGCTTTACCCGGGAAACCATTCACACCGCGTGTGAGGGTAGCCTGAAGCGCCTGCGTACCGACTATATCGATCTGTATCAGCTGCACTGGCCGGACCGGGGCTGGACCGATTTTAAAGACCTCG
>CBFIBN010000146.1:0-3863 GCA_965660775.1 Arenicellales bacterium | reverse complement strand
GTATGCATGACGTCCCGAACATACACCAGCAGTCGCCGACCGAGTGCTCCACCGGGGTGCGAGCGGGCAAAATCGTCAGCACTAAAATCGCGTGCTTTGAGTACCGCAACTGCAAGAGCATCACCCATCGCCAGCGTTGCAGTGGTGCTGGCCGTGGGTGCGAGGTTGTGTGGGCACGCTTCGCACTCAACGCTGACATCCAGGCAGACATCTGCAGCAGCGCCAAGCGAGGATGCGGTGCGCCCGGTCATCGCCAGCAGCGTAACACCCATGCGTTTTATGATTGGCAGGATGGTGAGTACTTCTGGGGTTTCACCAGAGTTGGAAATAGCGATGACGAGGTCCCCGGGCATGATCATCCCCAGGTCGCCGTGACTGGCTTCACCTGGGTGGACGAAAAATGCGGGTGTGCCGGTACTTGCCAGGGTAGAGGCGATCTTGCCACCGATATGGCTCGATTTGCCCATGCCGACGACGACCACCCGGCCGGCGCATTCCAGCAGGGCATGGCAGGCACGGGTGAAATTGTCGTCCAGCCGCTGCCCCAATTCTGCCAGAGCCTGGTGTTCGCGCGCGATGACCGCGCGGCCATCGGCAACAAAAGGGGATTCGGTCATGCCGGGAAATTACTCAAAGGATTGCTGATCTTGCGAATACCACGGAGCATAGGGTTCAATCCGGGTTATTCTAAAGGAAAGGCTTGAGCGAGATGGTCTAACGTTCTTTGATGCAGACTTCATTGCAAATTGGCACTCGCGGGTGGATTTATCCCGCCTGGAATGAGGCATTTTATGATCCGGATCTGCCGGTGGAATGGCAACTGTCCTGGTATGCTAATCATCTGCGTGCGGTACTGGTTCCGGCTGATACTATGCATGAGGTGAACGTTGCAAGGGCGCAGGACTGGGTCGAGGACACGGATCCGGGGTTTCGTTTTATCGTTGAAATCGGCCCTACAGGTCCTAATGGGGGTGAGGATCAGGCGAGAGCTTCTTTCGCCAGATCACTGGCCCAATCATTCGCCGGGCAATTGGATGCGCTGCTTTTTACATTCCAGCCGGGCTCAGCTCCCGATTGGGCAGCACTTGACACATTGCGCCAAGATTTGCCGCAAGTGGCGATCTGTGTCGATGGAGTAACTGCCGATGCAATGCCGGCCGGTTTTGGTAACTGCTGGCATGTTGGAGAAGGCGCATCTTTGGTGCCTTCCCCTTACACGGTTGCTTTTTGTGCCCATGGAGCGCTGCCCATCTTGCGGGAGGTCATTCAAACAGTGCGGGACACACTGCCTGGTGGTGGCGCCCTGATACTGACCGACCCAGCGCTTGCCTACCACCATGCCAAAGAGGCACGTATGATTGCTGACCTGCTAGACGCCTGATGGACCAGTTCGCTCGGCGCTACGATGCGTGGGTGCTCGGCCGGCCACTGTTGGTGCTACTGGCGCTGGCGCTGGCGCTGGGGTTTTTTGCCTGGCAAGCGCGTGATTTTCGCCTTGATGCCTCGGCAGATTCCTTGCTGCTGGAGGATGATCACGATCTGCAGGTTTTTCGCGATCTGTCGGATCGTTACCACTCACGCAGTTTCCTGGTGGTTGCGCTGACGCCGCATGATGAGGTGTTTACGCTGGCAACACTCAAACGCATTGCCCGCCTGGCCGAAGATCTCGGTGCAGTGGGAGGCATTGAATCGGTGGTTTCCCTGCTTGATGCTCCGCTGTTGGCCCAGGGAGAGTCGTCTTTAATGCAGCTTAGTGGCGACTATCGTACCCTGCGTGACGCCGAGGTCGATCTCGCAAAGGCCCGCGAGGAACTGATCGCCAGCCCGGTGTTCTCCGAGCTGGTTATCAGTGTCGACGGCGCCGCCACGGCGCTACAGTTAAACCTTGAAGATACTCCTCGTTTTCGCGAACTCCAGGATGAAAAACGAGCGCTCGCTGCACGAGTTCGTGACGGCATAGCCAGTCCCGCTGAAAGGGCGCGATTAGATCAAGTTCGGCTCCAATACCGGGCGCTTAAGGCAAGTGTAGACCAGAGCAATCACGATACGATTGTTCACCTGCGTCAGGTCATGGAAGGTTACGAGGATCTTGGCCAGTTGTACTTGGGTGGCGTTTCGATGATTGCTGATGACATGATCACGTTTATCCGCAAGGATTTAATGATGTTTGGTTTTGGGGTCTTGGTTTTTCTGGTTGGCATGTTGAGCGTTATTTTCCGCTCACCGCGCTGGGTGTTGCTGCCACTGGCCAGTTGCCTCTACGCGGGCGTGACGATGATCGGGCTGCTGGGATGGGTCGGCTGGCAGGTCACTGTCATCTCATCCAATTTCATATCTTTGATGCTGATTCTGACCATGTCGATGAATGTGCACCTGGTGGTGCGCTACCGCCAGTTGGCTCTGGACCGGCCGGGATCATCACATCGTGAGCTGGTACTGGCCACCATGTGCAAGATGGTGTGGCCATGCTTTTATACTGCACTGACTACTATTTTAGCCTTTGGTTCCCTGGTATTCAGCGGCATCAAGCCGGTGATCGATTTCGGCTGGATGATGTCTATCGGCCTGGCAGTGACTTTTGCTGTTTCCTTCTTGCTCTTTCCGGCGGCGCTAACCCTGCTCGGTTCGGCGCCATCCGCTGGGCGCCCCGCGCCGGCAGCCTCATTCACCGGCTGGTTGTCACACCTTGCGGCCGAACGCGGCCTTGTGGTGCTGGGAGTATCGTTTGCGCTGGCGTTGTTTGGCGCCGCGGGCATTACCCGCCTTGAGGTGGAGAACAGTTTCGTCAACTATTTCTCCACCGACACTGAGATTTATCAGGGGTTGAAATTGATCGATCGCAAACTCGGCGGGACTACACCGCTGGATATCGTAGTGCGTTTCGAAGACGAGTCGGTGGCAGAGGCTACAAAGAGCAATGACGAGGACGAGCTGGAGCTGCTTCTGGGTAGTGTCTCGCAAGGGGATCCGGCGGATTACTGGTTCACACCGCAAAAGATCGACACGATCAAGGCTGTGCATGATTTTCTTCAAAGCCGCTACGGTGTGGGCCAGGTATTGTCGCTGGCCTCGTTGATCCGGGTGGGCGAGTCGATCAGCGACGAAACCTTTGATACCTTCGAATTGGCCGTGCTGTACAAACGGATGCCTCAAGCACTCAAGGAAACGCTGCTGAGTCCATACGTTTCGATAAAGAACAACGAGGCGCGTTTAACGGCGCGAATTCGCGACTCGCTAACCGATCTGCGCCGCAACGATCTGTTAGAGGGTATCCGTTTGGGCCTGGTCGAACAGGTGGGCTTGTCGAAGGATAGTTTCCAGTTGACCGGGTTGGCGGTGCTCTACAACAACATGCTGCAGAGTCTGTACCGCTCGCAAATATTGAGCCTTGGCCTGGTGATGCTCGGCATTGCGCTAATGCTGTTGATCCTGTTCCGTTCATGGAAGCTCGCCGTGATCGGTATCGTACCTAACCTGCTGGCGGCAGCGATTATCCTTGGACTGATGGGGTGGGGTGGTATCCCATTGGATATGATGACCATTACCATCGCTTCAATTACCCTGGGCATCGCGGTCGATAACAGCATTCATTACATCTACCGTTTTCGCGACGAGTATTCACGTTTGGGCAATTACGTGCAGACTTTGCACTACTGTCACGCCAACATCGGTCGGGCCATCTTCTATACCGCAATCACTATCATCGCGGGCTTTTCCATACTCGTGTTGTCGAATTTTCTGCCGACAATATTCTTTGGCTTGCTTACCGCTTTGGGTATGGCCCTAGCGCTGTTTGCCGCCCTGACCTTATTGCCTCGATTGATCCTGCTGAGTCGACCTTTCTGACACTGACAGCAAAATGC
>CBFIBN010000145.1:0-3957 GCA_965660775.1 Arenicellales bacterium | reverse complement strand
TTGCCGTTTATGGGGTGCGCCACCGTCGACGTAGGCCTGATTCGTGCCCGGGTCGCACGCCTTTCTGTGTGCGGAGAATTGGGCTACGAGATCAATTGTGAATCGACCGAACATATCGCGCTGCGGGAAATACTCCTGCGCTCGGGTGTCGAGCAGGGAATCCGCGAGTTTGGCTTTTACGCTATGAACTCGCTACGGCTGGAGAAAAGTTTTGGTATCTGGAGTGCCGAATTCACCCAGGATAGAACGCCGGGCATGACCGGGATGGACCGTTGGATAGACTGGTCGCGCGATGATTTCATTGGTCACGATGCCGCTGCAAAGGCGCGGGCAGATAACAGTGCACCACAACGTCTCGTGACCCTGGAAATTGACGCTGACGATGCCGATGCTTCTGGGTATGAGCCTATCTGGCAGGGCGAGCAGCGGGTGGGTTTTGTGACCTCGGGCGGCTTTGGACACTACACGGGCAAAAGCCTTGCTATGGGTCTTTTGAACAATAACGTCAATGAGACCGATGAAACATTGATGGTGGATGTGGTCGGCAAACGGCGCAGCGCCAGAACATTAAGCGAGCCCGCCTGGGATCCCAGCGGTGCGCGGATGCGCCTGTAGTTTCAGATACAGCGACTGCAACACAGGCCCAGCTCCATAAGGACAGCTTTTATGGCTCAGCAGCGCAGACGATCCCGACGCGACGATAGAAGCAGGCCCGCACCACAGGTGCAGTCATGGCTGCGCCTTAAGAATCCTTACCCACCGATCGCACAGTTCAGTGATGATCATATAGAGGCAATACACCAGACCTCACTTACCCTGCTGCGAGATAAAGGTATCAAGGTACTGAGCGCCGAGGCCCGTCAACTTTACGCAACGGCAGGCGCAAAGGTAGATATCGATACCTTCATGGTGCGTTTCGATCCGGACATGGTGCTCGAGACCATAGGCCAGAGTCCCGCAACATTCACCATGCATGGTCGGACACCAAAACGTTGGTTTGAGGTCGGCGGCGATAACCTGGTGTTTGCCACGGTTGGCGGGCCGCCGAATTACTCGGATCTTGAGGGCGGCCGACGAGCCGGCACCCACGAGACTTTCCGTGACCTTTTGCGCCTGGCACAAACCTACGATGTGCTACACCTGACCACGCCCATGGTAGAGCCACAGGATCTGCCGACCAACGTCCGACATCTGCACAGCACACGCTCGGTCGTCACTTTGACGGACAAGCCTACCTTTATTTACTCGCGGGGCCGCGAGGCGGTTGCAGATTCCCTGGAGATTCTGCGTATGGCTCAGGGGCTGGACCAACGGGCCTTTGAAGGCCGTGTGCACTGCTACACGGTGGTTAATGTCAACTCGCCGCTGCAGTTGGATGAATTAATGTGCGCTGGGGTTATCGACTTTGCCCGCGCCCGCCAAGCCATGATTCTGACCCCTTTTACCCTGGCCGGCGCCATGGCTCCGATCACCCTGCCCGGTGCACTGGCTCAGCAGAATGCTGAAGCCCTGGCAGGGATCGCCCTGGCTCAGATTGTTCAACCGGGCGCACCGGTGGTGTACGGCGGCTTCACCAGTAACGTGGATATGAAATCGGGCGCACCAGCCTTTGGTACACCGGAATATGTCAAAGCCGCTTTCGCTTCCGGGCAACTGGCACGGCGCTATCATCTGCCCTACCGTACGTCGAACGTAAACGCCTCCAATGCGCCTGATGCGCAATCGGCGTACGAGTCACAGATGTCCTGCTGGGGAGCCATTATGGGCGGGTGCAATATCCTGTTGCACGGTGCCGGCTGGCTGGAGGGGGGCCTCACCGCGTCGCTGGAGAAATTTATCATCGATGTGGAGATGCTGCAGATGTTCGCGAGCCTGATGCAACCCGTCGAGTGCAATGACGATACACTCGCCCTTTCAGCCTTTGATGAGATTGAACCCGGCGGCCACTTCTTCGGCACTCAACATACCCTGGCACGTTATGAGACGGCCTTTTACACGCCCATGCTTTCGGACTGGTCTAATTTTGAAACCTGGCAGGAGAATGGATCAGTGGATACCACCCACCGTGCCAACCGTATTGCCCGCGAGGCGCTGGCGAACTTCACGCCACCGCCTTTAGCCGATGATCGCCTTGCAGAAATCGACGAATTCATCGATAAACGCATTGCCCAGGGTGGGGCCACTCTGAGCGCATAGATCCTCTGGCACTTGCCTGGCGAACCAGCGATAGGCAGAGTTAGGTAAGTTACTTTTTATTATGGATTCCTACTATATGTCGGCACTCGCAAAGCTGCACACTATTCCTCGTACACCACTGGCCCATACGCTCACACCCATTGAACAACTACAAAACCTCAGCAAGCATCTTGGCAGCGGACCACTGTATGTAAAACGAGACGACTGCACAGGGCTTGCCATGGGTGGCAACAAGGCGCGCCAACTTGAGTATTATTTTGGCGATGCGCTCGAGCAAAGCGCAGATACCATCCTGATCACGGGTGCCGTACAGTCAAACTTTGTTCGCATGGCAGCAGCCGGGGCGGCAAAACTCGGTCTCGCCTGTCACATCCAGCTAGAAGAGCGGGTGGCCGATGCGGGAGCCGAATACCGAGAATCGGGCAATGTGCTGCTGGACCGGATTCTGGGTGCAGTGATGCATACCTACCCCCAGGGTGAAGACGAAGCCGGCGCAGACGCCAATCTGCAGGCCATAGCCGCAGAGCTGCGAGGATCAGGTAAACAACCCTACATTATTCCGCTGGCCCCGGGTCACCCGCCGCTGGGGGCGCTTGGTTATGTCCGCACAGCGGCCGAGATTCTCGATCAACTGGCCGATGCCCATTATCAGATAGATGAAATCGTGGTGGCCTCCGGCAGTGGCAATACCCATGCAGGGCTGCTTTTTGGTTTGCGAGCACTTGACAGTGACATCACTGTGATTGGCGCCTGTGTGCGCCGGGATCGCGAGACCCAGCTCGCCCGGATCACAACGCGGTGCCAGGAGATTGCTGCACTGCTGAAGACCCAATCCCCCGTCCAGAGGCGGGATATACAACTGACCGACGATACCTTTGCGCCGGGTTATGGCCACCTGAATGACGCAACTCATCAAGCGATCAGCCTTTGCGCCCGATTTGAAGGGCTACTGCTCGACCCGGTCTATACCGGAAAATCCATGGCAGCCTGCATTCAGCGTGCACGTGAGGGTGATCCGAGTAAATCTATTTTGTTCGTACACACCGGGGGAACCCCGGGGATTTTTGCCTACCGCGAACAACTTCAACCAGTGAATCGGCAGTAATTCACCGCTGCAAGCACCAACTAATACCGATCCAGACGATATGGTGTGATATTGATTGGACTAGGTTGATCGCAAACCATCGCAGCCGCTATTCGACCCGTCATCGGTGCTTGGGTCAGGCCAAGGTGCCCGTGGCCAAATGCCGCAAACAAACCGTGATGTCCTGGAACCGGACCAATGCATGGCAACGAGTCAGGCGTTGAGGGTCGTGAACCCATCCACTCACTCACATCCTCGGCATTGAGGTCTGGCAGCATGCGTTGAGCCAGTCGTGCAATCACTTTTGCCCGGCGATAGTCAGGCACGGCGTCCAGGCCTGCGAACTCGGCTGTCCCGGCACAGCGCAGCCCCATCTCCATAGAACTCGCGGCGAATTTTCTATCGCCATCCAGTACCGAATTATTTAATGTGACTCCCGGACTGGCAAAGACCGTGTGATAGCCCCGCTCCGATTCCAGCGGAATACCAACCCCCAGAGGTTTGAGCAGTCGGGCGGACCAGGCACCACTGGCCACCACGGTTCGGGGCGAACTGAAAATGCCCTGGTCGGTGCGAATATTAAATGACCCGGATACATCTGGATTGAGTTCGTGCACCAGGGCGCGAGTGAACACGACGCCCTGACTTTGCGCTTTTTGTGCCAGCACCTGTCCCAA
>CBFIBN010000144.1:0-4034 GCA_965660775.1 Arenicellales bacterium | reverse complement strand
CGGTGCTAGAATCCGCTTGGATTTCGGGGATTTTTACTCCTGGAAAGTGCACCGTTAACTGAAGCAAAATCCTAAGGGAAAAAACTCCTTATTAATCAATCATGCCGGGGTGGCGAAACTGGTAGACGCGCCAGACTCAAAATCTGGTTCCAGCAATGGAGTGTCGGTTCGAGTCCGACCCTCGGTACCATTGGCTTTTTATAATCAATGACTTACAGGCGAGGAATTTTAGTCCCCGCAATTATTCGCCCCACGATGAACTATTTTTACCCGGTATCTTCTGATATTTTCAAACAATATCGCTGACATATCACTCAAAGCACTCCGGGTGCTTAGCTGTTTTTACATGGGGTCTACGATTGGCATTTGGTATTTGCCGCGAGAGGTGTGCCAAGAAACTGAAAAGTGGGTCACTGGCTTCAGTTCTAATTCCAATCGTTCCATCGAGCCTTCATAAGTGTCGAGCTAAAGTTGTTTATGCTGCCCTAACGCCTATTGCACTTCGCACCTTATAATTGCCGGCCATTTTACCGACCAAGACCGCCATGAAACTGCTGTTTGATTTTTTCCCGCTGATCCTCTTTTTCGGTGCCTACAAGTTATACGGCATTTATGTAGCCACATCGGTCGCGATCGTTGCGTCTTTGGGTCAAGTCATCTGGTTCTGGTTTCGACACCGGCGATTTGAAACCACCCATCTGATCACATTATCGGTAATCCTTATTTTCGGTGGTATGACCCTGATTTTTCGTGACGATGTTTTCATTAAATGGAAGCCCACTATCGTTAACTGGCTTTTTGCGGTGATTGTGCTTGGGAGTCAGTTTCTGGGAAAGCGCACCGTGCTGGAGCGCCTCCTTGGCCAACAGATGACATTACCTGCCCCAATCTGGAAAACCGTCAACCTGTCCTGGGGGCTCTTTTTTCTGGTCTCGGGTGCGCTGAACCTATATGTCGCTTTCTTTTTTCGCACATACCTGGACGATCAGATCCGAACTGATTTTTGGGTTAACTTCAAGGTCTTTGGCCTGCTCGGCCTGACCCTGGCTTTCAGCATTATCCAGATGCTATTGATCTCCCGGCACATTGTCAGCGAAGACGACAAGACCTGACATGCAAACCGTCGACCAGATCAGGGAGAGACTTCGAAGTCGCCTACCTGCTGAAACAGTAGAAATAGAAGACCAGAGTCACCTGCATGTCGGCCATGCCGGGGCCGCAGAAGGTGGAGGCCATTACGCGGTAACAGTCGTTTCCCAAACCTTCGAAGGGCTTAACACACTATCACGGCACCGCCTGGTTTACGCCGCAGTTGAAGATTTGATGAAAAAAGAAATTCACGCGCTGAGCATTCAGGCATACAGCGCCGACGAACTGTGATCCACCAGCCAGCTACAGCGATTTGCCGGGTCGCAACCGGATCTAGAATCGGCGCCTACTGAACGCTTCTCGCGTTTAAGACATTTTATCCTGCCACCTCGCGACATCTTCATTTACGGTGTTTGGCATGACTCGATCGTCCACACTTGCTCCTGAACAGGTTTCCAAGTTCCATTCCGATGGTGTGATATTGCTACGCAACGCCGTCAGTACGGACTGGATCGATCTGCTGACACGAGGGCTAGATAGAAATATCGCTACCCCCTCTCCACGCCACCGGATCTGGAATCGCGACGCCCAAGGGAGAACCTGCTTTTATGACAGCCAGGCATGGCAAGCGATCTCGGAATACCGTGAATTTATAGAAGATTCGCCCATCGCAAAAACAGCCGCTGATGTACTAGACACCAATCAGGTTAATTTTTTCTTTGATGCCGTCTTCGTTCGCACCCCAGGCATGCAGTTTCGAACCCCTTTTCACCAAGACGAGCCGTACTGGTCGGTCAAGGGTTTTAATACCTGCTCTATCTGGATGCCTTTGGTAGCGGTCGAGAAAAAGAGCGCCTTGGAGTTTGTACGCAGCTCGCACCGTTGGCACCAGCAGTTCCGGCAGGTGGACTTTGGCGAAGGTCGAGATGACGTACCAGGTGAACGTTATGAGCCTTTTCCCGATATCGAAGGGAATCGAGATCGCTACGATATCGTCAGTTGGGATATGGAACCGGGAGACTGTGCAATCTTTAATGCCCGCACCATTCATGGCGGGTCGGGCAACCTGGCGAGCGATCGAGAACTAAAAGTATTCAATACCCAGTGGCTGGGTGACGATGTCCGGGTGTGCTTTCGCCCCGAAGGGATGGATCCGGATCACTCTGGCCTGATGCAAGATCTTGGCCTCAAGCCAGGCCAGCGGATCGGCACTGATACTTACCCTCGATTCGAATTCTGAACTTTCTGGCAAACAGATGTTTCCCAAGGCGCCGCGGTGATCAGCCTTACGAAAAACGTCCTTCAACCCCCAAATTCAGTTCCGGGCGCTACATCAACGATGTCAACCCGTGTTAGTGATGATCAATTCCTGTAAAGCCGGACCCGGCGCGATTTCGCCTACTGTTTTTCCGACCACATTCTTAACCGGCACCCTGATCAGTTCAATGGGAGAATCTGTAAAAAGAGCGTTCAAACAGGGAATCTTTGATAGCACGGCCCCCATGGCGCACTCGGAAGCGCGATGAGCGCCATCATCGATTTTGAGTGCGACACCTATGCCCGCTTCAGGTACTGCACCACAGTAGACGCCCTCGGCGCCGGTTTTTACAATGAAAGCCCCGCGACCGGCTTCGATAGCATTCGTGCACCAGCGATCAGTCCCTGCAACCATGAAGGGTTCTTTAATCATCGCATCGTAGACCTGCCGCGCGGCACTGGCTCGAGCCCCGCTTAAACCGTCGCCAGTAGCAAAGCGGGCGAATGCCATGGCGAGACGACCTAATGGAATACCGGCAACCGGAATCCCACAGCCGTCAATTCCATGGGGCGCCTGCTGAAGCGAGCTGCCAGCCAACTCGCCTATCAGTGTCATTACCGCCTGTTGAACGGGGTGTTCACGGGCAATATAAGCTTGTGGTGGATGCTCCTCATGTAGTGCCGCTGTCAGGAATCCGCAATGCTTGCCCGAGCAGTTGTTATGCGCCGGGCCGGGTTTTTTGCCTTGATGCAATAAAGTCTCGCGATCAAAACTTCGCCGCGGTGGATGGGCGCCGCATTCGAGTGCAGATTCATTAAGGCCCAGCCTTTTCAGCCACTGGATGACTGTAGCCACATGTTGCTCCTCTGCGTTGTGCGAGGCGCAGGCCAGTGCGATCTCGCGTTTTCCTAACTGGTATGCCGCTGCTGCCCCACTTTCAACAAGATGTAATGCCTGCAGGGGTTTGAGAGCCGAACGGGGGTAGATCAGTCGAGTGACATCACCGATTCCCCCGATGGTCTGGCCATCGGCACGCACCACTGCAACCGCCCCACGATGGCGGCTTTCGACCATCTCTCCTCGAGTCACGTCTACTAGAACTGGGTTAGCGGTCACAAATATTTCCCTCACTTTGATTATTTATAAGATGAAAACCGATCGAAATCGTTTTGGACGATATACTATTGGTTACCAGATGAGAACATCCACACACCTACATCAAGTCAACTGGTCTTTGTGAAACAAACCCCACTGTACGAGCTTCACACGGCGCTTGGTGCCAAGATGGTATCGTTTGCCGGCTACGACATGCCGCTGCAGTACCCCTTGGGCATCCTTTCTGAACACCGACAGGTTCGCGCCAGCGCCGGCCTGTTCGACGTATCGCATATGGGTCAGGCAACAGTATCTGGTGACGATTCTGTCCGATTACTTGAAACAGTATTACCAACCAATCTGCTGGAACTTCCAAATGGATCTCAGCGCTACAGTTTTTTCACCAACGATGCTGGCGGGATTCTGGATGACTTGATGATTTATCGTCTGGATGATCATTACACTCTGGTCGTAAATGCCTCTAACAAGGAAGCTGATTTTGCGCTATTGCAAAACCTTTGTGGCGGCACGGTTGAGTTCGAATCCATGACCAACCACGCTCTTTTAGCCCTTCAAGGGCCGCAGGCCTGCA
>CBFIBN010000143.1:3778-4055 GCA_965660775.1 Arenicellales bacterium | reverse complement strand
CCTGGCAGTACTGGCGTACAACACAAAACCGGGGGTTTCGCTATCAGAGTCGGCAAGAAGGACTTTTTATGGCCGCCTTGGGTAATAGGCTTACTGGTGCGACTGGGTAGTGCGGGTCGTTTCCCCGCCTTACCTACTATTTAAGATCGCCAAGTAGCGAACGGCGAATCTTCGGTGCGATGGTTACGTCGTAAGTGTACTGAGGATGGTCAATCCCAAACGAGAGATCGTTTCCCTCTTTAATTGACTGAACTACGGCTGGTGTCAATTCGAAACG
>CBFIBN010000143.1:0-3768 GCA_965660775.1 Arenicellales bacterium | reverse complement strand
TTCCCGCTCCAGGTCTTCGTTAGCAACCGGCCGGATCTGGTCTTCGCCATTAGCCTGCAGCCATAGCGCACGTTCAATACCTATCAGACGTGTCAGCGCCTGGCGCCGTTCGTCTACGTCAGAATACTCGAGCATGAATGTCGCTTTGAGATTACTGCCATCGGGAATCAGGGGATTGTAGGCATCGAGCTCTTCCTGGATCTGTGGGGCCTCGAAGATGCGCTCGATGCGGAGCATTTCTTGCACCTGGTATTGCATCGTTAAGGCATCCTCAAAATACAGCATGGCGTTTGGGCCGATCGCGACACGTCTATTGGCTTTGTGAGCCAATACACGAGCACGAAAATCTTCGCGCTCAACTGAGTATGTTTCAAGAGAGAACAGATCTTCACGGGTCAGCTTTTTCATATACTTTTAGGCCAGAATTTTAGATTCCATATGCTTGGCGTAGCAGGCTTACCGGATGCTCAGGGGTGCTGCCGTCACCGATACCATTCGCCAGGTGATGGCCGGCAATCGGGCAGTCGCTGCCGTAATGATCGGGGCTGATTTTTTGTATCCCCTTGATAACGGGGCGAGCGATTTTCATTGCCTTATCAAAAGTCTCGGACTTAACGCCGTAGGTGCCGTCATGCCCGGAACAGCGCTCAATCATGGTCACCGCAGTGTCCGGCACAAGACTCAGTACGTCCCGGGTCTTGGGCCCAATATTTTGTACCCGCTGGTGGCACGAGGCGTGGTAAACGACTCGGCCCAGACTCTGGCGGAACTCGGTGTTCATAAGATCTTGTGCATAGCGCAGCATCAGGTATTCAAAAGGATCGAAAAATGCGTTCGCGACTTTTCGGACACTCTCATCGTCTGGGAATAGCAGCGGCAGTTCCTGCTTGAACATCAAGACACACGAAGGCACCAGCGCCATGAGATCCCAGCCCTCGTCCACGAGTTGAGCCAATTGGGGAATGTTCTGCTCTTTCGCTTTTTGAACCGAGGCGAGGTCGCCCAGCTCCAGTTTTGGCATACCACAGCAGTATTCTTTTTGCGCTATTGTGACCGGAAGACCGTTATGTTCCAGCACGCAGACGAGGTCTTCGCCCAGTGCCGGCTCATTGTGGTTCGCATAACAAGTGGCAAACAGTGCGACTTTGCCGCGAGTCTTTGTCCCGGGCTTGGCATCGCCCGGCTCCAGCGATGCAAGGTTGGCCATTCTTTTGCGTAACGGACGCGATTCATAAGGTGGAATTCTTGCATCAGAATGAATTCCAGCTATCTTATGAAGGGCTTTCCTGACAGGCTTTGAGGCATTGGCTGCGTTCACCACGATCGACACCCCCGGCAGACCGGCTACCTTTCCTACCGCGTCGGTACTGGTCAACAGCTTGTCACGTACCCGGGCGCCCTGCTTGGCAAAACGAACCGCTTTGGCTCGGAGCATGAGATGCGGGAAATCGATGTTCCATTCGTGCGGCGGCACATAAGGACACTTGGTCATATAACACAGGTCGCACAAATAGCACTGGTCGACCACTTTCCAGTAATCGCCCTTGGCGACCCCGTCGATCTCCATCGTCTTTGACTCATCGATAAGGTCAAACAGGGTGGGAAAACTGTCGCACAATGACACACAGCGACGGCAACCGTGGCAATGATCGAAGACCCGTTCTAGTTCAAAAAAGAGTTGGTCCTCGTCGTTGAATTCAGGGTTTTGCCAATCAATGGGATGACGAATGGGCGCCTGCAGGCTGCCTTCTTGTTGCAAAGAGCTCATGCTGACATCCTTGTCAAAATTATGCGGGAGGTGCGCTTACACCTCCCGCGTCGCGGTCTCAGCCATCCAAGGAATCAAGCGCCTTTTGGAAACGGTTGGCATGGGAGCGCTCGGCCTTGCCCAAGGTTTCGAACCAATCGGCAATTTCATCAAAGCCTTCGTCCCTGGCGGTCTTGGTCATGCCAGGATACATGTCGGTATATTCGTGGGTCTCTCCCGCGATAGCCGCCTTGAGGTTGTCACCAGTGCCGCCGATTGGCAGGCCGGTAGCCGGGTCGCCGGTTTCCTCTAGATATTCGAGATGGCCGTGAGCGTGGCCAGTTTCCCCTTCAGCGGTGGAACGAAACACGGCAGCCACATCGTTATAACCCTCGACATCCGCCTTGGCAGCAAAATAAAGATAACGGCGGTTAGCCTGGGATTCCCCGGCAAAAGCATCTTTCAGGTTTTGTTCAGTCTGGGAGTCTTTGAGCGACATGATGGTCTCCGTTTGAATTTTGGTGGTAGACAATATTTCAGGTAGCGTCTGTCAAAGCGCTGTCAGAGGCAATATAGAAGTATTATTTCAATATGTATAATCGTTTGTTATTATTATTTTAATCGTTATAACCTATTATTGGGAATGAACCTCAAGGACCTTAAGTACCTGATTGCCCTTAGCGAAACTTTGCACTTTGGGCGCGCCGCGCAGCGTTGTTTTGTCAGCCAGCCTACCTTGTCTGGGCAAATCCATAAGCTCGAGCAGGAGCTTGGGGTAGTGCTGTTTGAACGCACCAACCGCAGTGTACACATCACGCCCATCGGCCAGCAGATCACTATCCATGCCCGCCAGATTCTTGAGCAAGCCGACACGATCCGCAGCCTGGGTCATTCAGAAACCGATCCATTGACGGGGCCTTTGCGGGTGGGCGCCATTCACACCCTCAGCCCGTACCTGGTGCCACTTTTTATGCTGGAACTACAGCAGCAGCACCCGGAACTTTCGCTGGAACTGACTGAGGCCACAACCGAACAGCTGTTGCAAAAACTCCAGGACCACCAGCTGGATGCCGTCCTGCTCGCGACCTCGCCCGCTGTGGGCAGCCTCACCGAGATGCCGCTCTTTCAAGAACCGTTCTGGCTCGCACATCCACGCGATCACCATCTGTACACAAAGGACGAGATCACGCTTAATGATCTCAGAAAAGAAAATGTGCTACTGCTTTCTCAAGAGCACTGCCTTTCCGACCAGGTCATGGCAGCGTGCCGAATCAATCAGCGCTCCGACGCCGGTGGCATGCCCGGCCTCAATGCATCCAGTCTGGAAACCTTGGTGCAATTGGTCGGTATGGGCCTGGGCGTTACGCTGGTACCGGCGCTTTCGGTACATGGCGGTCGACTTGCGACCGACCGGGTGATACTGCGCCAGGCCAGCATCGCGGGTGCAGTACGTCAGATCCGTCTGGTGTACCGCACCAGTTTTCCGCGCGAGGGCGCTCTAACCCAGTTGGCTCGGATAATAAGTACAGTGCTACCCAACACCGTTCAACCGAATCAGGCCCCCGCTCAATAAGTAGACTCCTCGAAACTCTGTCGAGCTTAGTTTGAAATCAGCAACCGGGTGTCATTTTCTATACAAGCTTTTTGAAACGGAGTCGGTGGCTCACCCTCCGTCACAACGAAATCGACCTGATCCAGACCGCAGACCTTGATCAACGCATCCTTGCTGAATTTCGAGCTATCTGTCACAAAACAGGTTTGCCTCGCCTGCTGAATCGCTACTCTGGAAAACTCTGCCTCACAAAGAACAAAATCAAGGAGTTCATTCTTCTTGTTAACGGCCCCAATTGAAAGCACTGCGTAGTCGACATTGAATTGCTGGATAAAATCAACTGCGACTTTGCCAAAAGCTGCAGCATCATCTGCCCGTAATTCCCCACCGGTAACATAAACCCGGTTTCCGTTTCTTGAGGCTAGAGTCCTGGCAATTTCGACAGAATTGGTGATGACGTGCCGATCAC
>CBFIBN010000142.1:0-4125 GCA_965660775.1 Arenicellales bacterium | reverse complement strand
AGAAAAAGCCCGGTGCCAATCACCATGGGTGGAACCGCGAGACTTACCGAGCCGGCCAACAACACCAGGTCCGTGGCCCCAGGCCGCCGGTGCACCAACACCAGCCGCCGAGCAGTCATCGCCAGACCCAATGCCAGTACGCTGGCGATTAGTGTCGCTATCAGCGCAATCCCCAGGCTGCGTGCGGTTGCGCTCCAAAGGGCAGAATCCAGGATAACCCGTAACAGCGGTCCCTTAAGCCCGGCAACCACAACCGCCGCGATAGGTAAGCCGATAAAGAGCACGCTCACTGTGATCAGCAACACATCTACAGCTCGATTCAGTGGAACTTTTCGGTCGGGTCGGTTTCGTAGACCTTCTTGCAGTCCCTGGGTTAGCGGTAGCGAGCGCAGCCATCGAGACATGGTCAGCGCAATCGTTGCGCATAGCGCCAGTTGAGTCAGGGCAAGCAGCGTTGCCCGGCCGGGGTCGAAGTCAAAGCGCAGTGCCTGATAAATCGCCACTTCAACTGTGGTGGCTCCAGGCCCCCCGCCAAGGGTCAATACGACCGCAAAACTGGTGAAGCAGAGCAGGAAAACAATAACCAGCGCACCGGGCAGAAAAGCGCTCAGTGCAGGCCACTCGATAAATCGGAACAACTGGGTGCTGGACATACCCAGGGTGCTCGCGAGTCGCCAGCTTTCACCTGGAACCTGCTCCCAGGCCGGCAGCAACAATCTTACCGCCAGCGGCAAGTTAAAAAAAACATGGGCCAGCAGTATCCCGCCAAGGCCATAAATCCCAAAAGACCATGTGAACCCTGCTGTGCGCATCAACTGAGTAATCACACCGTTGTGGCCGTAAACTGCGACGATACCCAGAACCGCAACAATCACCGGCATGACCATCGGCAGGCCCATCAATGTGATCAGCGCGCGCCGTCCAACAAAGTGGGACTGTCGGGCGTAGGCGCGAGCGATTGGTAGCGCGAGCCCAACGCTGATCAGGGTTGAAAGTGTAGCCTGCCACAGTGTGAAACCGATTACCGAGTGCAAATAGGCATCGGTCACGATTCCCCTAAGATCGATAGTGCCAAACCGGGCCATTATCCCGACAAGAGAGCCCCCGATCAGAACACCCAGAAAGGCCACGACCAGGATTCCGGGCCAGAGTGCGATGACTCGATACGCCCGCATACGACTCAACGCGACAATGCGGTCAGCCAGCGATTTATCCATTGTTTGCGCTGATCCCGCACATGCGTCGGATCGAACCGGAGCATCTGTTGCGGCACTTCATCATCGTGGAAGGCATCGGGCAGGGGTTGCCCTGTATGCACTGCCGGTAGCATCCAGTTAGAGGTGGGAAGGATATTTTGCACTGCGTCCGAAAGCAGGAAACTAAGAAAGTCCTGTGCCAGTTGTGGCTCGGGCGAAGTGCCCAGTCGGGCGGCAACTTCAACCTGCCGGTAATGCCCCTCTTCGAACATGGCTACGCGGTAGCGATCGGTTTGTTCGACATGGCGGTGGTAGGCAGGGGAGGTGGTGTAGCTCAGTACCATGGGCGCCTCGCCTTTAAGAAAGAGTCCATAGGCTTCTGACCAGCCTTTAGTCACGGTCACAATTCGGGGCGCCAGCGTGGTCCAGGCATGCTCGTCAGCCGCATCGAATATTTTGCGCATCCACAGCACAAGTCCCAGTCCCGGGGTGCTGGTGCGGGGATCCTGGATGATGATGCGGGGCCCGTTACTGTTATTGACCAGTTCCCTAAGACTGGCTGGCGGGACGGGAAGTGCCTCGCTGTCGTAGACGAAGCCAAAGTAGCCAAAGTCATAGGGCACAAAGACCAGGTCGGACCAGGGTAGGGCAAAGTCGACGGACTCCAGATCTAAGCCGTGCCGTTGCAGCAGTCCTGTTTGTTGGGCTTCGGCAGTCAGGCTGGTATCCAACCCAAGAATGACATCTGCCGGTGAGCGATCCCCCTCGAGTTTCAGCCGACTGAGTAAGGCGGCACCATCTTCCAGACCGACAAACTTTAGATCACAATCGCATTGCGCCTCGAAATGCTCTTCAATGAGTGGGCCAGGGCCCCACTCGGATACAAACGAGGCATAGGTGTAGACCGTCAACTGAGTCTTTGCCGCTTGTGTTACAGGGCAGACACTCGCCAGCAAACAGCCCGCAAGGCCACAAAGAATCTTCAGGATTTTCACGTAAGGCTCCTTCGGAACTGAAGGGCGGAGGGGCGTTGACGCCATTATCCGAATTCCTCCGCCGGTATGATCCGGTTCAGGTTCAACGGGTCAATCTCAGCCCGACCCCTGTCGGACACCCCGTCGGATAATACCTAGAATCTAGTGGCCCACTTACGGGCTGTCAATATCGTGGTTGGGAGTGATGCCGCCCTTGGCAAGATAGTTTGCGACGGCAGCAATCGCGTCTTGCTCGCGTGCAGGGCCGATGCCGCGTATATACATCCAGTGCTGGCCCGTTTGGTTCAACATGGCGACGAAAAGTGAATGCAACTGCGCTCGTTGTCCACCCATTCCCCGATCGCGAAAAAGCCCATCGCTTACCCAGGGCAGGTCGATATCACATAACAGGTACAGCCCCCGTGCCCGCGAATGCGCGGTATCTATGATCCAATCAGGACAGTGCTGGTAGTAATGGCGTGCGTAGATCACGGTGGACAGAAGGTCGGTGTCATGGATGGTGAGCTCGGATGCACGGCTCACGGCAGCATCTTCCTGGGCGATCTGTTCACAGGCGATGGGCTCGATATCTTGGGCTGTCAGTGCCATTGATTTCTGGTCAAGATAAAGGCGTGCGGCTTCTGCCGAGAGTGGACAGGCAAAATGAGCAGCCAGAGCTTGGGCAATCTGGGTCTTACCGGTGCATTCACTGCCTGTGAGAACAACCCGGTGCTTTGGGACACTATCCCGGGTCCGTTTTTGCGGTACGCTCATCATCTGATTGTGTTTGATCTGTTCTTTGAGTTTCAGCCGCTTTATTGGTCTAGACAGATTTATCACCGGTAGTGCTATCTGGCGGCTGTTTACGGCCGGTGTCAATGATCGGTATCGTGACATAGAATGCAATGGCGGGGCACCCCGTCGAAATATTCACCGGTACTTCGGTGTGGGACTATTTTCCATCTCCAAATTACCTCATATTCGTTGCGACGAGAGCAGAATCATGCAGAAATCTTTCACCTTAGTTGACCATCCGCTGGTGCAGCACAAGCTCACTTTAATGCGGGATAAAACCCGGCCCACCGCAAACTTTCGCCAGTTGCTGCGCGAGATCGCACTGTTGCTGGCGTACGAAGTCACGCGTGATCTGCCGACCGAACTTAGAGAGGTCGAAACGCCACTGGAGACCATGCAGGCACCTATGCTGTCCGGCAAGAAACTGTGCTTTGTCTCGGTGCTGCGCGCAGGCAATGGCCTGCTGGACGGTATGCTTGATCTGATACCGTCGGCCCGGGTGGGGCATATCGGCTTGTATCGTGATCCGGATACCTTCGAAGCCATCGAGTATTACTATAAGGTACCTGTCGATATTAGCGAGCGGCAGGTGATTGTAGTGGATCCTATGTTGGCAACCGCCAATTCAGTGAGTGCCGCCATCACTCGTCTAAAAAAGGATCAGCCCAAACAGATTAAGTTTGTTTGCCTGCTGGCCGCTCCCGAGGGGGTTGCTGCATTTGCTGAGGCACATCCTGATGTTCCGGTCTATACAGCGGCGTTGGACCGTCAACTGAATGATCATGGCTACATCCTGCCTGGCCTGGGTGATGCGGGTGACCGGATTTATGGCACTCGCTAGGACGTGATCGCCAATTGCCTGCAGCGGGTCGTGTCCCGAATTAGCAGGGGAGTAGTTACAGCATCCAGTTTTTTTCTGGCCGGTGCACTTACCAGCATCAGTTGGGCACAGCCGCTCGAAGCAGGTGTTTATGACCTGACCCGCCAGGGATGGCAGATCACAGCAATCACTGAACGAAACGAACGTCATCCCGGTATTGCCCCGTACATTGAGTTGCCTCGCATTATTTCTGTTACCGAATACCGATTGGAAAGATCTGATCAGGTGATCATTTGCGAAATGCGTTACGACAGTCAGCGCGATAGCCAGGACGAAACTT
>CBFIBN010000141.1:0-4218 GCA_965660775.1 Arenicellales bacterium | reverse complement strand
GATTGCTGTGCCCGGCGCCGAGATCAATATCCGTCATGCCGGCGAAGGCCCACCGTTACTGCTGCTTCACGGTTACCCACAGACCCATGTCATGTGGCATCGGGTTGCTCCTGCCCTGGCTGAACACTTTCATGTAGTGTGTGCCGACCTCAGGGGTTATGGCGATAGCGCCAGGCCTGAATCTGGAGACGACCATTTTGGATATTCAAAGCGGTCGATGGCGGCAGATATGGTGGCGGTGATGGAGGCTCTTGGTCACCGACGTTTCGCGGTCGCAGGCCACGATCGCGGCGCACGGGTGACGCACCGCATGATTTTGGATCACCCGCAGCGGGTTGTCCGCGCCTGCGTGATGGACATCACTCCCACCTTGCACATGTTCGAGCATACCGACCAGGCCTTCGCCACCGGCTACTATCACTGGTTCTTTCTGATTCAGGGGCACGGCCTGCCGGAACGATTGATTGGCGCCGATCCGGAATATTTTCTGCGCGCTAAGATGGGCCACTGGAGCGCCCCGGGCGCTGATTTCGATTCAGAGGCGATGATCGAATACGTTCGCTGTTTCAGCGATCCCGCGAGCATCCACGCCACCTGTGAAGACTACCGCGCTGCTGCCGGGATCGACCTCGAGTGTGACCGTGAGGATCGGGCAGCGGGTAACGGCATCACCTGTCCACTGCTGGTGTTATGGGGCAACCGCGGTTTCGTGCATCGCAGTTACGATGTGCTCTCCGTTTGGCGCGATTATGCCGACAACGTCACCGGGTGCGATCTCGATTGCGGCCACTTCCTGCCCGAGGAACAACCCCGATCCGTGATCGATCAGTTGGTTGGGTTTTTTGATGGGTGTGCCACCGGCGAGTAACTAACCTCTTAAATCCCGGTGCAGTTATAGATGCCAGCAGGTGACGTAATCGAAGAGACGTTATTTATCGCCCACCGCTAATTCCGTGTGGTGTCGCCAGGTACGCTACCAGATACTGCTTGATCCAGTACTGCCGGTAATATTGCTTAAGGTTTGGATAGCCAGCCGCTTCGGTAGAGGCAAAGCGTTAACGCAGTACGGGGAGCCACCTTTCCGCACCGCAATTCACTCGACCATTGAGAGATTACCAGTTAGTTTTTGTGGCTCATGTCTGTCACGCTACGTTGGAAAATCAACCCTATCCAAAACCTCAACGATGACTGGGATTCTGATCCAGGCGCACGATCTGGCCTATTCCGGGATTTGTTGTTCCTGGGTAGCGCGTCATCACCAGGGGATCATGACCGGGCACGATATGATCACCGGTGCTGGCAAGTTGCCGGAGCTTGTCAAATCCTCTAAGCATGTCGGCAGCGTTATAAACAATTGGAAAGGGTGCGTGGCTCTCAAAATTGGCATAAAAATGACTGGCATCGCTGGCCAATACCACCCAGCCTCGCTCTGTCATCACCCGGACGCACTGCATACCCATCGTATGTCCGCCCACATGATGAACACTGATACCGGGCGCTATCTCACTGTCCCCAGTGTGAAAAACAACCCGTCCCTTGTATACGTTTCGCACCATCTGAACCACATGATCCACTGTATAGGCTCCAGCTAAAAAGCCATGACCCATATGCGGGCCAGTCGCATACTGCATCTCGAGTTCCTGGAGGTGAAACCGGGCAGTTGGAAAATCATCGAGTGAGCCTGCATGGTCGTAATGCAAATGGGTTACGATGACGTCCTGCACCTGTCGCGTATCGATCCCCATGCCTGCCAGCCCTTGTGCAGGTGACTCATCGTACTCGCACTGCCAGATGCCACCGGAAGCCTCGGTCCGTCGACTCCATTCGGCTTTATCAAAACCAGTGTCTACGATTACAGTCCTATTGGCGTTTTTTAAAACCCATACGTAGTAGGCAATGGGTTCATCCTGATCGTGCATGGGGTCTGTCCAGGCACTGCCGATAAAGTTCTCGTGGTGTTTTCGATTGGTACGCACTGCGTAACACAACGCAGATATTGCATAAGACTCAGGATCGGCCATGATATTTTCTCCAGGATGAGCTATTGTTGTCTGCCAAACCGGAACGCGATTTTCTGGACCCGGATACCTGGTGTGAGAGTCTACAGGGCTCTGGCATATCGCAGGCATGCTGCAGGACCAGAGTTCGCCAACCTGTGAAATATCACTGAATCACTGTAAAGATTAACAGGATAATGAATTGATGAAGACACGAAAAACCATCGGCGTCGTCGGGCTGGGAAATATGGGTTATCCCATAGCCGAAAATCTGATAAAGGCGGGATACGATGTCGCGGGGTACGAGATCGATCAGTCGCGGCGACAGCCCAGGGAGAATTTAGTATACGTCGATAGCCTGGGGGATTTAATCCGACAAACCACGGTGCTGCTGCTTAGCCTACCCGACCGGCATGCTGTCCAGGGAGTCGTTGAACAGCTGTTAAATGACCATGGACCGAGCCCGATCACCATCGTGGACACGTCGACCATCGGCGCTAAAGCAAGCCAGTCGATCGCAAACGTCGTTCGTAACTCTGAACTCAAGTATCTGGATAGCCCGGTATCCGGAGGTGTTCGAGGGGCTGTTGCCGGCACACTCGCCGTAATATGTGCCGGATCGAAGGCCTTATACGACGAAATGCTGCCCATTCTCGAGTGCTTCAGCGCCAACCAATTTCTGATCGGGCCTGAACCCGGTCAAGCTCAGACACTGAAGGTTCTGAATAACTTTCTGTCTGCGACTGCGCTTGTGGCATCCAGCGAAGCGCTGCACTATGGACAGGCGCAGGGTCTCGATCTGCAGAAAATGTGTGATGTCATCAACGTCTCTACTGGTATGAATACCGCGACTCTGGATAAAGTACCGCGCCAGGTAGTCACCGGCCTCTTTAATACTGGTTTTAGCAATTCACTAATGTTCAAAGATATCTCTCTTTATCTTGAGGGCTGCAATGAAGCGGGAATAACAGGTGAGGTCAGCCGCACCGTGGTCCAATTGTGGGATGATTTTGTCGCATCGTCTCCAAATGACGATGCAACCGGCATATTCAAGTTCACGGACAAGTCGACCCAGATTACCGACTTGTGAAAACCTGTATCGATCAGGATTACAAACGTCTGCCGATCATCGGATACCCAAGCCTGTAAATGCTTTTGGAGTAAACCCTTTTAAGAGGGGGATGCGGCCCAGAGTCATTGGGTTCGCTGCTGATCAAAGTGCCTACCGGTTATGGTCTGGCTGACACTGAAGTAAGTCAATAGCGTATTGTCGAATGAATGTCGAATGAATGTCGAATAAATAGGCCGACCCAGGCCAGGTTTCTCATCAATCACTTTTTTGTTTGCGGTTGAAACCTTTCACTTTCTTAACCAGGCACGGCCGGTGTATCATCAATCGGATCAATAAACCGGCAGCCCATCCTGGCAACTAAATTCGGACATTCATTCTATGGAACACGATATTAAGCATCATCTTGATCAACTTCCCTCTAGTGGAATCTGGTGCGCGGCGCTTACGCCATTACAGGCCGATCTTTCAGTCGACAGTGCCCGTCTGGCGCAACATGCGAGGTCACTTCTCGACAACGGCTGTCATGGCATCGGGCTTTTTGGAACCACGGGGGAGGCCAACGCATTTTCTGTAGCGGAGAGAATGGCCGTCCTCGAGTCGCTACTTAGTGATGGCCTATCACCCAGTACTCTGATGGTTGGCACGGGGTGCTGCGCGCTTACTGATACCGTTTCTCTAACTCGGCACGCCATCGAGCACGGTGTCAATAAGATACTGGCGTTGCCGCCGTTTTATTACAAAAACGTCACAGACGATGGCCTTTTTCGCAGTTTCGCACAAGTCATTGACCGAACGGCCCGCGCTGAGCTCGAGCTTTACCTTTACCATTTCCCGGCTGTGTCCCAGACGCCGATCTCCGCAGACTTAATTGCCATGCTTTGTGAGCATTTTCCAGAAACCATTGCCGGGGTTAAAGACAGCTCCAGCGATCTTGAACATACCCTGGCACTCGCTTCTCGGTTTCCGCAGATTGCTATCTTCCCGGGCAACGAAACACATCTTCTCGCCACTTTAGAAAATGGTTGTGCAGGTTGCATCTCAGCGACAGCCAACGCCAACCCCCAGGGCATTCGGAAAATATTTGACAGCTGCCTTAGTGGTGATTCATCCGCCCATGCCCTGCAGGAGCAAGCCTTTGCCATCCGCGAA
>CBFIBN010000140.1:0-4351 GCA_965660775.1 Arenicellales bacterium | reverse complement strand
AAACAAGGAAGATAAAACGGATTGAGTATTCTGAGTTGGCTGCAATAATGCTAACGGATTAAACGAAGAAGCGCTCGGACCTGTTTGTGAGGCCAAAAAGGCCAGCGGATTAAAACCACCGGCCGTGGGAGAAAGGGTCGGCTGGCGCAGCCCCAACTGGATAAGCAGGCTATCCACCAGGCCTTGGGCCTGACTGGGGGCTGTCGCTGGGGGGGGCGCATCAATCTGAGCCTGTAATTGCGCGAGCAAGGCGGTGATCTGGGGTGGCAGGCTTGCCTCGGCTTCCGGCGTTTGCTCGGCGTTGGCGAGTGGCGTCCATAACAGGGCGCCTATTAATACGAAAGCGGTCATCAGACTACCAGGTGACGATCGTCGATACCCTGTTTGTACCGCTAAACGTCGCCCACGAGAAACGTTAACTAAATGCTGTAGCACTATTTCTTCTTTCATAAGGCCCATTTTTTCATCCCCGAAATTTGATACTAGTGTACCGCTTTAGACCCGTGGTGCTGATTTAACGTCTTAATCACACCCTTAACATAGTTGGAGATCAGTAAAGCCTCCCATGAAACTTAGAAAAATTCTCAGGATTAGGACATTTCACACATGCCGAAAATCGATCTTATGAAATCGCTAATGACCTTTGGTGCGCTTGCCGTGGGCCCCCCAAACGTGGAAATGAACGGAGCATTGCTTGCAGGCCGCCCGATCGACAAAGGTTGAGTTCCAAGCGGTTTAGCGCCTTAAGAGCCGCTCATTCCTTTTGCCCCATCATAGGGAGTACTTATCGCCTGACAAACCCGCTCATGGGAAATCCGCCCTGAAATCCAGGGCATAAGTTCATTTTATAGACAGCAAGAAAACAATGGCTTGTGTTGTAAATGATCATGATTCAGCATCGCGTTCGTTTCTTTTTGATCCTCAAGGACAACTCAATTCATGTTTACTCACAACCCCTTCGCGGAGCTTTCCGGGTCCATCACCCCTCTAGCCATGCAATTGTATGTGGTCCTGATGTTTTTGCTGGTCCTGGGCGGCACACTGCTGGATACCCTTCACAAGAAAAGCGCCAAGTATTTTTTCCAGAACGCAGAAAAATCAAAAAAGAATAGGACCCGAACAATCGGCGGTGGCGAAAAAGCAGGAATTGCTGTCAAGACCGCAGTAGAGGATGTACTGATGTCCGCCGAGTTCTGTAATCCGCGGCGGCGTATTGCCCATCTTCTGGGGATGTACGGGTTTGTGACTTTCATTGTAACCACCGCGCTGCTGATATTTTGCTATCCGACGGCTGCTACGCCAGCACCTCCTTTGACCACAACTTTATGGCACCTGGGCGCTCTCATGGTGTGCGTTGGCGGTTACTGGTTCTGGTTCTTTATCCGCGTCGATGTAGCGGCAGAGGGCAATGCGTGGTATCGGGTGGTGCGTGCAGACTTGTTTATCCTCTCGCTTCTCGGTACGGCTACCTTTGCTCTGATCTGGTCAATGCTGCAGTCGTCCGGTGGCTCCGCGTGGCAAGTAATGCTTTTCTTTGCTTTGTTCATAACTGCCAGTACGGTCCTGTTCGGCGGCGTGCTGTGGTCCAAGTTCGCTCACATGTTCTTCAAACCCGCCGCCGCGTTTCAAAAGCGCTTGGAAGAAGCCGATGGCTCGAGATCGAACCTCCCACCGCCAGCCGATGAGCCCGCACAGTTTGGTCTGGGCATCAAACGTGAGCCGTCCCGGCACTATTAATCGAACAAATTAATCCCTGGTCTAGTCGCTCAACCGCTCGCTGATTGATGCTTTAAACCAGGAAAAAGGAGAATAAAATGCCAACCTTTGTTTATATGACCAAATGTGACGGCTGCGGTCACTGCGTCGATATCTGTCCATCGGACATCATGCACATCGATAAGACCTATCGACGTGCGGTCAACATTGAGCCCAATATGTGCTGGGAATGCTATTCCTGTGTAAAGGCTTGCCCGCAAAACGCCATCGATGTGCGTGGTTATGCTGACTTTGCTCCTCTGGGGCACAGTGTTCGCGTACTGCGCGAGGAAGAAAAAGGAACGATCTCCTGGAAGATCAAATTCCGAAATGGCCACGAGAAGAATTTTGTCTCTCCCATAACCACACAACCTTGGGGAGAAAAGATTCCGAGGCTGGCTGATCTGCCAGAACCCTCCGAAGAGGACCTGAATTCCGAGCTGCTGTGCTATGAGCCAGATGCCCTCAACACCAATGTCGGATTACCAGTGATGGACAAGAGCAAATTTAAACAGGGAGTTTATTACTGATGGGTTTCAAAACAGTTTTTGAAGATTGCGACATTCTGGTTGTCGGCGGAGGTATGGGCGGCACCGGTGCCGCTTACGAAGCCCGGTACTGGGGACGCGATTTAAAGATCGTGGTTGCCGAAAAAGCCAATATCGATCGTAGTGGTGCCGTCGCGCAGGGTTTGTATGCCATCAACTGCTACATGGGCATGCAGTGGGACGAGAACCAGCCCGAAGATCATGTCCGCTACGCCCGCAACGACTTGATGGGTATGGTTCGCGAAGACCTGGCTTACGACATGGCCCGCCACGTGGACTCGAGCGTACATAAGTTCGAAGAGTGGGGTCTGCCGATAATGCGTGATCCTGAGAGCGGGCGCTATCTGCGTGAAGGCAAGTGGCAGATCATGATCCATGGTGAAAGTTACAAGCCGATTGTGGCTGAAGCGGCCAAAAAATCTGCCGACAAAATCTACAACCGCATCATGGTTACTCATCTGCTGATGGATGAAAGCAAACCCAACCGGGTGGGCGGCGCGATTGGCTTTAATGTCCGCACCGGCGATCTGCATGTGTTCAAGGCTAAAACCGTTATCGTGGGTGCCGGTGGTGCTTCACATATCTTCAAGCCCCGGTCTGTCGGTGAAGGCATGGGTCGGACCTGGTACGCCCCTTGGAGCAGCGCATCCGCGTACGCGCTGCCGATCCTCGCGGGTGCAAAGATGACCCAGATGGAAAATCGCATCGTGCTGTGCCGGTTTAAGGATGGTTACGGCCCGGTGGGGGCATATTTTCTGCACCTTAAGACCTATACGCAGAATGCTTACGGAGACGAATACGAATCTAAATGGTATGACCACACCAAGGAACTGGTGGGTGACTACATTGATCACCACCCCACACCGACCTGTCTGCGTAACCATGCCTTCATCGAGGAAACAAAAGCCGGACGCGGGCCAATCCATATGGTGACCAAGGAAGCCTTTCAGGACCCCCACAAAGAAACCGTGGGTTGGGAGAACTTTCTCGGCATGACCGTTGGCCAGGCTGTTGTCTGGGCATCACAGGACATTGATCCGAAATACACCAACCCTGAGCTGACCACATCTGAGCCTTATGTCATGGGCTCTCATGCCACCTGTTCGGGCGCATGGGCCAGCGGACCGGAAGATCTCTCTCCAGATGAGTACTACTGGGGATATAACCGGATGATGACGGTCGAAGGGTTATTTGGTGCCGGTGATGCACTCGGCGGAACTGCCCACGCATTTTCATCCGGATCGTTTACCGAAGGCCGCCTTGCCGCCAAGGCCGCAGTCAAATACATTCGGGAGCATGCAAGCGAGAAGATCCAGGTTTCAGAAAAGCAGATCGAGGATCGCAGGAAAGAGATCTACCAACCTATGGAAAACTACGAGGTCGGCCGTAACGAAATCGTGGGTGGAACCGTTTCGCCGAGCTACATACTGCCTATCCATGGTCTGCAGCGTCTTGAGAAGATCATGGATGAATATGTGGGCGGTATCGGTGTCAACTACATGACTAACGAACCCCTGCTGCTGCGCGGACTTCACCTGCTGGCCACCCTGCACGAAGACCTGGAGCATATCGGTGCTGAAGATCTCCACCAGTTACAGCGTGCATGGGAGTTGAAACACCGTGCAATCGCCTCAGAGTGTGTTACCCAACATACTCTGTTTCGCAAGGAGACGCGCTGGCCCGGTTACTACTATCGTGGTGACCATATGAAACTGGATGATGAGAACTGGCATGCGTTAACTCTGTCGCACCGTGACCCGGAGTCTGGCGAGTGGACCATGGAAAAAGCACCGGTCTATCACATCGTTGACTAGGCTTTACCTGCAGGGCGGGACTCGTCCCGCCCTGCGTTTATTGTCGGCACCTTCCTGATCAATCCCGGCATCGTGCCTTACAGGTGCTCCGATTAGGGTCCTCAGTTTTCTTCGCATTAAGAACGCCAGCGCCGAAAGGTTTCTCGGTAAACTCCTCTGTTGTTAGATCTACCGCGAAAGCGGCCCGCGAAACCGCTCGTGGGAGAGCAAAATACCGCCCATAGCCATGAGCAT
>CBFIBN010000139.1:0-4389 GCA_965660775.1 Arenicellales bacterium | reverse complement strand
TGGAGCTTGAGTCCATCGAGAAAAAAGGGGTAGCGCTTGGCATTGACGCGATTAACCCCTTAAGCGGTGAGAAGATTCCGGTCTGGGTCGCCAACTTTGTGCTGATGGGATACGGCACCGGGGCGATCATGGCAGTACCGGCACACGATGAGCGCGACCACGTTTTTGCCACCCGTTATGGCTTACCTATTATCCAGGTAGTGGCCCCGGCCGATGGCGAGCTGATCGATGTTTCTGCCACAGCCTGGCCAGCCAAGGACGACACCGTCACTGTTAACTCCGGGGAATTCAGTGGCCTGGATTTTCAAAGCGCTTTTGAGCGTATCGCCGGGTATGTGCAAGATCAGGACATTGGCGAGCGCAAGGTGAACTATCGCCTGCGTGACTGGGGCGTTTCGCGCCAGCGATACTGGGGCTGCCCTGTGCCGGTGATCTACTGTGATAGTTGCGGCGCAGTGCCGGTACCGGATGCAGATCTGCCCGTGCTGTTGCCCGAAGATGTCACCTTCATGGGCGTGCAGTCACCGATCAAGGCCGACCCGGATTGGCGGACGACATCGTGTCCAACGTGCGGCGCCGAGGCGGAACGTGAGACCGATACATTCGACACCTTCGTTGAATCAAGTTGGTACTACGCCCGTTACTGCACCCCAGGTGCCAAGGCCATGCTGGATAAGCGCGCCGATTACTGGCTGCCGGTTGATCATTACATTGGTGGCATTGAACATGCTGTGATGCATCTTTTGTATTTTCGTTTCTGGCACAAGTTGATGCGTGATATGGAGCTGGTCAGCAGTGACGAGCCAGCCACCAAACTGCTATGCCAGGGCATGGTGCTGGCTGAAGCCTACTACCATGACAGTACCGAGCACGGCCGTGTCTGGGTGCGCCCCGATGAAGTTGACATCGAAAAAGACGCCAAGGGTAAAACCATAGATGCGAAACGCGCAACCGATGGCGCTGCGCTGACGGCGACCGGCTGGACGACCATGTCCAAGTCCAAAAACAACGGCGTTGATCCACAGGGCCTGATCGACCGTTATGGCGCCGATACGGTGCGGTTGTTCACCATGTTTGCCTCGCCCCCCGAGCAATCGCTCGAATGGAACGACGACGCGGTTGCCGGATCGCAGCGTTTTCTACGCCGGATCTGGACGCTGGTTTACAGCCACCGTGAGACCTTGCGCGGTGATAGCTCCACCGCTGAGGCTCTCGATGAGCAAAGCCAGTCTCTTCGCCGAACCTTTCATGGCGCGTTGCAGAAAATCAACCGCGGCATGGAGCGCCACCAGTTTAATACCGTGGTCGCGGCCTGCATGGAAAGTTTTAACGCCCTGGAGCGTTTTGATCCGGGTTCAGATTCTTCGCGCATCGCTGTGATGCGTGAGGTATTGGGTATTCTGGTGCGGGTATTGGCGCCGATTACGCCCCACCTTAGTCATGTGTTGTGGCAGGAGCTGAAGATGCCCGGCGAACTTCTGGATGCGCCCTGGCCCAAGGTCGATGAGGGCGCACTGGCATCGGCAACGCAGGTACTGGTAGTGCAGGTCAATGGCAAACTGCGCGGGCAGGTCGAAGTTGCCGCGGATGCTGACGAGGCGGTTATGCGTGAGGCGGCGTTGGCTGATGACAAAGTGGCGCGTCATGTGGGGGAGCGCGCAATCCGCAAGATAATCGTGGTGCCCGGCAAGCTCGTTAACATCGTGGTGTGATCCGGGCGCTTATCTTGGGCTATTGGGCCAGCGCAGCCTTGGCTCGTCAATCTTGCCGGGCTTTTCGAGAAATTGGCGCCAGGCTTTTTACCCTCGTCCGTTTTATCAGCAGTTTTATCAGCAAAGGACTCATCCGGCGCCCGCTTACTCGGTGTAGCGCTCTTTAAACCTCACTCTAGAGCCCTACTCTAAAGCCCCGGTTTTTCATCTCGGTGGCTTCTGATATCCCATGGTTTTCGCTTGATGCTTTGCCTTTGTTTACACCTGTTCCCAGAAAAATAGGACTGAGGCAAAACCTGCTCATGTCACAACGGTGTTTCACCCCTGGACGCCTGGGGTAAAGAAACTTATTCTTAACCCCAAGACAAAAGAATGGAGGGATGTGTAATGACGGTAAGAGAATGGTCACTTGAAGCGGAGTACATCGAGTTTTGTAGTTGCGATTTCGGTTGCCCTTGTGAATCCAATGCTCCGCCAACCCACGGGGATTGTACGGGAGCCGTTGGTTTTAAGATTACCAAAGGGGAGTGCGATGGCGTCAGCCTGGATGGTTTGATTGTTGTAGCCACGTTCTATTTCCCCCGGGCTATCCATCACGGTGATGGGCATATGCAGCCAATTCTGGACAGCCGCGCTACCGACGAACAGCGCGATGCACTGTTTTATATCCTGGCTGGGGAGAATCAGCCGGTTGGGACAATGTTCCAGATTTTCAGCGTTATCATTGAGCATCACCATGACCCGATATTCACCGAGATTGGATGGGAGTGGGATATCGGCAACCGCCGTGCGCGTATCGACGTGCCCGGCGTGGTGCGCACTGAGGCGCAACCCCTACTGAACCCCGTTACCGATGAGGAACACCGGATCATCACGACGTTGCCCCACGGGTGGGTGTTTCACGAGGCTGAGGGCGCCAGCGGTTCAGCCAAGGGAATCGGCGATATCAAGTTTGACTTAAGTTCACGCCACAGCTCACTTGCCTACGTTGCCTGGGATCGAAATGGACTGAGTCTCGACCTCGAGGAGTCCCGGCGTCGTTTCCCGCTGCTCGGTTAGAAGGCCCTTCATTTGCGGGTAGTGACCTTTGATCTGGAGTCTGTGCTCCGCCGCGATCGTCTGGTTGTAGTTATTGCACTGGGTGCAGTGATCATATTGAGCTGGGCCTACGTGCTTGCGGGCGCCGGCATGGGCATGAGCGCCATGGAGATGACCCGGATGACCCACGCCGTTGGGCTGGGTGGGTCCGGCCAGTCCGGCATGCAGACGTCTGGGATGAATGGCGCGTTGGTGGTCAGCATGTGGTCGGTTGGATATGCTGTTATCGCCTTCTTCATGTGGTGGATCATGATGCTTGGCATGATGCTCCCTAGCGCAGCCCCGATGTTGTTGTTATTCGCCCGCATGATGCGTAAGGAGAAAGAGAAAGGTGCTCCGTACGTGCCGACGGGAGTATTTGCACTTGGATATGCTGTGATGTGGGCGGCCTTCAGTGGAGTCGCCACCGGCGCTCAGTGGGGCCTTGAATCAATTGGACTTCTGTCCGCCATGATGGTGGGAACGAGTACTGTTTTCGGTGCTGTTTTACTCATCGCAGCAGGCATCTGGCAGCTGACACCGTTAAAGCAGGCCTGCCTTAAACATTGCCGTTCACCCATTGGCTTTCTTTCCTCACATTGGCGGCCGGGCCGGGCTGGCGCATTTACGATGGGCCTTGCACACGGTGCATTTTGCCTGGGTTGCTGCTGGTTTCTTATGGCCTTGTTGTTTTACGGCGGCATAATGAGTCTGTACTGGATCATCGGGCTCGCGCTATACGTGCTCCTGGAAAAGCTTTTGCCGGCCCGGGTATGGCTTGGTCAGTTAACTGGCGTGGCCCTGATCGCCTGGGGGATGTTGCTGTTGTTGCAGCCTTAAGACGTTGTCGAAGGGGGTGTCCGTTTTCGGGCCCAAACAGCGCCGGAGTCTTGGCGATGGCGTAGAGTCTCAGGCCAGGTTGCGCGATGTGGCTTGGCGACATAGTGAGCCCTTGGCAGGTTTGAGTCTGGCATATTGATTCTTGCATGACGTTATTGCTTTTCAAATTGTTTGCCACGCCTTGTATCGTTGGGGTCGCAGGGTGGGCATCTCGCCGTTGGGGGGTCGCGGCGGGAGGTTGGATGGCCGGGTTGCCGGTGACAACCGGGCCGATTTCGGTTTTTCTGTTTGTTGAATATGGGGCCGATTTCTCGATCCAGGCAGCGCTGGGGACGCTGTACGCAATGCCGGCCATCGCTGCGACGGCTGCCGGTTACCGCATGGCTGTCAACTTTGGTCGCGGCTGGGTTGCCAGTCAGGCAACAGCCCAGGGCTGTTATCTGGCGGTGGCCTTTTTTCTGGCGTTTTTTAATCCGGATCCGTTGCTGATTTTTTTGCTTAGCATGGGGTCGATCATCGCGGGTCTGGGACTTGCCGGATCGTCGAGCCGATCACCGCTACCCGCTTTTTCATCCAATACCGTATTGGTGATGCGCATGGCGGTAACCACTGCGTTGGTGTTGGTCATTACTGTTTTGGCCCCTATGCTTGGGCCAATGTTGTCAGGGTTACTCGGCACCGTATTGATTGTGGCAGGCGTGCTGGCCGCAGCGGCCCACCGCGAGCATGGCAGTGCCGGCGGGCTCGCGGTGATGCGCGG
>CBFIBN010000138.1:0-4466 GCA_965660775.1 Arenicellales bacterium | reverse complement strand
CCGCATAACCAACTAAGGAGGGCATCACCATGGAAACCACAACCCAGCCCTGGCTGAGTAATTATCCAAAGGGTATCGACTGGAACGCCAACATTGAACGTCGTCCGCTGTATGAGACTCTGGAGCACACAGCAAAACGCTGTCGCGATAACACCGCGATTGATTTTCTTGACTACTGCCTTAGTTACGGTGAACTGCTCGAGCAGGTAAACCGCATGGCCAAAGGCCTGCAGTTGATGGGAGTGACCCCAGGTGCCCGGGTCGGTCTTTGCCTGCCGAATACCCCTTACTCGGTTATCTGCTACTACGGTGCATTACGCGCTGGTGCCACGGTCGTCAACTACAACCCGCTGTATGTTGAGCGCGAACTGGCCTTCCAGATTGATGACAGCAATACCGAGATCATGATCACCATGGATCTTGAAGCGCTCTATCCGAAAGTAGCGGCGATGCTTTCACGCACAGAAAGTCTCAAGAAAATTATTGTCTGCCCGATGGCAACGATACTACCCAAAATTAAAAGCGTTCTGTTTCGCCTATTAAAGCGCAAAGAGATTGCCAACATTGAGGCCAGCGAGGCGATCGTTCATTTTAAGGATCTGCTTGATAACAACGGTGACCCGACCCAGGTGAACGTCGATCTGGATAACGACATTGCAGTACTACAGTACACCGGTGGCACCACAGGGCGGCCCAAGGGAGCAATGCTGACCCAGGGTAACCTTTCGGCCAACGTGTCGCAGATGCTTGTATGGTATGTGGATCTGAACCCTGGAGAAGAAAAAGTACTCGGAATTTTGCCATTCTTTCATGTCTTTGCTATGACAGCGGTAATGAACTTCGCGGTTGCCGCAGGGGCACAGATGATCCTGCTGCCCCGCTACGAACTGGGTCAAACTCTGGCGACAATCAATAAGAAAAAGCCGACTATTTTCCCGGCCGTGCCGACCATCTACACCGCAATTAACCAGGCGCCGGATCTTGCGAAGTACGACCTATCTGCCGTGCGCTACTGTATCTCCGGTGGCGCGCCCTTACCGTTGGAGGTTAAAGAAACCTTCGAACGCCTGACCGGTTGTCGATTAGTCGAAGGCTACGGTCTGAGTGAGACCGCACCGGTTGCCACCTGTAATGCCATGCAAGATATTAATAAGCCTGGCTCTATCGGCCAGGTCGTACCGGGTACGGAAATCTCGATTCACGACCTTGAATCACCGCACAGTGTTGTTGCCACCGGGGAACGGGGCGAGGTATGGATAAAAGGCCCACAGGTGATGAAAGGCTACTTGAACCGCCCACAAGAAACTGCCGACAGTCTGCGCGACGGTTGGTTCCGTACCGGCGACGTGGGTTACATGGATGAAGACGGACACTTTTTCCTGGTTGACCGACTCAAAGACCTAATCCTGTGCAGCGGCTACAACGTCTACCCAAGAATGGTCGAAGAAGCTATCTACCTGCATCCCGCTGTTGCCGAGGTAACCGTCATCGGTATCGATGACGACTATCGTGGCCAGAGCCCCAAGGCCTTTGTCAAACTGAAGGAGGGAGAAAAGATCACGGAAGATGAGATGAAATCCTTCCTCGAAGACAAACTCTCCAAGATCGAGATGCCCTCACAGATCGAGTTCCGTCTCGAGCTACCGAAAACCATCATTGGCAAACTGTCGAAAAAAGAACTGGTAGCCGAGGAGGCTGATAAACACCAAGGATCTGGCACGGCATGACGGTATCGACCAGCGACATGCTGACGGTAACCGAGCTCGCCCGCGAGCTCGGGGTCACCCCTCGTGCCATTCGTTTTTATGAAACCAAAGGCCTGCTGAACCCGCGTCGGGCAGGCACCACCCGGATCTATACCCACCGGGAACGTGGCCGGCTACAACTTATTCTGCGCGGCAAGCGCCTGGGTTTCAGCCTCACCGATATTGGCGAATATTTTGATCTGTACGATGCGGACCCAGCCCGGCATGACCAGATTCTGATGTTGCTGGAAAAGGTGAACACTCGTATTGCGGCGCTGGAAGTACAAAAAACTGATCTTGACGCGACACTGGAAGAGCTTGCCAGTGTGCGCAAGCAGGCCCTGATCGCGCTTGATGAGGAGCCGGTCCGGGTGGCGGCCAGCAACTGATACCTTATTTATTGAATACTGAATTACTGAACACGACCTCTTACTGATTTCCAAAGGAGTATTTGAATGAAAGACATCGTCATCGCCGGCTATGCCCGGTCGCCTTTTCACTTTGCCATTAAAGGGGGGCTCGCCAAGGTACGTCCAGACGATCTTGCTGCCCACGCAGTCAAGGGGCTGATCGAACGCACTGGGGTCAACCCGGATGATATCGAGGATCTAATCCTCGGCTGCGCCTTTCCCGAAGGGGAGCAGGGTTTCAATATGGCCCGTCTGGTAGTGCTGATGTCTGGCCTTCCGATTTCCGTTGCCGGCACCACTGTCAACCGCTTTTGCGGCTCATCCATGCAGGCTATCCACATGGCGGCTGGTGCTATTCAAATGGGCGCGGGTGATGTCTTTATATGCGCCGGGGTCGAATCCATGAGTCGTGTGCCGATGTCAGGCTTTAACCCCATGCCGAATCCTGCACTATGCCAAAGCATGCCAGCCGCTTATATGTCCATGGGCGAGACTGCCGAGACCGTCGGTCGTGAGTATCAGATCAGCCGGGAGGAGCAGGAAGTCTTCGCTGTCGCAAGTCAACAAAAAGCCGGTGACGCACAGTCACAAGGCCGACTGGCTGACGAGATAGTTCCGATTGAGGTTAACGGCAGCACCATTGATGCTGATGGCTGCCTGCGTCCGACTACCGACCTTGAAGGGCTGGCTGGCCTGAAACTGGCTTTCGATGAGAACGGTAGCGTAACCGCCGGCACCGCCTCACCGCTGACCGATGGCGCCGCAGCGACGCTGGTCTGCTCGTCCGATTACGCCAAGGCGAACGGTCTTGAGGCAATGGCCCGCATCGTCAGTTTTGCAGTCTCGGGTTGCAAACCCGAGACCATGGGGCTTGGACCCATATTCTCCTCACGTAAAGCGCTGGCACGTGCCGGTATCAGCGCCACAGATCTGGATGTGATCGAGATCAACGAAGCTTTCGCGACTCAGTCTATCGCCTCGATACGTGACCTGGAGTTGGACTCGACCAAGGTAAACATGGATGGTGGCGCAATCGCTATTGGCCATCCACTGGGGGCAACCGGCGCACGAATTACGGGCAAAGCGGCCCAGGTGCTGCAACGCGAAGGAGGTCGCTATGCCCTGTCGACCCAATGTATCGGCGGGGGCCAGGGTATTGCCACCGTGCTTGAGGCTGCCTGAATGTCATCTATAGAAAAAGTAGCTGTTATTGGCTCAGGTGTCATGGGTTCGGGCATTGCCGCCCAGGCGGCCAACGCCGGGATGGAAGTAATCCTGCTCGATATCCTCCCCAAGGAAGGGTCAGACCGGGACGCGATCGCAAAAGGCGCTATCCAGCGAATGCTGAAAACCAGCCCAGCGCCGCTGATGCACCAGCGCAATGCCAAACGAATCCGGCCTGGCAATATTGAGGATCACCTGGAATGGCTTGCCGATTGCGATCTTGTAATCGAGGTCGTTATTGAAAACCTTGAAATCAAGCAAGCGCTGTACCGCAAGATCGATCAACACCGCAAGGCCAGTGCGATCATCACCTCCAACACCTCAACCATTCCGCTCGCCCATCTTGTCGAAGGCATGGGCGAGGATTTTCGCCAACATTTTGCCGTGACCCACTTCTTTAATCCGCCACGCTACATGCGACTACTGGAATTGGTCGCGGGGCCTGATACCGATGCCGAAGTGATCTCCACCCTACGGGATTTTGGTGACCGCATGTTGGGTAAATCGGTGGTGGACTGCAAGGATACCCCGGGCTTTATTGCTAACCGGATCGGCATCCTGTGGATGGGGGTTGCGGTACGCTTTGCTTTTGAGGACGGCCTCACTGTCGAAGAAGCCGACTCCATAATCGGCAAGCCCATGGGCATTCCCAAGACCGGAATATTCGGCCTGCTGGATCTCGTCGGCATAGACCTGCAGCCACACGTGGAAAGCTCGATGCTGGCAACACTGCCAGCCGAGGACATGTACCGTGACATCCACCGGCCCAGCGCCTTTATCGAAAAGATGATTGCCCAAGGCTCTACCGGACGCAAAGGTAAAGGTGGCTTTTATCGCCTCAACCGCGCCGGCGGCAAAAAGGTGAAAGAAGCTCTGGACCTTAAGACTGGTGAATATCACCCAGCCAACAAATCCTCGCTCGCCAGTGTCGAGGCGGCACGTGCGGGACTACGTGCCCTGGTGGAACACCCCGACCGTGGCGGCCAGTACGCCTGGCGGGTACTTTCGCACACCTTAAGTTATGCCGCCGCCCTGGTACCGCAGATCGCGGATCACATTCACGCGGTCGACGAGGCTATGAAAAATG
>CBFIBN010000137.1:0-4508 GCA_965660775.1 Arenicellales bacterium | reverse complement strand
CGCACAGCCGCCACGCCAGTGGCGTAAGCGTGTTCTACATCCGTGCGTGAGGCGATATGTCGTGCTGAGCGTTGCAGATAATCGGCAACCGCCCAGTGGTACTTCAAGCCCAGATCTTCTTTAACCATCGATGCCACGACCGGGGCAACACCCCCCAGTTGGGCATGGCCAAACGCATCCCGCAGGCCCTGGTCCGCCAGAAACCGGCCATCTTTGTCGCGAACGCCTTCCGAGACCACAACAGAGCAGTAGCCGAAACGGCTGACTTTCTCATCGACCAGAGCCATAAAGCGTTTGCGGTTAAAAGCCACCTCGGGGAACAGGATAATGATGGGTATCGGGGTTTTTTCATCGCTGGCCATGCCGCCGGCTGCCGCAATCCAGCCGGCATGGCGACCCATAACCTCAAGGATAAATACCTTGGTTGAGGTTTTAGCCATCGAGGCGACATCGAAACTGGCTTCACGCGTGGAGATGGCAATGTACTTGGCGACAGAACCAAAGCCCGGGCAGTTATCGGTGATCGGCAGGTCATTATCGACCGTCTTGGGCACATGGATAGCTTGAATCGGAAAGCCGGTCGTTTTGGACAGTTGCGATATTTTGAGGCAGGTGTCGGCAGAATCACCACCACCGTTGTAGAAGAAATAGCCAATATCATGAGCACGGAAAACGGCAATCAGTCTTTCGTACTGCGCACGGCTTTCCTCAAGACTCTTGAGTTTGTAGCGACACGAGCCAAAAGCGCCCGAAGGCGTTGTTTTCAGTGCAGCAATCGCGCTTTTGCTTTCACGGCTGGTGTCGATAAGGTCTTCGGTCAGGGCGCCAATAATGCCGTTACGGCCAGCGTACACCTTGTTGATGCGGTCGCGGTGTTGCCGGGCGGTTTCGATTACCCCGCAGGCGCTGGCGTTGATGACCGCGGTTACCCCGCCAGACTGGGCATAGAAGGCGTTCTTGGCTTTGCTCATAGCGTGATGTTCTCGTTAGGTAGATCCGGATGAAGGATTCTGGCCGGGTAAAAATTCATGATGGGATGCATGGGATGCCAACTTATCTGCTCAAATGAGAGGGCAATCGGCTCGGAACACGGCTCTGGGGAGAGCCATATTGCCTGCTTCATCACCAAGAATGATTTTAACGCAGTGCGCCAAGGGCGTCCTATGAACAGAACTTGCGGTACCGGTTTGGTCTTTTTATGCCCCACTATCCATTGACACCACACAAAAGGTCACTATAGTGTACGCCCGTTTTTCTAGCCCCTCGCATGGCTAACGTTACCGTTAAGGTGGGCTTAATAGGCCGTTGCCAAGTGGTGTTTTCGGCCCCAGTCACCGTTTTGTGGAGATGTCATTATGAGAATCGTTTTGTTGGGAGCACCCGGGTCCGGCAAAGGAACCCAGGCCAAGATGATGGCCCAAAAGTACAAGGTTCCTCAGATTTCCACGGGCGATATCTTGCGTGCCGCCGTCGCCGAGAAAACGGAGATCGGCAAGAGAGTCTCAGCGATCATGGAAGCCGGAGAGTTGGTGTCAGATGACATCGTGATCGACGCGGTCACCGATCGCCTGCGGGCTAACGAAAGTCGCCGTGGTTTCGTTCTGGACGGCTTTCCCCGCAATATCCCACAGGCTCAGGACCTGGATACCCGACTGGGCTGGCTGGGTCGACCGCTACAATTGGTGTTGCAGTTTGCCCTTGATAACGAGATTGTGATCAAGCGCGTTACCGGCCGGCTGAGCTGTGGTGAATGCGGTGCGATATACAACCGCTTTTTTTCCCGTCCGAACCGGTCCGGGGTGTGCGATAAATGTGGTTCGAAGCAGCTTTCCCACCGATCTGATGACACCGAGAAAACCGTGCGCGCACGCCTGCAAACCTATGATCAGGATACGGCGCCGCTTAGCGCCTATTACAAGGCGCAGCACAAGTTGCGCACTATTCAGGCAGGTGGCGAGGTGGAACAGATCTTTTCCGTCATCTGTGAAGTGGTCGATATAGAGATTAGACCTTTGGAGAAAAAAGTCACCACGCCGAGGTCCGCCCGCCCGCAAGCGGTTGTCACGAAGCCGGCAACCAGCAAAAAAGCGGGAAAAAAAGCAGCCGAAAAACCGACCACGACCACGGTGAAAAAAGCCACCAAAAAAGTAGCCAAAAAGCCAGCAGCCAAGAAAGTGGCTAAGAAGGTTGCGAAAAAGCCAGCAGCCAAGAAAGTGGCCAAAAAGCCAGCCCTCAAGAAGCCAGTCGCCAAAAAGGCCGTAAGCAAAAAAGTAGCCAAAAAGCCAGCAGCCAAGAAAGCGACCAAGAAGCGGCCGGGCAAAAAAAGGTCGGCGCGTTAAAAGGAATTATCGATGAGCGTTTACCCTACCACGCGAATGCGGCGCCTGCGCAAAGATGCGTTTAGTCGTGCGCTGGTGCGTGAATCACGATTGTCCATAGACGATCTGATCCAGCCGGTCTTTGTTTGTGACGGGGCCGGGGTACGTCAGGCAGTGCCGTCCATGCCGGGTGTCGAACGCTTAAGCCTCGATCTATTGCTGGAGCGGGCCGAAAGACTCGATGCCTTGGGTATCAAGGCCATTGCTATTTTCCCGGTGATCGATGTCGCATTAAAAACGGCTGATGCGGCTGAAGCCTACAATCCCCAAGGGTTGGTGCCGCAGGTGGTCAGCGCTTTGCGTGAGCACCTACCGGAAATGGGCATCATTACTGATGTTGCATTGGATCCGTATACCAGCCATGGCCAGGACGGCCTACTGGATGAGCAAGGATATGTCAGCAACGACACGACAGTAGAGACACTGGTGCGCCAGGCGCTATGCCATGCTCGGGCTGGCGCCCAGGTGGTTGCCCCCTCGGACATGATGGACGGGCGCATTGGCGCAATCCGTGACGGGCTTGAGGAAGCAGGCCTGGTCAACACTCGCATCCTTGCCTATTCGGCTAAATATGCGTCGTCTTTCTACGGTCCGTTTCGTGACGCTGTAGGATCTGCGGCCAATCTCGGTGGTGGCGATAAGTACTCCTATCAGGTAGATCCGGGCAACACCGATGAAGCCTTGCGCGAAGTTGAATTGGATCTTGATGAGGGGGCCGATATGGTCATGGTCAAGCCCGGTATGCCGTATCTGGATGTGGTGCAGCGGGTCAAGCACGAGTTGGGTGTACCGACTTTTGTCTACCAGGTCAGTGGTGAGTACGCCATGCTTTGCGCTGCCGCGCAGAACGGCTGGTTGGATCGCAAGGCAGTTGTGCTCGAATCCCTGCTGGCCTTTAAACGCGCGGGTGCCGATGCCATCCTGACTTATTTTGCTGAAGAAGTTGCACTTTGGATACAAGAGCAATAGCCTCTAATTCAAGCTCGGCCTGGCCGGGATTGTTCTACTTTTCTCCAGTCACCATGTCATCACACCCTCGCCCCACCCGTATCGTTTTACATCAGGGCTCTCGTACACTCGAGGTCGAGTTTGATGACGACAGTCATTTCATGCTGTCCTGCGAGTACCTGCGGGTGTACTCACCCTCTGCCGAGGTACGCGGCCACGGCCCCGGGCAGGAAGTGCTGCAAACGGGCAAAGAGACTGTCAATATCACCCAGGTAGAAGCGGTTGGCGCCTATGCCGTCAAGTTGCATTTTGACGATGGCCATAACACCGGCCTTTACTCGTGGGAGACACTGTATGAACTGGGAACCCACCAGGATCGTTTATGGCAGGCCTACCTGGACGATTTGACCGAGGCGGGTTACGAGCGCAAACCAGACGCCTGAACGCGCCCACGCACCATTTCGATCATGGGTGAAAAGGCAACACATTTCGGCTTCAGCGAGGTAGACCCTGCCGACAAGGCTGAGCGGGTCGGTCAGGTCTTTGAATCGGTAGCCGATCGTTATGACCTGATGAACGACCTGATGTCACTGGGAGCTCATCGGTTGTGGAAAGACTTCGCCCTGGCGCGCGCCAGCGTACACGCCGGGCATCGGGTGTTGGATGTTGCAGCTGGCAGTGGTGATATGACGGCACGCTTTGCTAAACGGGTTGGCGATACCGGGCAGGTTGTCATGACTGACGTTAACCCAGCTATGCTTGAGCAGGGTCGCAAACGCCTGATCGACAAAGGCATTGGCAGCCATGTTGAATTTTTGCTCGCCGATGCCGAGGCGCTGCCATTGATGTCGGGGGCTTTCGATTGTGTGTGCATCGCTTTTGGTCTGCGCAATGTTACCCGTATCCCCAAGGCGCTGAAGTCGATGGCACAAATGCTTCGCCCGGGCGGGCGCGTGGTGATCCTGGAGTTCTCGCACCCGGTGTCCAAGTGGCTGTCACGCGGCGATGATCTTTTTTCTTTCTCTGTCATCCCGCCATTGGGCCGCATGGTGACCGGTGACGAGGCGAGTTATCGTTATCTCGTGGAATCGATTCGGCGCCACCCGGACCAGAACCAGCTCAGCCAGATGATGCGTGAAAGTGGTTTTGAGGACGTCAGTTACCATAACCTCAATGGCGGTA
>CBFIBN010000136.1:0-4509 GCA_965660775.1 Arenicellales bacterium | reverse complement strand
ATCGCCTTTTTCGGAGATATCTGGGGTGAGGGTTTCCTATCCCCTGGCGGCGCAGAGGAAGCGTCGCGGGTGGTCGAAGGGCTCGATCTGGCGGGCAAGAGGGTTCTAGATATCGGTTGTGGGTCAGGCGCCGTCTCGGTTTTGCTGGTCAGTGAGCTTGGTGCCGCGCAGGTAGTTGGAATTGATGTTGAGGATGATGTCTGCAATGCCGCCCGGCGCCTGGTCGCCCAAGAAGGAGTAGAAGATCGTGTGACCATCGATAAGGTTGTACCCGGTCCGCTGGATTTTCCGGATCAGAGTTTTGACCTTGTCTATTCCAAGGATTCCATTATTCATATTCCGGACAAAGAAGCCCTTTGCAGTGACGTGTTCCGCGTTTTGAAGCCCGGCGGCTGGTTTGCCATATCAGACTGGCTGATTTCCCACGACGGTGAACCTTCGGATGAAATGAAGGCTTATATCGTGGCCGAAGATCTTGAATTCGCCATGGCGTCGCCGGAGCGCTACAAAAACGCGTTTAACCAAACAGGCTTCATCAATGTGAAACTGACCAACCGAAATTCCTGGTATCGTGAAGTGGCGCAACACGAACTCGACTTTCTTACCGGGCCGAAGCATTCGAGACTTAATCGCCAACATGGGTCGGACCTGATAGCGACGATGGAAGACATCTGGCAGAAAATGACGGTCGTCCTGAACAGTGGTGAGCACTGCCCTCATCACCTTCGCGGACAGCGTCCGGCCTGGGGAAAAAGATGATTGGAATCGGTTTGATCAGTTCGAATTCCACGATCATTGTGTAGCTGAAACTCAGCCGGTAAACACTCGTCAGCAAGGTTGATGAACCGGCTGTAACCGACATATGGCAGGCCCCTAGGGTTCTGGCAGGCAAACCAGGCCTAGCAATACTTGTTGTTGGAAAAACCCACGCCTCAAAAACAGCAGCGTCAAGTTTTTCAATGGCAATCATCAAATGATTGAATTGTGGGATTTTTATAATATTTTTATATTAGGGATCACCGTCCCCTTATTAATCCAGGAGTTCATCCAGTGAAAAAATTCCTTATAGTTTTAGCGTTACCTTTGGCCGGTTGTGTGATGCCGCCCACTGCACCCAGCAAATCTGTCTCCGGCTGTTTCGAAATCTCGGGCAGTCAGTATTGTGGCAAGCCAGACCCCTCGATTGTGGGTTGTGAAAGAGTTGGCAAAAGCACCTATTGCAAGACTGTCAGCGGTACCAGCAAGTCTTGCTTTACCGTAGGCGGTAGTTTGTACTGTTCATAGCAGTCGTTGACCCGATTCGGTTTTTGGGGTTGGGCGCCTGATGGTTCCTGACCCCAAGCCCGTCCGATAGAGACAAATCCGCAGCTTAAGCCTAGACTAGGTTGCCTGCAATCACGATCGGTTCACCTGATCCAGGGAGTGGCCAGTCTCAAAAAAAAGGAGGGGTTATGGTTGATCAGTTTTCCGGGCACTGCTTATGTGGTGCAGTACAGTTTCACTGCAGTGCCGAACCGATGTTTCAGGCGAATTGTCACTGTGATGATTGCCGTCGCTCTGGTGGCGGGGCGTATGCTTCGTTCGCTTTTGTTGATGCCGACGAGTTCGAGGTATCGGGTGATACCCATGCCCACCAGCATCTAAGTGACGCGGGCAATACGATTACCAAACACTTTTGCCCATCGTGCGGATCACAGGTCTACACCCAAAACACCAAAGCACCTAATCGACGGGGTGTGCGGGTAGGTCTTATCGAAGATGCGAGTTGGTTTGAACCCAAGGCCAATGTCTACGCAAGCCACCGTCTGCCATCGACACCGATTGATCCGAAGATCAAGGCGTTTGACAAGATGCCTGGGTGAGCGGTGTAGCCCCTCATTAAGTTCTTACAATAGGTGGTATTCAGGATACTGGTGGTTCAAATGGTGGGGTTCGGCTTTTTGCCCGCGCACTACAAAGAGCCATCAGCGTAATTCCAGTCAGTATCAAGGCGCCGCCCATCAGTGATTGCTCCGAGGGGATTTCACCAATACCAACCCAGACGATGATGGGTCCGGCGATAACTTCGGTCATGGATAGCAGAGTCAGTTCTACTGCTTGCAGGTGACGGGCCCCGGCGGTAAACAAGGCAAATCCCAGTCCGATCTGAAACCAGCCCATGCCGATGCAATTAATCAGATCGATCCAGGGGATCGCAAAGCCAGATTCGGATAGGCCTATGCCGGCTAGTGCGTAAAGTGTGGCGACAGCCGTTGCCGCGAAAATGGTAATGAGTTTGTCTGTGCCGGGGCGGGTGCGTAGTGAGATTGTCAGTCCAGCAAAGCCCAGCGCGGCCATCAGGGCAAAGCCTTCACCGCGGCCTTTACCCAGCGAGAGTTCTTCGCCGGCCATGATGCCGATGCCCACGGCAGCAACGATCATCGCTACCCACATGTAAATGGCGATGCGTTCACCCAGCAGAATGCGTCCAGCCAGGGCGGCAAAAAACGGGGCACTGGCCAGCAGGAACATCGCGTTCGCCACGGTGGTGTGCTCCAGAGCCAGGATATAGCCGGTAAAGGCTGTGCCCAGACAAAGTCCGCCCAGCAAGGCAGACCAGCCGGTTTCGCTCAGTGTTTGCCCCAGAGCGTCGCGGTAGCGAAAGCCCAGCCAGAGGCCAAGCACCAGCATCAGTGCCAGCGAGCGGTACAGCAGCACATGCCAGGGCGTGGCTTCCTGGATCAGTCGATAAAGAATGCCCGAGGTACTCCAGAAAATACCGGCGGCCAGTACCAAGGGCACACCGATGCGCCGGTTGGAAACAAGTGTCACGGGAAGCGAGTTATTGGCTGTTGTTTTCAAGGCGGCCCGATCATACGGGAACACAAACGCTTTGCGGTAGCGCAAAACCGCCGGTCACACGCGAACGATGTCGGATGGCTGGGGCTTTGTCCGTCCGTTGAGAATTTAAGTGGACCGAGCTCAGGGGCGAAGCGTCAGCAGCTTTCCTGGAATATTCTGGCGGGTCAGGTAGGGAATGTCGGATACAGACTCGATACGAAAGCCGTTTTTCTCAGCGCTTTGTATCAGTAAAGCCTCCCAACCGATTTCTTTCCAGCCCTTGCCATTGACGGTAGCCACCAGTACTCCATCGGGGGTCAACGCACTAAACAGTTGGGCAAGATCAAAGGGTTGACTAGGCTGGTGTGAGAAGACCCCAACGCAGATGACGGCCTGGTAGATCGGTTCCAGGGTCAATTGCTCGGTTAGATCGGCTTCGCCCAGTGAGCGATAAACCCCCAGTCCCTGGGCTTTTTCCAGCATTTCCAAAGAAAGATCCAGGCCGTCAATAATCGGGTATCCAGCGTCAAAAAGCAGTTTCCCAACCAGGCCGGTGCCACAGCCCATGTCCAGAATCGGGGCGTTTAATGAAGGCAGATGCGTTTTCAGGCATTCAACCGCTGCCTGCGGCGCGAGATAACCGAATTCATCAACGAGATCGTCGTCGTAGGTGTCAGCCCACTCACGGTAAACCGCACGAAAATCATCGCTGGTTTTTTCGCCATAGTTTCGTGCCAGGCGTGGGTCGAGCTGAGATGAGCCCTTGGTCATTTTGGGTTGTAAAGGGTCAGTTCTGGGCGAGGCCTTTAAGTGAGGCGCCCATCGAGGCAAATCCACTTAATGACCAGCCGCCATCTACCGGGATAACAGCGCCCGTAATGTAAGACGCCAGGGGTGAAGCCAGGAACATGACGGCCTGGGCGATGTCGGCAGTGGTGCCTTGGCGGCCCAGGGGGACGGAAGCAGTTACGGCTTGTTGCATCTTGCGGGTCGGGGCCAGTCGTGCCATGCCCTCAGTATCAGCGATGGGGCCGGGAACAATCGAATTGACACGGATGTTTTCCCCGCCCCACTCCATTGCCAGCACGCGGGTCACCATGTCGACGCCGGCTTTGGCAGCACATACATGGGCCTGCATTTCCATAGGCTGGAAAGCCTGGGGCGCAGAGATATTAATGACCGCACTGCCAGGTTTTTTAAGGTAGGGGTAGGCCGAACGCATCACATGGAAGGTGCCCAGCAGGTCGATATCGACTACCGCCTTAAAGCCGTTGGCCGACATGGCATTGACGGTTGCCGGAAAGTTGCCAGCTGCACCCGAGATCAGCACATCAATGGCACCGAAGCGCTTACTGAAGTCGCGACTGCACGATTCGATTGCCTCGTAATCGCGAACATCGGCACTAAAGCCAATCGTGTGGGGGGCATCAGCTGAAAGCTGTGCTACTGCGGCATCCACTTTTGCCTGGGACCGGCTGACTACACCGAGGTTCGCCCCGGCGCGGGCAAAGCCTTGGGCGATACCCAGGTTGATCCCGCTGGTGCCACCTACGACCAGCACATTCTGGTCGGAAAAATTGAATTCAATAGTCACGACTTTTGAATTCCTATTGGCTTCCGGTAAAAACCGGCGGGCGTTTGTTGATAAATGCTTCCAGCCCCTCCTGGCCATCACGTCCAGTCATATTG